>CAYVUI010000027.1:0-40854 GCA_964454745.1 uncultured Pirellulales bacterium | reverse complement strand
AACGATATTGCCGTCATAGACTTTCTTAACTTTCTCCAGAATTACCTGAGCCATTTCGATTCTCCGACGTTTCTTTTTGTAAACACATTAAACGATTTTCTTGTGATTTTCAAATCTGAACTTTTTTCCCTGCAAAATTTATCAAGAGTACGAGGTTAGCAAAGAAGATTCTTACGTTGGATCCCACGCACAATCACATTCACAGTAACAGATCCCAGGTCTCTTTCGAGTCGTTTAACAGTAAGCTCAGGGATGATCTGTTGAATCGCGAATTATTTTTACACATTGATGAATTAACGTATGTTGCAGATCGCTGGCGAATGGATTATAATCACTACCGACCGCACAGCCGCCTGGATTATATGGCTCAGGCGGCGTTCGCGGTGATGTGCCTTGAGCAAGGCTCCGCTCCCCCTTCCTCAAGACAGGGAGACTAAGTTTGAAATATTCTCATAAGAACTGGTACAGAAAACAGGGGCAGACCACTCGACGATGTAATTTGTTAAAGATTCGCCGAAATTGCCCCAAAGCAATTGACGATTGCAAACTGCATCCTACAATAAACCGACAAAGCTTTGTCCCTTATACAGGAGTAAATCACGGTGAGTATTGAATTTAAAGCCTCAAAGTGGCAAAAGATCATTGACGACTCCAATCAATGGTGGGACGGAACCCTCAATCGCCCCCTCATACAGGCCCGGATAAAAAAAGACCAAGCCAAAACCGATTTTCACTTTTTCCAGTCCTTTTACCCCCTTGAAGTCCCGGCTGATAAGGTTATTGACGACTGCGAACAATACCTCAACAGCTTTGAATACTTTGGTGACGCCTTTCCCCACTTTTTCCCAAATTTTGGAGCCGGCGTCATCGCCGCATTCCTCGGCGCAAAACTGACTAATGGTGAAAACACTGTCTGGTTCCATCCCGCCGAGGACAAGGAGATTCAGGACCTGTTTTTTCATTATAATGCCGAAAATCCCTGGTACAGAAGGCTTCGCGAGATTATACAAACCGCTGCGAACCGCTGGCAGGGCCGCGTACAGATTGGCATGACCGACCTCGGGGGCAACCTCGATATACTTTCGACCTTCCGGCCCGGCGAAAAACTTCTGCTTGACCTGTATGATCACCCCGAGAAAGTTGAAGATCTTACCTGGCAAAGTCACGATCTGTGGTGGAAATACTTCCATGAACTGGAACAGATCACTGCCGGCACCAATCCCGGCTACTCCAGCTGGGCACAAATCCTCTCGGAAAAACCTCACTACATGCTGCAATGTGACTTCTGTTATATGATCAGCCCGGAAATGTTCGACAAATTCGTCAAACCCGAACTAAAAGCAACTTGCGATAAACTCGAAAACGCCTTTTACCACCTCGACGGCCCCGGCCAATTGCCGCATTTGGACAGCCTGCTGGAGATCAAATCGCTTAAAGGGATTCAGTGGATTCCCGGCGCCGGATCGCCGGGATTAACGCAATGGCCGGATGTGTTTCACAAGATATCGGATTCCGGCAAGAAAATACAGCTTCTCTCACACCTGTCGGACGAACCTTTTGATAAAACATTCGATATCATCGCCGATCAGATCGGCAGGGTTGACAATATTGAGTATAACATTTTAACCGATGCTTCTAAACAGGAAGAAATCGAGAAGTTCATTACCAAATATTTTTAATGGCTGCTGCCTTGAATTATATTCAATGTTAACTTTTCGCAGGAAAATGCAGAACCTTGCGGAATGTCGCAAAACGGCGGAAAAACCCCCAAAATGGGCCGGGCTGGATTCGAACCAGCGAAGACTTGCGCCAACGGGTTTACAGCCCGTCCCCTTTAGCCACTCGGGCACCGACCCAATGAAAGACTAACATTATACTTACCAATTTTACCAAATCAAGGGAAATCTGCAATTTCAGGTAGGAAGCGTGAAAAAAAACGGAGCGGCAAGGTTTTTGGGGTTCCCAGCCGCCCCTGATTACTGTAACCCTATTGGATACAGGAGTTTAGGCCCTTGTACTTTTCCATTTGCCCGAACTTTTCATCTCGGCAACGGGGTAGGATTTGAGAATTTCCTCAGCTTTTTCGAGCTCTTCGTCAGACATTTCCACCGCGTCCAGCTCGCCGGCGAGGAAGGCCTCGTAGCCCTTTAGGTCCATGAGTCCGTGACCGGAGTAGTTCATGAGGATGACCTTTTCCTTGCCTTCATGCTTGGCCTTTTCGGCCTCCTGGATGGCACATGCAACGGCGTGACTGGTCTCGGGGGCACAGATGAAGCCCTCGGTGCGGGCCCAGGTCAGGGCGGCATTGTAGCACTCGACCTGGTTGATCGACCGCGGGGTATGCAGGCCCTCTACAACGCACTGGCAGACCAGCGGAGCCATACCGTGGTAACGCAGCCCGCCGGCGTGAATGGGCGGGGGTACGAAGGCGTGGCCGAGCGTGTACATGGCCATCAGCGGCGTGGTGCACGCGGTATCGCCGAAGTCGTAGGAGAACGGGGCACGGGTCAGTGTCGGGCAGGCTGTCGGCTCGACGGGGATGATGTCCATCTCGGCGCCGTTGATCTTATCGAGCGTAAACGGGAACGCCAGGCCGGCAAAGTTGGAACCGCCGCCGGCACAGCCGATCACGACATCCGGCAGGGATTCACCGACTGATGCGAGCTGCTTTTTCGCTTCGAGCCCGATGATCGACTGGTGGAGCATGACGTGATTGAGTACGGAACCGAGCGAATAGCGGGTCTTGCCGGATTTATCCATCACAGCCTGCTCGATAGCCTCGGAGATCGCAATTCCCAATGAACCGGGGGTATCTGGGGTTTCTTCGAGGATTTTTCGGCCGGCGTTGGTCTCGGTACTGGGCGAAGCGACGCAGTTGCCGCCCCAGACCTGCATCATGAGCTTGCGGAAGGGCTTCTGGTCAAAACTGATGCGTACCATGAAGACCTTGCACTCGAGGCCGACGAGCTTACAGGCAAAGGAAAGTGCCGAACCCCACTGGCCGGCGCCGGTCTCGGTGGTCAGCCGTTCGATACCAAACTGCTTGTTATACCATGCCTGGGGCACAGCGGTATTGGGCTTGTGGCTGCCCGGAGGCGATACGGATTCGTCTTTGTAGTAAATCCTGGCGGGTGTATCGAGGTATTTTTCCAGGAAACGTGCCCTGCGAAGTGGTGCAGGCCGCCAGCGGTACAGGATATCGATAATCTCTTCGGGAATATCAATCCAGCGGTCCGTACTGACTTCCTGTTCGATGAGATTCATCGGGAATACAGGGGCGAGCATGTCGGGAGAGATGGGATTTCCATCCGGCCCAAGCGGGGGGAGCATCGGTGTGGGAAGGTCTGCGGCGAGGTTGTACCACTGCCGGGGAATATCCTTCTCCGTGAGCATGATTTTAGTTTCCATTTGTTTTCTCCTTGTTGGTTGGATTGAAAATTTTAGAGCAAATTGAATTTGTATCCTTGAGTACACGCGAACCGCGGGTGATTTTGCACAGGCTTATGCCCAGATTTGCGGCGATTTGCCTTTGGGTTTGGCCACTGCTCAGGCACTTTAGAGAGGCAAAACGCAGGGAAATGTCACGCACTTCGGCTGGGGTGAGCAGCTCTTCGAGGAGTTTTGCGGCGTTTTTGGGGGTTTGACGAGATAACAGAGCGGCAAATTCCGCGATCGAGACAGACTCGCGGTCAGGGTTGTGCCTGCTGATTTTTGCCGCTTGTTTCTTCATAAAGAAACAAGATAGCGGATCGAGACAGAATTGTAAAGAAAAGTGAACTACCAAATCGGCAAAAGCGGATATTTCCTGACTTAAATCGTAAAAACAGGCTTAATATTTCTATTCTGGGTATTTATTTGCGGATTTCTAACGGAAATATAACTTGCTTTCCCCGTTAAAATCCGTATGATTGTATTAATTGGAACGAATAAAGACATTAAAGGATCGAAAATTGAGGGCAAAATTAACATATTGGAGGGACTTTTCATGAAAAACGTACTGGCTGTTCTTGGAATTACTGTCATATTGGCCTTAGGCGGTGGAGTTTACCTGCTGTTTTTTGCAACACAACCTGCGATTTTGTCCTGGCGTGTGAATTCCAACCTCAGAGCTGAGGACGCGGTGAAAAAGCTCGCTTCCGGAAAAGGCAACACGACAGCGGGGCTTGTCAGCGCTGCGGAACATGAGGATCCTTCCATTCGGCTGATCGCGGTCAAGGCGCTTGGCAAGAAGAGTTCGGGCGTGATGGATGTCCTGATCGACTCGCTTGAGGATGAGGAAACCAAAATCCGCATCGCAGCGGCCGACGGTCTGGCAAATTTTGGAACCAAAGAACCCGAGGCGGCGCGGGCGCTGGTCAAGGCGATGCGCGACCGGGATGAGACGGTCCGGCTCAGGGCCATCAGCGCTTATAAGCAAGCCCATGAGGTTGATCTCGACGGCAGTTCGTACGGACGCGTGGTTGAAGGGCTAAAGGCGGCCCTTGGGGATCGTGTAAAAGAAAATCGTGTGGCGGCACTTCGGAGTCTTGATACGCTTGATGAACTGGACCTTTCGGCATCGGATGCCGTTTCGGAGGGCCTGGCAAAATATAACTCGACCGAGGATCGTATCTGGGCGGCTCAGACCCTGGCCCGCATCGGGGACGAAAAGGGTACGGCGGTAAAAGGCCTGGCCGAGTGCGTGACGGATAAATCGGCGGAGCTTCGTATTGCCGCGGCCCAGGCGCTGATGCTGTATTCGCCCGAGGCCGGCTCCAGCGCCAGCGCAGCACTGACGAAAGCTCTCGAAAATTACAGTGACCCGGAAAGCCGCGTGGCAATAATGGGGGCCTTGACGGCGGTCGGCCTGGAAAATAAGGACGCCATGCAGCAGGCAGGCAAAATCCTGCACGAAACGCAGAATAAGAACGTACGACTGGCTGCGATTGATTATTTCGGAAGTATGGGGCTAGGTGCCGCGGATCATATTGACGTGCTGATCGGGTGCTTAAAGAGTACGGATGAAGAAGTCGGTCAGGCGGCGTCGCTGGCTTTGACGGGGATCGGGGAACCGGCTATTATTCCACTGATTCGCTCGATGTCAGACGTTGAGACACCGGGGATGAGCAAGCTGTCTTATATCCTGGCGGCCCTGGAGAACATTGACTGCAAGTGCCGCAAGGCAGCCGTGATGCAGTTTGGGCCAGAAGAAAAGCGTTATGTCGCCGAGGCGATCCAATGTGTTGAAAAACGAGGCGGAGGCAGTGTAACCAAGCTGGACCTCCTGGCGGGGATTGGCCCGGAACAGGATTATGTCATCCCGGAGCTATTGGAATATCTCGAAGAATATGCCGCAAGCGAGGATATCCAGATCCGCGCGGCGTCAATTTTGGGCGAGTTTGGTGACGCTTCGGGTGCGGCAATCCCGATTTTGACTGAATGCCTTCGGGACAAGAGCTCGAAACTGGTGCTGCAGGCGATCAAATCCATTGAGATGATCGGGCTGGAAAATGCCCCGGCCGGTCAGGCCCCGCTGGTGATGAAGGAGCTCCGTAAACTTGCGATGAAAGATGATGAGGAATTTGTCCGTATCGCCGCCCGGGATGCCGTGGAGCGAATTTTAAAGAAGGCCAAACAGAACAAGACGAACCTCGAGGTTACCGCTCAGCAGTAGTACGTGTTCTAAACTCTGCCGGCAAGTTAGTTCATGTATTCGGTGATGTAACCGAGTTTGCCGTCGCGGTATTCGTAGATTCGGTATGTGGGGCTCCTCTTCCAGTACGAAGCGACAGCAGTGGAGACATAAACAGGCACGTCTCCGGCCCAGTGCAGTTCCGGACGATGAAAATGACCGGTAACGACGGCCTTGACATTGGCGGAATTGACCAGGGCTGTCCACTTCTCTCGGTTTTTGGGATTCCAGTTATCGTGGTATCTTCCCTTGTAGAAGTCATCCGTACTCGGGGCATGATGGAACACAAGCGTCGGCTGGCCGGGAGCGAGTGAAAGCTGCTGGTCCAGCCATTCCAGCGGGTCAACCCCGGGCCATGCAAATGTACGGCGAAGCGGTTCGGTATACAAAAACAGGCAGCGGACATTTTTGTACTCCGCGGAAGTATACAGCTCGCCGAAATGTTCGCGGTAGGCGCCTACGGTATTATCGAGATCGCGAGGATCGATATCATGATTACCGGGCAGATAGTGAACGGGCGGATCGGCTCTTTCAAACAGCTCCCGGCTTTCTTCGGCAAGGCCGGGTGTCAGGATGTTATCGGCAAAGAGGTCGCCGGTTACGACGACAAATTCGATAGGCATTGGCAGCTTGTTGATTCCTTCGATGATCCTTTCCAGCCGCTGTTTATGGTCATACGTGCCGAGGTGGGTATCTGTGATCTGGACGAAGTAGAAATGGGTCGCCGGCTCGGGAGCGAGGGTCTGGATATCAGCGGATTTTTCCGGCTGGCAGGAGATGCAGGTCAGCGAAACCAGCAAAACAACCAGAACCAGGCAGCGGCGGAACGCGGGATTTTGAAAGGTCATGAGGCCTCCTTGAGGTGTTACACGGATTCACATTGAAAAATGAACAGGGCCATTTGTGAGATCGGCTGGACCGTCAGATCGGCAAAACCGGCCTTTTGGCAAGCGGATTTGAGCTTTTCCATCGGAATGCGATGATGCAAAGGCGGGCCGAAATCCTGGTCCCTGTACTCAAAATCCAGGGCAATCACAGCCTGTTTCGCCACGCGGCGAGCCTGTGTGAGTGACTCCACAAGGTCGTCCACTTCATGCAGGCTGCAGCCGAAGAAAACCAGGTCAAAGCTGTCATCGTCAAAGGGCAGTGATTCCGCTTTTGCCTTCTCAAATACCGCGCCTGGCACATGCATCCGCGCAGCTTCGAGCATTTGCTCATTGAGGTCGATACCGGTCACCTCACACTTTCTTTTTGTGAAAAACTCTGCGAACAGACCGGTACCGGTTCCGATATCCAGAACGGTTTTTGCGGGCGCGGCAATCAGGCAGGCGTCGATGATCTCGGCCGGCTGGTATCTCTCGATTCGATCTGGGTCGCGAAGCTTGTCTATATTATCATTGAACACACGGTCGTTTGTCATATCATTCACTCTTTTCTTTGGGCACGAGGGCCTGGAACATTTCGTCGATAACCTGGGCGACTTTTTCAGCGGCCTTTTCGACTTCGATCAGCTCAAAGTCTTTTTCGGTGCGAAGCTTGATCTCGACCTTGCCTTCAGCAATGCTTTTTTTGCCGATGGTGACCCGCACGGGAATTCCGAGCAGGTCGGCATCTTTGAACTTGACGCCGCCGCGTGCGTCGCGGTCGTCGAGCAGAACCTCTACCCCCCTGCCGAGCAGATCAGTATAGATTTTTTCGGCAGCGGCTTGAATCTCTTCGGTTTCGCCAGCCGGGGTGACGATCACCTGCCAGGGCGCGATGGAAGCCGGCAGAATCATTCCGTTGTTGTCGTTGTACAGCTCGATAGCCGAGGCGAGGATACGGTTGATGCCGATGCCGTAGCAGCCCATCAGGCAGGTCTGCTCCGTGCCCTGGTCATCGAGGAAATTACAGCTTAGCTTTTTAGCGTATTTCGTACCGAGTTTAAAGACCTGTCCGACCTCAATGCCGCGGCGGAACAGCAGCTTTTTGCCTTTATAGGTATCGCCCTCGGCAGCGTTTCGGATATCGACCACGGTGATATTGAGCCCCTCCAGCGGGAAATCCCGACCCGGCACAACACCTTTAACGTGATAGTCGGTTTTGTTCGCCCCGCATACACAAATCCGCATCGCGGCAACGGCATGGTCGATCAGTACCGCATCCACCTTTTGGGCAAGACCGACCGGGCCGGCAAAGCCAACGGCGGCGGAGGTAACCTTCTCGATCACATCCGGCTCAGCGAGGTCATGGGGCTTGCCCTCGAGGGCCTGGGTAAGTTTTTCTTCATTAACATCGTGATCGCCGCGGACCAGAACGGCGATGGTCTTATCGTCCTCGGTTTGATAGACCAGGGTCTTGACCATCTGCGGCGGTTTGGTCTTCATGAATTTACAGACATCCTCGATGGTGCCGACACCGGGGGTTTGCACCTCGGTCAGGGTGGGTTCCCCCTTTAGCGCCGGTGCCTGGGGCATTGGGTCGACCGGGGCCTTCTCGATGTTCCAGGCGCGTTTGGAATCCTCGGTGTAGACGATCACATCTTCGCCGTTTTCGCAGGGGATGGTAAACTGATGCGAGCCCGAGCCGCCCATTTCACCGGTTTCCGCCTCGACAACCACATATTCCAGCCCGCATCGCTGGAAAATACGTTCGTACGTTTCGTACATGAGCCAGTAGGTCTTATCCAGGCATTCGGGGTCTGGGTGGAAACTGTAGGCGTCTTTCATAATGAATTCGCGGCTGCGAAGCACGCCGAAGCGTGGACGAAACTCGTCGCGGAACTTAAAGCTGATCTGGTACAGGTTGATCGGGAGCTGTTTATACGAGTTAATCTGCCCCGCGGTCAGGTGCGTAATCACTTCCTCGGCGGTAGGGGCAAGGACATTTTCACGGCCGTGGCGATCTGTAAATTTCGCCATTGTGGGTCCATAATCCTTGTCCCGTCCGGTCTGCTGCCAGAGTTCGAGCGGCTGAACGGAAGGCAGAAGCAGCTCCTGCGCGCCGGAACGGTTCATTTCTTCGCGAACGATATTCATAATTTTTAGCAGAATCCGCCAGCCGGCCGGCAGGTAGCAATACGTTCCCGATGCAAGTTTCCGCATCAGGCCCGCACGGATCATAAGCTGGTGAGAGATAACCTCCGCCTCAGCAGGCACTTCCTTTACGGTGGGGATCAGTGTTTGTGAAAATCTCATTTCCGGATAACCTTTCTTCGTATTGATTGTGTACCGCTGCCCGCCTCGCCTTGGGCATCACAGCATTTCATACCCGATTGTGGAGTTATACCGTACCAGCAGGAAAATAGCAAGTTTGTGTGTCCGTTTCCGTGGAAACGGGCTGCTGGGCCGCGTCAGGCAGTAGGCAGAGTGATATAGAATGACGTGCCCTGCCCCGGTTCAGACTCGAGGGTAACCGTCCCGCCGAGGCGGTCAATTATGCGTTTGACGATGGTCAGGCCCAGTCCTTCCCCCTGAATCGGACCTGACGGGTCCAGACGATGGAAAATCTCGAATATCCGGTCCTGGTGGCCTTCGCTGATGCCGATCCCGTTATCCCGGATGCAATAGGTCACCATGGAATCCTCGGCGGCACCAAAAATTTCGATCCGCCCGGAACGTGAGGGATCAAGATACTTCACGGCATTGTCGATGAGATTGGAAAAGACATGCGTAAGCTGTGTATAGTCGGCCTGGCACCGGGGCATATCAGGCTGAATGACAACTTCAGCGTCCGTTTTGTTAATCTGGTACTGCAGGGACGCAATGACTTCTTCCAGAAGCTGATTGATATTCACTCTGCGGAGATTGATCGTTGCCCGTCCCATCCGGGAGACCTTGAGCAGGCCCCGCAGCAGGATATCCATTTTCTTGACACTCATCGTAATGTATTTAAGAGAATCCGGAATATTGCGCAGGAGATTTTCATTGAGTACGGCCCGCTGATTCAGCGGAATCTCGATTTTCGCCAGGATGCCAAGCATTTCCTTGAAGTCGGTAACCAGTTCACTGCTAAAGCCCTGGATATTGACCAGCGGACTGCGGAGGTCATGGGAGGCGACATAAATAATACTCTCGAGTTCCTTGTTTTTGAGTTCGAGATTTCTCATCAGGCTTTCCCGCTGGTGTTCGAGTTCTTTGCGCTCAGAGATATTCGTCATCGCCGCCAGCATGCCCTTGTAGTTGCCCTGCTCATCAAAGGAGGGGGCCGCGTTAATCAGCATGGAAACCCAGTCGCCTTCTTTGTGCAGATACGTCGATTCCGCCCGAACCGCCATGCCTTCATGAATCTGTCTCGTAAACTGTATCAACTGCTCATATTCCGAAGGAAGGATAAACTCATCAGGGGTTTTATTCATCATTTCTTCCGGTTCGTAACCGAGCATTTCAGCCATCGCGGGGTTGACAAAAGTCGTACGGTCTTCCTGATCAAAACGCCAGATTCCTTCCTGGAGATTTTCCACGAGTGTTCGATAATTTTTCTCACTCTCACGAATCATGGCCTGGGCCAGTTTCTGCTCGGTCGTAATCTGGAAGTAGATGCTGATGCCGTCTTCAAAAGGATACACGCGAACATTGTACCAGTTCTCATACGGCGGCGTATCAAAATACACCTCGAATATCAGCATCTCTTTGCTTTCAAGAGCCTGTTGGTATTTTTCCTCAAAAACCGAACCTGCCGCCTCGGGGAAGCATTCTTCAAATATTTTTTTTCCGATGACATTTTCAGCAGGATTGTTCAGCAGCCGTTCCGCCGCACTGTTATAATAAGTAACAATCATGTCTTCGTTCAGGGCAAAAAAGCCGTCACTGATACTGTCAAGGATGCTGCTGAGACGATGGCTGGTCTCGCGAATTTCCCGTTCGGCCTGCTTTCGATCAGTAATATCCCTGATCGAGGCCAGTAAAAGCTGTTGGCCTCTTATAACCAGCGGCTTTAGCGTAACAATAACATCAAAAAGCCTTCCTTTTACACTGCGCGAAGTCCAGTCAAAACTAACCGTTTCACCCTTCATCGCTCTTTCAATGAATTCAAATGCCGCAATCTTTGAATCTTTGCCATCCGGTTGTGTTTCAGGAGACAACTCCCAGGGTGCTTTTCCGATCATCTCGTCATACGTCACTTCGAACATTTCAAGTGACCGCTGATTTGCATCCCGCACTGCTTCGTCCATGATGACAACACCCTCTGCACTGGTTTCAAAGAGCAAACGATATTTTTCCTCCGATTCCTCAATCGCCTTCCGGGCCAATACCCTGTCGGTCACATCCTGGAAAGTACCGCCGATACGCTCAATATCTCCATTTGCATCGCGGTATGCCTGTCCCTCGGCATGAATCCAGATATGACGGCCTTTGGCAGTAATAAATTCAAGTTCATGTTCAAAGGGCACGCCGTTTTCAAGACATTCGGTCACCGCCTGGCGAATCACGGGAACCGCTTGAGGATCATAGAAATCGATCGCCTCTTCAAGGGTAATCGTTTGTTCAGGTTCCAGTTCATGGATCTCACGTGTCTCAGGAGTCATGGTCAGTTGACGGGTTTGTGAATCCAACTGCCAACCCCCGATCCTGGCGATACGTCCGGTATCACGAAGAAGCTGCTCACTTCGCCGAAGCTCTTTTTCAACACTCTTAATCGTTGTGATATCGGAGATGGAGAAAGTAATCCCCTTGGCCGGGTCATGGGCATCCAGCCGAGCGGAACTAATCAGCACGTCCAGTATCGTGCCGTCCTTTCTCATGATTTGCGACTCCGACTGCGCAATCCCTTTTTCACGGATATCATGGTAGTGTTCCCTGCCTATCCGCTCATACTCTTCCTGCGTGGGATATAAAATGCTTGTATCCTGCCCGAGAAGCTCTTCGCTCGAACGACCTATCATTTCACAGAGGCGGTCATTGACGCGCAAAATGATTCGATCCTTTGCCTGCCCGATGCCCACCGGGGTGGAACGGAACACACTGCGAATCTGCTGTTCGCTCTGGCGAAGCTCGTCTTCCATTTTCTTTCGAGCGGTGATATCCATTGCTGTAAAGGTGACCCCCCTGGACCAGTCCTCCGAATCGAGCGGCGTGGACGAGAGGATCACATTAATGATTTCACCGTTCTTTTTACGGAACCGCGTCTCGACCGAGCCGGTCCCCCTTTCACCGATCTGACGGTATTTCTCTTTCCCGACATAATCATAATCCTCCTGGGTTGGATACAGAATCCGGGCACTTTTTCCGCACAGCTCCTGGGAACTGTACCCGGTAATCTCACAGAATCGGTCATTGACGCGGGTCAGGACGCGGTTAACCACCATCCCGATCCCCACCGGGGCAGAGGTAAAGATACTGTTAAGCCGCTGTTCGCTTTCCCGGATTTCCTGTTCATATTTTTGCCGGACTGAAATATCACGGGCCATCGCAAGGGCAAGATGCGGATTGTCTCCGCCAAGGCAAGCGAGGTTGACTTCAACGGGATATGTCGAACCATCCTTTCTTACATGCTGCCCATAAGTAATCATGGTCTTTTTTTCATGAACCTGGTCAAGAACATGATGCACATCCTCAACAGAGTTTAAAGCAGCCTCCACATCGATGATATTCATTTGTGCAAGCTCTTCCGGTGCATAGCCGAGGGTATTGCACGCAGCCTGGTTAGTCACATGAATCTTCCCTTCCCGGTCATGGATGAAGATCGGGTCCGGGGCAAGCTCAATAAAGTTACGGAACCGCTGTTCACTTTCGCGAAGTGCCTCCTCCGCCTGTTTTCGCTCGGTGATGTCATCATACACGGCCACAATCTCACCGGTCGGCAGTTTGCATACATAATTTTCTACCCAGAGCGAAACTCTTTCGTCCTCGTAAGCCGACATGGGGTGGTGCTGGGGATTGCCGGTTTCCCAGACATTACGAAATACATCGATCAGCCCGATCTCTGCAAGGCCGGGATACACATCCCGAACATTTCGACCCAAGTGCTCTTCTCTTGGAATCTGACCGATCCTTGCCCCCGCGGGATTGATATCCTTGAAAATGAAATCCTGCCCGTCATTTTGCACTTCATAAACGGCCACGCCGCTGCCCATATTTTCAAACAGTTCCCGGAAGCGAACTTCACTTTCAAGCAGTGCCTGCTCGGACTGTTTTTGTTCCGTAATGTCGTTATATACCGCAACAATTTCCCCGGTGGGGATTTTACAGATATAACTGTCTATCCACAGAGACAGGCTCTGGTCCTCATAAGCCGTAACCGGGACTTTTTCAGGATTAGAAGTTTTCCATACGCTTTGAATGACGTCAAACAGGCCGGACTCCTTCAACCCGGGATACACATCCAGAATCCTTTTTCCAATATGATCTTCCCGGCTTGTCTGGCCGATTCTCTCTCCCGCGGGGTTAATATCTTTGAAGATGAAATCCTGTCCGTCGTCGATCGCCTCGTAGATCACAACGGCACTGTCCATATTCTGGAACAGTTCCCGGAACCTTACCTCACTTTCAAGCAATGCCTGCTCGGCAGCTTTGCGGTCAGAGATGTCCTCCACCACCGAAATCATATATTCAGGGCTGCCATCCTCTCTCTGCATGAGGGCTACGGTAAGATTGACCCATACGACATGGCCCTTCTTATGGAAATATCGCTTTTCCATCGAGTAGTGTTCGATCTCACCTTCAAAAAGCTGATTTACATAAGCGAGATCGGCATCCAGGTCTTTCGGGTGAGTAATTTCCTGAAAAGTTTTCTCGACCATTTCCTCATGCGTATACCCAACGATATCACAGAAACGCTGATTGATCCGCGTAAAACTACCATCCGGCGAAACATGAGCCACGCCCACCGCCGCCTGCTCAAAAGTACCGCGGAACATGCGGTTGCTTTCTTCAAGAGCTTCGAGAGCCCCTTTTCGCTTTGTAATATCACGTGCGATTCCCATCACACAGGGCTGGCCAGGTGTTTCGAGCGGAGACAGCGTCATCTCGACAGGGAAACTGGATCCGTCTTTTCGCTGGTGTCGGGTTTCAACAATGACTGACTCCCCCGATTGCAGCAACTGCTCGACAAATCTTTCAAGAGCCTCAGGAGTCGTCGTTTCTACATCAACATCCGTTGCATACATGGTCAGCAGCTCTTGCCGGGTATGCCCGGTCGAACGGCAGGCCTGCTCATTGACTTCAATCAGCCGGCCCTTGCGGTCACACAAAAAAATGGCATCCGCAGCCTGCTGAAAGAGAATATTCAGACGATACTGACTCTCCCGCAAAGCATATTCAGTCTGTTTTAGGTCCGTGATATCGCGAGCCACTGAGAGAACAACATGCCTCGAATCAAACAACACCTGGGATGTCTTAGTATCCACATCGAACACCGTACCTGCCCGAGATACATATTGCCCCTGCCGACCGTGTTTTCCATGTTGATGGACAAAATTCATACGATCGGAGTAGGATTTCGCAAATTCGGGTTCCTCAACCTCTGAAATACTTTTTTTCATCAGTTGCTCGTGATCATACCCCAGCCTTGCCGCCGCCGCAGGGTTCGCAAATAAAATCTTCCCGGTATAATCATGCATCAAAACCAGGTCCGGCAGGGAATTCAGAATCGCTTCAAGAGTCTGCTGTGTTCGTTTTCTTCGCAGAACATTTGCAATCAAGAAAAGAATCAGTCCCAGCATTACGAGAATAATCACAGTTCCCGCAAGGAGATACTCCTGGTATTTGTTCCAGAAAACGTCCGGACTGTTGAGGATCTGTGCCCCCTCAGGCAGATTCGCAGGAGAAATTCCAAATTTTATGAGTTGCTGATAGTCAAAAATCGCCTGGCTGCTTGATTTTTCGACAGGGATATCCTCCGCTTGCTCTCCCCGGAGAATCCGCAACACCATCTCGGCAGCTTGCGAACCATGTGTATTGGCGTCAACCATGATTCCGCCGACCACGCCGGGGTGCAGATACTGCTCCCAGCATGAATACTGAGGCAGTCCGGATTCGGCAATTAATCGTATGGTTTCTTCGACGTCATAAGTCGTTCCTTCGGGGTCTTTCTGGTAAGACAAGGTAACAACGACAGACGTTTCCGGTTTGAGATTGAAAAGAGATGTCATCAGTTCCGAAGGAACCATTTCATGCAGATCAAGAAAATCAACCCGATTGGCAAAGGGCCCGGCTGCCGTGAGAAAATTCACCCGGTGGATTTTCGCCGTTTCAACGGTACAGGTCACAAACGCGATGGTCTCGACCTGCGGCTGGAGTTTCAGGATCGTTTCGATGGTTCCCGCAAAATCCGGGTTCTCTGATACCCCCGTAATATGGGAAAGGCCCGAGAGCATATCCGTAGTAAAATTATTGATCCCGCAAAAGACCACCGGGACTCCCGGGAAAAGATCCTTACCGTACTGCCGGTAAAAAGCCAGGGCGTTGTTATCTACCAGCACGATGACCTCAAAGGCATGTTCAGTGAATTTATTCTTTAACAGCTCATAAAAAGCAGGGAAAACTTCCTCCGGTTCGAAACGCTTGGAATCCAAATACTCCCGGTGAAGTTCCACCTCAAACTCGCTTTGCTGTAAAGAACGGAAGATCGAGGCCGACACGTTATGCGACCAGGGATAGGTATCATGATAGGAATTAATCAGAAGAATCTGGCGGGCAGAATCGGCCCAAAGAGGTGACGCAACCATTAAAAAAGTCAACAAAAGCCATATTGGGACCTTTTTTAACTTGATATATGTCTGCATCGCTTACCGTCCCTGTCGCAATCCTTGTATCTCACAACTCACTCCCGAGCTTTCGAATTATATCATTTTTTAGAAAATGACCAAAGCAAAACCAGCGGAAAAGTCCGATACTTCGAGGAAAAACTACTAAATTAGAAAAAAATGTGCCGTCACTTCGTCGTAAGGCCAAGGAGGAGAAGCCTTACAACATGACGGCACGGTGAAAAGAAGTGATCTATTATAGTTTTTGTACTATGAATATCCGGGTATTGTTCTATATAATCCGATAAATTGGGCAATCCTTGAGGAATTCAGGCTCAGCAGGCGGCCACAAAATATCGAGAAGGATTCCCTGCTGTATCTGGACTGTTTTGCTATAGATTTCAGCGAAGTTGCCCGAGAGATTGGCCGATATGTCCGAAGAATACGATACTTTTTCAGGTAGATCCAGGAATTGAAAAGCCGAAATGGAGTTTCCGGATACTGATTTATGAATAATAAAGGTGTAACACTGATTGAGCTGTTGATCGTTGTATTAATCCTGGCAGCCCTTTCCGCGATCGCAATACCCAGAATCGCTCAAAGCGTCCAGTCCACAAACGTCCAGGTCAATGAAAAGAACCTCCACCACATGAACACAGCCGTCGAACAGTATTTTGTCCGCGAGGGCAGCTACCCCAACAGCCAAACGGAAGCGGACAATGCAATTGATACCAATGAATACTTTCCTGACGGCGTACCCAGTGCTGTCGGCGATTTTCAATTTGTGTGGGATAATGACGCTAAAAGGTTCCTCCTGCAGGAAAAATAGGGCTTTTCTCTCCATTTCCAATATTTTCCTATCCAGTTTTCCTCGTATTTTTTCTTAATATTCGATGCGCATTGAGTCTGAAACCGGTTTTTAAAAATTTCTGAATTTTTCACTTGCCCCGATACGGATATGGAGTATCATTATATTTGTTAGATATATATCTAACATACATTAATAATGTTCTTTAACTTATTTACAGCATTACTTTAGGACGTTTTAATGTGTAATTATGTTAGTTTATTTGTCAGGAGGGACAATAATGGACAGAGTAACGCTTGATTTTCACAATGTGAGCAAAAACGACCGTTTCATCCGGATTCCTCATACCACTGCCCGCCAGGTCGACCGTCTGCGAAATCGGATGGACTTGCTAAGCGGTCCGGACCGGTCACTGATGGAAATGGTACTCGAACACGGCCTGAAGTTCAGCGAGATCGCGCGATTGACCCGACAAAATGAATCCACAATAGGCCGGCGTTTCCGCAAACTCAAAAATCGGCTCCTCGAAGGAGAGTTTTGCTTTTGCCTGCAAAACCGCCATTGCCTCAGCGAGATTGAAATATCCATCGCAAGGGACTTCTTCCTCAACAGGCACCGGCAAAAAGATATCGCCCGCCGAACAGGACTCACGATCTACCAGGTCAAAAAAATCGTCAATAAAATCCGGGTGATGAAGCAGCTCTCAGATACCCCAAAGACCCATCCGGACCGAAATCCGGCCGGATCGACAAAACGACTTATTCCTGTCGGGTCCTGAAATAACTCAAATCAACCATTTTGAAGGAGGGAATGCATGCAACAGTATCATTGCCACGTCGAGAAATGCTTTCCGCATTCCACACCCGCGGGAAGGGCCAGCCGGGAGATCATCCAGATGTTCGGGATCGACACACAATGCCTGGGAAAACAGCGACTGACACATTCCGTAGATTTCCGGATTCAAACCGGACAGATTTGCTTTATCACCGGCCCATCCGGAGCGGGCAAAAGCGTTCTGCTAAACGCCCTTTTTGACCATATGAAGTTATTCAAACGAAAACGGCTGGGTGAAATTGCACTGAATCCGTGCTTGCCGCTCATTGATACTTTCGATAAGCCCACGCCGCGAGCGATGTCTGCACTTTGCCGGGCGGGACTTAGCGACCCGTTTTGCGCAATCCAAAAAGTTCAGGTGCTAAGCGAAGGCCAGCGATACCGAGCCCGGCTCGCTCATTTGCTCATGGACCCGGCCGAGATCGTCTTCGCGGACGAATTCTGTTCATCGCTGGACAGGATTACCGCTCTAAATACAGCTCACCAGGTCAGACGGTTGGCGGATGAACAACGAAAGGTATTCATACTCGCGTCAAGCCACGATGACCTGATCGCGGAGCTGTGCCCGGAGGTACTGGTCATCAAGCAGGAGAATCTCCCTGGGAAGGTTATTTACAAACCCTGCGGATTATGAGGGGATTATTCGGAAGGTTCGATGGGCTCGATAATAAATTTAATCAGGTCTCTGCGGGAAATGACGCCGATCAGCACTCCGTTTTCAGTAATGGGCACCCGGCGAAAATCATTTGCAATCAATGACTGGCAAATCTCGATCACATCCGCATTTACATCAAATGACGTCACCTGTTCGGTCATAAAATCGGCAACTTTTCCGTCGCGGTCCTGGTCCAGGAGAGAAAGCAGGTCCTTCTCTGAAACGATTCCGATCAGCTTGTGGTCTTTATCCACAACGGGCAGCCCGGTAATGTTCTTATCGACGAGGATCTCCAATGCCTTGTCGGCGGGAGTTTCCGGCGTGACCGAGATGGGATCTGCCGTCATGATTTTTCGGGTTTCAAACATAAGGCTACATGAGTTTGTGTTTTCGGTTTCTCTGGATCCAGTTGATCACGTCTTTTCGGGAAATAATCCCGATGAGCTTGCCTTCATCGAGAATGGGAACTCTGCGGAATTTATTCTGCTCAAAACAATGGCCAATCTCATCGAGCGGGGTATTTTTTTCAAAGGAAACGACTTGTGTACTCATAAAATCGCTCACGCGGTGGCCCATATCCGCGAAATCATAAAGCAGAGCGAGGACATCTTTTTCACTGATAATGCCGATCAGGTTCCCCTTGGCATCAATTACAGGCAGACCGGTCACGTTGTAATCGACCATGGCACGAACGGCTTTAAAGATAGGGTCGGAATCTCTGACGGTAATCAGGTCGGTCTTCATGATGTCGAGTGCCTGCATGGGCGTCTCCACGTTTAACAGCCGGTCAAAGATAAAACTGTATCCATTATATCTAAGAGGAGGATTGTTGCAAGCATGGAATCAAGGAAAGAAAAAAACAGTATGATTGGCTCAAAAAAGCCCGCAATCAGATCAAAAAGGCAGGATCGGGCTCAATTCAATCCGGATCGGCCCGTGAAAAGGCGGCTTTTGGCCCCGGCAAGACCGCAAAATCTGCGGCGAAACTGTCAGGTCGCTCGGCCCTGTACGCTTGGCAGATACCTGGTCATCGAACCGGGCAAACGGGAGGATTACCTGAGCCTGGCCGGGTATCATTACAGATCGGGTGAGATGGGCCCGTATACTTCGATTTTTGTTCTCCGCGAGAAACATCCGATTCGTAAAATCTTCTCGGACCCTGTCGGGGTGATTGTTTACCGGATGCCGCAAATCCATTTCGCTCCGCGTAAACACGTATTCGCAGATCAAATCGCGGCCGGGGCAAGCACCCAACTCCAAACCAGGCTTGTCAATGCCAATATCCGTTGTATCAGTCGAGTTGTACTTGATCCGAGATATCGCGGCCTGGGCCTGGCCGCCAGGCTGGTTCGTGAGACCCTGCCCCGCTCGCAAGTAAAGGTGATCGAGGCGGCGGCGGTGATGGGCCGTGTGAATCCGTTTTTTCAAAAAGCGGGAATGAAACGCGTAGCAGCACCCATGACGGCAAAAAAGAAAACGATGATCGAAACGCTCGCCTATGCGGGAACCGAACCGGCGCAGTATCTCGACCCGCAAAAGGTACATGATCGACTCGCAAAAGGAAAACCGGAAATCCGCCGACTCGTTGACCGGCAGATAAAGCGTTTTTTAAGTGCGTACCGTCACAAAGGGGACATGGAGGATTCACCCCGTCGAACCGCCTTTGTACTCAAACAGCTCGGTACCCGGCCGGTGTATTACTACTGGATCAATCCGGATGCACAATGGAAATTTGAATAGGAGAAAAAAATGACAGCAATCCAAACACAAAGGTTTATCGAAATTGGAATTGAGGACCTGATCCCCCATCCCGAGCGTGCAAACCAAATGAGCAAGTCAGGACACCGAAGGCTTGTCCGACTGATCCGGCAAGGCGGTTTTTATGAACCGCTAATCGTTCGCCGCGTCGAGAACCAACCCGGCAAATACGAAATCCTAAACGGCTGCCATCGTCTCGAAGCATTGCAAGAGCTTGGGATCAATCGCGTCCAGTGCTGCGTATGGCAGGTCGATGATGACCAGGCTCGCGTGCTGCTGGCGACACTTAACCGCATCAGCGGCAAAGATGATCTGACTGCAAAAGCAAAACTGATTGCAAAACTGCATGAAAATTGTGATATCCGTGACCTGGTAAAAATTCTCCCGCAATCACGCAAGACCCTCGAAAAACTGATATCCATTTCAAAAAGAGCAATCGAAGCGGCGGCACATCCTGCCCCGAGTAATCTCAGCCCCCCTGCCGAGATTCCCGAGCCGATCGTTTTCATTCTCAGTACCGAACAGAGAAACGTGGTCGAATCCGCCGTGGCACAAGCAAAGAAAGATTCTGCCGATTCGAACCCCAGCCGCAGGCGGACTGAAAGCCTGGTCGAGATATGCAAAACTTATCTTGCGGGTAATTCGCTTGAGTCTTAGACGACAACTGCGGGCTCATTGTGCTCGCTGTCAACCACGCAGGATTCTTCAGGGGTTTGCTCTGCAACAGACGCCGCGGGGGAATTGACGGGAGCGGCCTTGTCCGTTTTTCTTCTTCCAAACGGCCAGTACTTGGCTACTTCCACGGCTTTTCGGGTATCAATCTGTGCGGAAAGGTCACGCAACAGGAAAAAATTCAATGTTGTCCGGATGGCGATAATCGCGGCAAGCTGGCCGATCTCGTTCCAGGAAGGCGCAATCGCAGTGTTCAAAATACTCGATCCTATCAGCAGCCCAAGGCCGAGCGAAAAGGCCTGGCCCAGTTCCATGCGGCTGTCCTGTATCGCCTGGTGAGCGCCGGTCCCGATCAGGGCATCGCGGACGTAAACAATCATACATCGCAGTACGCCGACACAAATGACGAACACTGCCAGCATTTGACAGCCCAGGACGACAATATGGGTCATATTTTCGAGAAAACTCTGCATTCTCATTCCATTTCCAAATCGAAAACGGTCTTGTGAAATTCATAATCCTGCGTTATTCTATCGCATCGGTAATTTTTATAAGGACATTGAGTAATGATTCGCAAATGGTTTTTGTGTAGCGCGGCTTTGGTATTGGCCGGGATATTATCGGGCCGGGAATGCTCTTCGGACTTTTTTGAAACGAAATACCCCTACGCCGTCATCGCCCGCGCGGGCGGCTGCGGTGAGCGTCCGGCTAACACCCTCGAAGCATTCGCCCACGCGATTTCCGCGGGTGCGGATGTCATTGAAACGGACGCCCGACTGACCCGGGACGGCAAAATCGTTCTCATCGAGCATGGGGATGTGTCTCTTACTACCAACGGCCGGGGAGGTGTCGAGAATCTTACTCTCGAAGAGATCAGGACATTTGATGCCGGCTATCACTTCGCAGACCCAAATCTTGAGGATCCATATCTTTATCGAGGAAAAGGGATGAAAATTCCCACGCTTGAAGAAGCGTTTGATACATTTGAAAATGTGCGAATGATTATCGAGTTGAAAGGCGAAAATCTCGAACTCGCAGACAAAGTGGCACAAACAATAGACCAATTTAACCGCCAGGAAACGATCCTTGCGGGCAGCCGAAATGAAAAATTGATCCACCGGTTCCGCAAATTGATGCCGGAAGTAAAAACGGTGGCGACAAAAAGTGAAATCAAGTCATTTTATATCATCTCCGCCACTCCGCTTGGGCACCTGATCGATCCGCCGGCCTGTGTTTTTCAGATTCCGGTTTTTCAAGGCGAAAGAAAAATCGCAGAACCCAAATTTATCGGTCGTTGCAGAAGAAAAAAAGTGGAAGTCTGCGTCTGGACCCTGAACACGAAAGACCAGATTCAGGATGTTAAAGGACTTGATATACAGGGAATTGTGACTGACTTTCCGAGTTTACCAATTAAGCTATTTGACAAATAAATGTAACTTTCGTGATTGTGAAAATCTTTTTTTACTTACATTACCCGGATTTTAAGGCCAATAATCCTTCAAAATACAGTTTTTATTAAATCCTCTCCTAATATATGTAAGCAACCGATAAGACAAATATTTAAAAAAAGAAAATTGCTATTGACAATACAAACAGCTTCTTCTATTATCGATATTGGTTTATTTTTGGGCTATTTGTGCCTATAAATGCATAGCCCCATAAAGTATTTGACAACAAGGAAAAAAAGAGGGTGGTTTGAAATCATCGGCGATTGCGGTTTCAGGAGCCTTGCCACGCATTCAAGGCTCTATACAGACCGATACTCGCATAACTGTACCCAGCCGCGTTTTTACGCAACGTAAGGACGCGGCATTTTTTTACATTTTCCCAAGACGAGGTTTATAGGACCCTCAGGCGACCGTGAAGAATTGCACGCGCAGAACCTTTTATATTTACATAAAATCGGATATTCAACCCTCTTTTTTACCTCTAAAAATCCGGGAAAGTTTACGAATATCGATTATATCCTTGACAAATTGTACCGATTCTGTTATCGTACACGTATACAGTTATGCGAAAATGCCAAGAACGAAACATCCGTGTAAGAGTTCATCCAGGTGCTTTTTTCGGGATTTTGGCATGTTAAACAAGAGGTCCAAGCTTTGTATAAGCAAACAATTATTTACAATCGCTTATTTCAAAACGGACGGTCCGTTTTTTCATTCAGTTATGTGAGTATGTCGTATGTGTAATTTTTTTTATTGTTCAGGTAAGGAGGTAATGATGAGTAGAAGAATCGTTATTGCATTATTGATGGTATTATTTGCTGCGATCGGCTTTGGCTATGACATCGTCGATGAGTTGATCTGGAACGGTGATTTTGAGAGTGTAAACACCGCCCATGATTCTTCCGGCTGGGTATTCTATGCCGCCGCCGGGGGCGACGTTTCAATCGTCAATACCGACAGTGCAGGTCCGGGCACACAATGCCTGAAACTGACCTCCAATAGTGTAGCGGTCAATGCGAGCTGCCACCAGTGGCCCTGGGGCGTGCCTGTGGAAGGCGGCGCAACCCTTCATTTTGAATTCAGCTACAAAACATCCTCGGATATCAGCTTTGTTGACGGAGCTTTGGCCCCGTTTGTTCAACTGACCTTCTGGAAGAAGCCCGACGGCGGCGGAACCCCAGATTACCCTGCTGACTATCTTGACCAGGAATACATTCCCCTTAGCGATACGTTAAACGCATGGGAAGATATTTCAATTGACACCGTGGCTCCCGCAGGTACAGAAATCGCAAGAGTCACCATCAGCATTCCCGAGGACCGAGTAGATGGCGGTGATATTCTCATTGATGAAGTTTCCCTCGCTGGCGGACTGCCGTTTGACGCGGAATTCAACTGGTGCAAAAATGGTGACGCAGAACATCCTGAGCAGTTCATTTTCTGGAACTCCACCAAAGACTACGAAGTCATGGTCCGCAATGATGGTGCGGAAGGTACATTGAGCAGCTTTGGTCTGGATCACGATGGTGTTACAACAGTTTCATCACGTCTTGAGCAGTTTAGAAACAACAAGAGCGAAAATCAGCGTATTCCGATCGAAGACCCTAACGGCGTAATTTACTTCGATTTCTGGTATAAAACAGAAGCTGGAGGCAACTTTGGTGCCAATTTGCTGGCTCAGCTTCTGTTCTACAATGCGCCCGATCCTCTCAGTGCAAACGACAATGTTTACCTGGGCGGCCTGACATATACTCTCGTGGAAACGAACGGCACCTGGCAGAATGTCACACATATTATGGACATGTCCCAGTTGGGGCCGCTTGGTATTATTGCCGATCCTACTCAGATCACACATCTTGTGACCAAATTTATTAACAACGCAGGCAACGATGGCCTGGTTCAGTTTGACCAGATCCGTGTTCTCAAAAAGCTGCCCTCTGCGGATGTTCCTGATGTCCAGCAGATGGGTATGGACTGGCTGAGCAACGGCGTACTGCCGATGGAGCCGGACTTCGTTGTAGACACCTTTGAAGACCCCAATGCCCTCGTCGCCAACGAATGGTATAACAAGTCCACATCAGTAAACAATATCATGCCGACACTGACCCTGGTCAATGATCCGGGCAACGGCCACGGCGGAAGCGACCAGTACATGCAGTGGGATTATTCACTGACACTGGGTAACTTCCAGGAATTCTCCCGCATGTTCACAGCCAGCGAGCTTGGCGGTGCGGATGGAATCGACCTGTCCATTTACGATGAGCTTCGCTACTGGATGTTCCGTGATGCGGGCAACAGCCGCGAAGGTAAGATCTTTAACAAGTTCTATACCAACGCGTGGGGCTTTGACGGCGACTTCTCAGTAATTGCTCTTACCGCTTCTGCTGTACAGAGTGACGGCAGCGGCACGACCCAGACCCCCGCGGCTGTGTGGGACGAATGGGTTAATGACCTGCGTACGCTTAAGAGCGTCGGCACGACCGGCCAGAACAAGATGTACGAGTCTCTGCCGCTGATATCGAATTGTTCCGGTATCATGTTCGGTGTTTCTTCAAATGATCGCTTCGGTGGAGACCTGAGCAGCGGTACCATCCTGGTTGATGATGTCCGCTTTGTGCAGACCGTTCCGCGTTGTGACGGTACGACCTCTACCATGGACGCTGACGGCGACTGCGATGTCGATATGGCTGACGTTGCGATTAAGGGCCTTGGCTGGCTGCTGACTAATGAATAATCCAGCGTAGCCAACAATAGTAACTTTAGTTTACTATGTTTATCAAAGGCTGTCGGAATCTTCCGGCAGCCTTTTTTTATGGACTCTACCCCAGCATACATATAAATTACGATAGTATATATCTTAATATTTCTTTTGTATCTTTCTATCCTCTCTCCGAATTACTCTCTTGAAATGACTTCCCGGATTCTTTATAATACTTCCCATGAGTAGACTGTTAATATCGATAATGGGGAACTGGAATGAGACAAAGTGAATCAATTCGGACAAATCTTTATGTCAAATTTGAGAATCTTCTCAAGAATATCAATGAAGACGCCGTAAAGGAATACTGCCTGAACTGGGCCCTGATCGCCAGCTATGTAAACCAGGACCTGGAAACCGAAACGATCTCCAGAAACTGATCGGTCCCAATCCCGTAAGCGTAATGCACAGCAATCATGCATGCCATATCAACTTTCTCCAGAGCGTTTTTCGCCTTCAGAGTGCCAAGTGCCTGGTCGAAATCGTGATCTGGGTCTATCGCAGCTATATCCGCCGCGGGTTCTCACCGGACTATTTTCCCGTTGAACTTTCCGCCTGGAAGAGAGGCGTCTCTCAATATCTTGAAAATCGCGCAGAGATTAACAGTATCCTTGCCTTTTATGACGGCATGATCGATTCGCATGAGCATTTTCTGGCCTTGTCGAAAACAGAGGAAAACGGCACGGAAGTAGGCGCTCGGTTCCAGAGCACGTATGAAGTGTTTATGGACTCTCTTCTCGATGCCAATGAAACCCAGGCGGAAAATATACTTCGCGAGCATGTCATCAGCGCCGCAACGCTTCCGATCTGGTGGGAATCCATGGTCACACCCAGCCTGCATCGTATTGGACGCCTCTGGTCGGACGGAAAAATCTCCGTTGCCCAGGAACACATGGCGACCGCCATTGCGCGGCGGGTAATGGATCGCTGCTTTCCGCGAATTCCTGAACCCGGACAGAAACGCGGCGCACTGGCCGTTGTCGTCCCCCCGGGTGAGCAGCATGATATCGGTGCCCAGATGGTCCGGGACTGCCTCGAGCTTTGCGGGTACCAGGTATTGTATACCGGTGCAGACACCCCGATTGAAAGTGTCATATTCCTGATGAGTCAAAATCAGCTCAATACACTGCTGATCAGCACGACCATGCCCTTCAATCTAACCGCAACCATGGATTTGATCGATGCTGTGCGGGAATCGTGCAGTGATATTCAGATTATCGTAGGCGGCCAGGCCTATCTTACCGATCCAAAGCTTGTTGATCGCGTGGGAGCGGACCATTATATCCCGAGGCTGGACCAGATCGCCGATTACCTGGATGAACATTACGAAATGTTGGTCTAAGGGCTGCGGGGCAAGCTTTTCGCAGACCTATGCTGGCACTGCTCTTCAGGAGAGCATATCTTCCATCAGGGATTCATCTTTTTGAGCCTGGGTATCCTCGGTGCTCCATGGGTCCCCTTTGCGGATTTTACTGCGGGAATAGAAAAACAGCGGCAGGCCCGCGACAAGCAGCACCAGGAAAAGCAGCGACCGATTCTTCTGCTTTCGGGCCAGCTCAAGCTGGGTCTTGTTCAGGAGCAACTGGTAATCCTGTACGATGGCCTGGATTTGCTGCTGATTCTCCGGGGCAAGGGTATGAGTCATTTCTTCGGGAATTTCATTTTGCTCGATGAAAGATTCAAGTGCCGGCTGGGGGGTTTGGGCCGCAATCAATTGGGCCGCAAACTCGGCTTTTTGATCGGCGGTACTTTCCAGGGCCTGATGCTCTAAAGGATCTCCCCATTGGGTGAAAAAAAAGATGATATTCACCACCGCGGGAAGGATCAGGAGGATCGAAACCGCAAACAGCAGTCTCCATCGCAACATCGATTGCTTGCTATTTTGTGCCTGGTCAGTCATGATACAGCCCTTTCATTTCCTGCAAGCTTAGCCGGGCATCGGAATTTGTCAAGTAGATGTTTTAGAGGACTTCTTGACAATCCCCGGGATATGTTGGTATGCTGGTAGGAAATCTTTAGGCCTTTTCATTAGAAAGGGGGATGCACGATGTCGATAGAGGTGATCGTTACATTTGTGTTGTACCTGATCGTGCTGATGGGTATTGGCCTGTATTTTTACAGGCGAAACGTCAGCATTGAGGATTATCTGCTCGGCGGCCGGGGAATGGGAAGCTGGGTAACCGCACTGTCCGCACAGGCTTCGGATATGAGCGGATGGCTGCTGATGGCACTGCCGGGAGCAATTTACCTGGGCGGCCTGAGTAAAAGCTGGATCGCAATCGGGCTTTTTGTCGGAACCGTATTCAACTGGTACCTCGTATCGGGGCGGCTGCGGCTTTATACCGAGTTGACCGGGACGATTACCCTTCCCTGCTTTTTTGAGAAGCGGTTCAGGGACCCTACCGGCTTGCTGCGAATCGTATCGGCAAGTGTGATCCTCGTTTTTTTCACGATTTACGCCACCAGCGGACTGGTCGCCGCGGGCAAACTCTTTGAATCCGTATTCGGAATGGGGTACGAAAAAGCCGTAATCACCGGTGGAATCGTGATCGTGGGGTATACGTTCCTGGGCGGATTTCTGGCGGTTTGCTGGACGGACCTTTTCCAGGGACTGCTCATGGTCGTCGCCATTTTGGTTGTACCCTGGGTAGGCTTTCGCACCCTCGGCAGCATGGAGACGATCCACGCGAACATGTCCGCAGCCGGGGTTTCGCTTAGCATGATCCCACCTTCATTGAAAAACCCTGTGGTAGCGATCATCTCCGCCCTTGCGTGGGGGCTTGGCTATTTCGGCCAGCCGCACATTCTGACGCGATTTATGAGCGTCGAAAGAGCAGGACGGCTGGGCCGGAGCATGCGGATTGCGATTATATGGGTGTTTCTGTCCTTAACCGGTGCCTGCGCCGCGGGACTGGTCGGAATCGGGCTTTTGCCCGGACTCTCCGGCGGGGAAGAGGAGAAAGTGTTTATCTACCTGATCGAAAAGCTGTTTTCGCCATGGGTGGCGGGTGTTCTGCTGGCGGCAATTCTCTCGGCGATTATGTCCACGATTGATTCGCAATTGCTTGTCTCCTCCTCGGCACTGACGGAAGATTTCTACGAGAAGATGATCCGAAAAGACTCGCCCCAGAAACAGACCATCGCCGTCGGACGAATCTGCGTGATTTTGATCTCCGTAATTGCGGTGGTTCTGGCACTTCGGCCCAATGATACCATCCTCGGAATTGTCGCGTATGCATGGGCCGGCTTTGGCTCGGCGTTTGGGCCGGTAGTGCTGTTCGCGCTGCTTAGCCGCAAAACCACGTGGATATCGGCCCTGGCGGGGATGACCGCAGGCACTGTGGTCTTAATTGTATGGAAACAGGTGGGCCTGGACGGATTTATGTACGAAATCGTGCCGGGATTTGTGAGTAACTGCCTGACGATCTTTGTGATCGATCGAATCGTGCCGCAGACGGACTCGGAGATTCTCGATGAGTTTGAAAAAGTAAGCGGTGAGGCATCAAGGATTTATGTCTAAAAGGACAGGACAGAAACAGGACAGCGGCACTTACGCCCTGGCCCTTACTGTTCACGAAAGCCTCCGTATCTCTATCGGAGCAATAGGACCGGTGGACTTTGAGCCGGGCTGCTATGTTTATATCGGCTCGGCGATGCGTGCCATGAGCAAACGAATCGCCCGTCACCATGCCAGGGAAAAGAAGCGGCACTGGCATATTGATTACCTGACCCTGCACCCGGCAGTTTCCGTCCGGGCGGTGTGGATAAAACAGAGTGATATCAAGGAAGAATGTGACATTGCCGGGAAATTTGCAGCAAAATACGCGGTAATCAATGGATTCGGGGCCTCCGACTGCAAATGCCCGGGCCATTTGTTTTACATGGGAAGATATCGAAAAGAGCCGTTCCAGCAGGCAGGGCTGACTTGCATATCTAATCAAATCAGCGAAGCTTGAGCGTCGCCAGGGCCAGCGTCGCAAAACCAATGGCCAGCAGCCAGAATCGAACTACAATCTGCTGCTCGGACCAGCCGGCCAGGTGGAAATGATGATGAATCGGCGCGCAGCGGAACACGCGCTTGCCGCCGGAGTATTTAAAGTACCCCACCTGGATGACCACGCTGAGCAGTTCCATCACGAACACGCCGCCGATCAGCAGCAGCAGGATCTCATGGCGGCTTACAATCGCACCATAGCCCATCGCAGCGCCCAGCGGCAGCGAACCGATATCCCCCATGAAGACCTGCGCAGGGTGGCAGTTAAACCATAAAAAGCCGAGGATTGCCCCGGTGATCGTACCGTAAAAGATGCACAACTCTCCGGACTGGGGAACATGGGGAAGCAGCAGATAACTGGCCCAGGTTACCGGCGTTGAGCGGCTCATCGTCTCGGAAGCCACAAAGCACAGGATTACCAGCACAGCCGAGCAGATTCCGATACAACCCGAAGCCAGGCCGTCCATTCCGTCGGTAAAGTTCACCGCATTGGATGTCGCGGAAATATACAGGATCGTTATCCCGGAAAATGCCCACCAGGCCAGCGGAATCCCATGCTTGTAAAACGGCAGCCACAAACGCCGGGCATCAGGGAGGTTCGCAAAATCAAAGTACAAAAAACACCCGATCAGAAACGCCCCGCCGAACTGAAAGATCAATTTCTCCCAGGGTTTCAGGCCGTCACGGCTTCGATGGCGAATATCGCTGGTCAGCTTTAACCAGTCATCCCAACCCCCAACCACGCCAAACCAGATAATAATAAACAATGCCTTATGCACGAAAGGGTTATCCAGCTTGGCCCAGAGCAGAGTTGATACGATAATTGAAGTCAGGATAATCAACCCCCCCATCGTCGGGGTGTTTGCCCGTTCGCGCATGAGTTCATTGAGCGCGGCATGGTGAAATTCCGGCCTGTCGCCGATTTTGTTGCGCATCAGCCAGCGGATAATCCGCGGCCCGATCACAAACGCGATTACCAGCGAGGTCAGCGCAGCCATGATCGTGCGGAACATAACGTCCTCAAAGGCGTAGAACCCGATCTTATATGTAAAGGACTTCCGCAAAGCCCAAAGGATATGATAAATCATCGCATACCCGACGCATTGAATCTACTTTACATTATCAGGGCCAAAAAGCACGGCAATCGTCTCCGCCGCCTGTTCCAGCCGCATGCACCGCGAGCCCTTGACAAGTATTATATCGTCCGAACGGAGCAAATTGTGCAATTTATCACAAAGATCGGCCGTATCCGGGAAAATACGGTATTCCATCTGCCCCGCGTCCCCCTTCAGGGAACCCTGAACGACCGCCTGGGCATGGGCCCCGGTTACCAGCAGCAAATTTACCCTCGCCCGGGCCGCAAGGCCGCCAAGCTCGGTATGCAAAGCCTGGCTGTGCTCGCCAAGTTCCGCCATCTCGCCGCAGATAAAGACACGGCGTCGCGAAGAATCCCTCTCGCCGAGCTGGATGAGCAGATCCAGTGCATTGGCCATTGAGGCCAGGTTGGCATTATAGCAGTCGTTTATCAGCGTTGCCGTACCGATATTCTCGATATTGAGCCGCATGTTCGCCGGCCTTAAGCTTGCAATTGCGGTTGAAAATTCATCCAGTGAAAGCCCAACCTGCGAGCAGACCGCCCATGCCGCCAGTACATTTTCCAGGTTGGCCCGGCCCGGCAGCGGAACCGATATGTCAACATTATCGATCCGGATCGTCCCGGCAAGCCCCTGGGAACTTATCCCATCGCAATGGATGTCATGATACCCGGATTGACCATAGGTCTGCACACGCGGTGCCGACTTTTTACATGCCTCCACCAGGTCGTGAAAATGACCGTTGACCAGAAGCAAACCATCGGATTTGAGGCCATGGCCGATAGAAGCCTTTTCTTCGATGATCGTCTCGATTGTCGCAAATCCTTCGAGGTGGCACGGGTGAACATTGGTCACCATCGCTAAATCCGGCATGGCGATTTTGGAAAGCGACTCCACTTCGCCGGGATGATTGGCCCCGATCTCAGCGAGCAGAATTTCGCAGTCCGGAGGAGTGGACAAAATCGTCAACGGCAGGCCGATTTCATTGTTAAAGCTTTTCGGGCTCTGATGACAGCGAAACTTGCCGGACAGGCAATGATGTAAAATATGCCGGGTGGTCGTTTTGCCCGCGGAACCGGTAATCGCGATCACTTTTGCCTTGAGAGATTTGCGATACGCATGGGCCAGCCAGCCCAGGGCCTTGACGGTATCCTCAACGACAAAGACATTACCTTTTTCACCATCAAGCTCCTGGCAAACCACGCAGCTTGCCCCTTTCTCAATGGCCTGATCGATAAAGCCGTGGCCGTCAAAATTTTCGCCGCGAATCGCGAAAAAGCACTGCCCGGGTGTTAGAGTGCGCGTATCCGTACTGACACCGCTAACCGCTGCATCTTTCATTTTCGCAGGCTTGCAGCCGAGGCTTTTCGCAATGGATGAAACGGTCAATGAAGTCATAGCTGGCTTAAAAACTCCCGTGCAATGGCAGCGTCTTCAAAATCAATTCTCGTATCCCCGATAATCTGGTACGTCTCATGTCCTTTGCCGGCAATGAGAACGACATCCCCTTTTTCGGCCTCTTGAAGAGCAATCTCAATCGCCCTGCGGCGGTCCGGCTCTATCGTATGCTTGCTTTCTTTTTTATTAAAGCCGACGATGATGTCCTCGATGATCTGGTCCGGGTCTTCCGTCCGCGGGTTGTCAGAAGTGACGATCACCCGGTCGCAATACTGCTGGGCGACCCCGGCCATACGGCTTCGCTTGGTGCGGTCCCTGTCCCCGCCGCAGCCGAAGACAAGGATCAAATCCCCCGAACACAGCGGACGCAGATTGTTCAGCACATTGGCCAGCGCATCATCCGTATGGGCGTAATCGATCAGGATCGTAATACCCTTGTCATTTTCCACCGGTTCCAGCCGGCCGGGCACATGTGTCAGTTTCTCCACACCGGTCGCAATAGCGTCAAGCTCAAAATCCGCGCTCAGGCAAAGGCCCGCCGCCGCAAGGATATTGAGCACATTGTACGAACCAATCAGCCGGGAAAAGACTTCTGCCCGCTGATCCTCAAATGCAAGCTCGATCCGTGTACCGGACGCATCTTTGTGCAGAACTTTCGCGGTCAGGTCAGCCCCGGAACCCTCAAGCCCGTACCATAAAATGCGGGCATCGGTCTTTTGGGCAATTGTTTCACAAGCCGAACTGTGACGGTTCAACACCGCCGTTGCATGACTGAGCAACCCCTCGAACAGCTTCGTCTTGGCGGCAAGATAATCTTCTTCATTTCCGTGATAATCCAGGTGATCGCCGCTTAAATTTGTAAAGGCCGCCCCGGCAAAGCAAATTCCGGCCAGACGCTGCTGGCTCAGGGCATGGCTGGACGCCTCAAGCATCAGGTATTTCCCGCCGGAATCGACCAGTTCTCGGCAGAGTCGGGCGATCAGGGTCGAATCCGGTGTGGTCAATGAGGCATTTGTCCGGTGAATCCCGTTATCGTACAAAATCGTACCAACCAGCCCGCACCGCTGGGCAGCATGGGTGATAATCGAATGAACCAGCCAGCTTACCGTCGTTTTGCCGTTGGTGCCGGTTACCGCCAGGTTGGTCAATTCATTGGCCGGGTAGCCCAGGGCCGCCTGGGCCAGAAGGGCCAGAGCCTTTCGGGAATCGTCTACAATAACGCACTCGGAGGAGGTATCCGTTGCAATTTTGGGATCGACCGCCTCACAAACGATATATTTCGCACCCTGTTTTATCGCCTGGGGGATATACTTGTGGCCATCTATCGCAATACCTCGAATCGCGACAAAGCAGTCATCCGGCTGGATATCCCTTGAATCAGAGCTGATCCGAACCAAAGGACCGGACACGGAGCTGACCACAGATAACAGTTCACCAAGCAGCATTTCAATCTCCTGACACCACGATCCCCAACTCAAATGCAGACGGATACACGCGATCTATTTCAGTGAAGCCATATGCTTTTCGATAAAGCCGGTATCGACCTGGTTATTGACGTACAGGTTATGCGAAAGAATCTCCAGGCACGCCGGAATTGTCGTCTTGATCGGATCAATACGGAATTCCCGCAGGGCCCGCTTCATCGTATTGAAAACTTCCTCACGGCTGCTCTGGTGTACGATTAGCTTGCAGATCATCGAGTCATAGTAAGGGCTGATCATCGTACCCTGCGAAACATGCGTGTCCAGCCGAACGCCGAAACCGCCCGGAGGCGAGAATTTCTCGACCGGCCCGGGACACGGAGAATAGCCTCGGTACGGATCTTCCGCATTAATACGGCACTCCATCGCACAGCCTGTAAGCTTGATATCCTTTTGCTTGATCCCCAAAGGCTCGCCGGATGCGACACGAAGCTGATGCTTAATCAAGTCCTGGCCGGTGACCATCTCAGTTACCGGGTGCTCGACCTGGATACGTGTATTGACCTCGATGAAATAAAAATTCTTATCCTTATCGAGCAGGAACTCGCAGGTCGCCGCGTTTTCATACTTGGCATGCTTGACCAGGCGCAGCGCAGCTTTGCAAAGCTCCGCACGGGTCTCTTCGTCGATCACGGGGCACGGTGATTCCTCAATGAGTTTCTGGTGCCGCCTCTGGATCGTGCAGTCGCGTTCATAAAAATGTACCGCGTTACCATGCTTGTCGGCCATGAGCTGCACTTCGACATGACGGGGCTGCTCGATGTATTTCTCGATGTAAAGTACCCCGTTCTTGAACGCCGCTTCCGCCTCGGCCCGCGCGGCCTGGAATGCCGCATTCAGACTCATGTCATTATGAGCCACGCGCATCCCGCGTCCGCCGCCGCCCGCCGCCGCCTTGATAATCACAGGGTAGCCGATCTTCTGGGCGACCTTGACCGCGTCGCTTTCGTTCTCTACCTCGCCCTCGGAACCGGGCACCACCGGCACACGGGCATTCTTGGCGATTTCGCGTGCGGTCACCTTGTCACCGAGCATCCGCATGGATTCAGGCGTCGGCCCAATGAACGTGATCCCGCATTCGTTGCAGATTTCCGCGAAGTGGGCGTTTTCCGCTAAAAAGCCGTACCCCGGATGGATCGCCTCGACGTCCGTTACTTCCGCGGCACTGATAATACGGGGGATATTTAAATAACTCTCGGCCGGCGAGGGCGGACCAATGCAAACCGCCTCGTCTGCCTGCTTGACATAATCCATGTCCTTGTCAGCCTGGGAATAAACCACAACCGCCTGGGCTCCAAGCTCATGGCAGGCGCGGATAATCCGAAGGGCAATTTCGCCTCGATTGGCAATTAGAATCTTTGAAAACATATATTCATCCCGGAATTGGATTGATTAACTCGTCTTTACGTACCCTGCAGGCTTAGTCCGGGCGGACTTTAAACAGCGGCTGACCGTATTCCACAGCTTGACCGGCCTTGCACAGCACCTTCTCGATCTTGCCGGACATCTCGGCCTTGATCTCGTTCATCACCTTCATCGCCTCGATGATGCAAACGACCGTATCCGGCCCTACGGAATCGCCCACCTTCACAAAGGGATCCGCATCGGGATTGGGCGTGGGATAAAATGTTCCAACAATCGGAGAAGGGATCTCAACAAGAGAGCTGTCGTCTTCTTGTGCCGGGGCTGCCGCTTGCGCGGGCACAGCCTGGGGCGCGGCAGGGGCTGCGACCGGGGCCGCAGCGGGAATCGCCATCGGCGGCATGGACCCAACCGCAATCTGCTGGGGTTGAGGGTTGGGACGTTTAAGCGAGATCTTGTTCTCGCCGTCGATAATCTCCACTTCCACCAGGTCGTTATCCACCATCAGCTTGACAAGCTGTTTGACCTTCTGCAAATCATCGTTTCGCTTCTTCGGTTCTGCCATGAAGCCAATCCTTTCCATTCCATTAGAGAGTAAAAGGCTCCATTTCCAAACAAACCGCCTGTTTTCTTTCGGCCCGGCGGTCAAATAAGGGAGCCTCAAAGCCGGTCATTATAGGCAGTTTCGACATATTTGCAAGTTTTTATTGATACCAGGCTCGCAATCTGGTCGAATCATACTGTTTAGAGAAGAACAATCAGGGGGCGTTTTTTTCCCGTTTCAATTGAGATTCGACAATTCATGCAAAAAGGATGAATGATGTCACATAATGACCTGACAAACCGGCTCCATAATGACGTCATTGTCGCCGACGGCGCGATGGGAACCATGCTCTACCAGCGGGGTGTGTTCGTCAATACCTGTTTTGATAGCCTGAACCTGTCCCGGCCGGACCTGATCGAGGGAATCCACGGGGAATATGTCAATGCCGGGTGTGACCTGATCGAAACGAACACCTTCGGGGCCAACCGGATGAAACTCGGCCGATTCGGGCTTGCCGAGCAATGCGAGCAAATCAACCGCAGAGGGGTGGAAATCGCGAGAAAAGCGGCCAAACAGGAGGTTCTCGTCGCGGGCTCAGTCGGCCCAAGCGGTTGTGATTACACGACTTACAGCAACATGAAGGAGGATGAACTGCTAGATATTTTCGGTCAGCAGATTACCGCTCTTGCCCAGGGCGGCGCGGATGTCCTTATTTTAGAGACATTTACAAACCTGCGGGAGATCATAACCGCTGCAAAGGCCGCGGCTAAGGCCTGCGACCTGCCGATTATCGCGCAACTCGCTGTTGGGGAAGACTTTAGCGTACTGTACGCGGAGTGCCTGTCCGGGGCATTGATTAACCTGGCGAAAATGGAGAATATAGCGGCGGTGGGCTTTAACTGCTGCCGCGGGCCGGCGGACATGCTCGAATGCGTCCAGGCCTGCCCGGATACCGCCCTGCCGCTAAGTATCCAGCCGAACGCAGGTTACGCGCAAGAGGTGGACGGGCGAACGATGTACATGTGCACGCCCGAATACATGGCAGAGTATGCCAAGCGGTTCTACGAACACGGGGCGCGGATCATCGGCGGCTGCTGCGGTACCGGGCCTGAACACATCGGGCAGATCGTAAAGGCGGTCCGCGGGCTGCACAAGGCCCAGAAAGTTACGCAAGCTGCTCCTGCAGCTACGGTTACCGTCCGCCAGGCTAAAGAACAGGCCCACGAGCCGATCCCGCTGGAGGCAAAATCCAGGATCGGAAAGAAGATAGCACAGGGCGAGAAAGTCCTGTCTATCGAGATTACCCCGCCGAGGGGAGTGGATTTGTCGAAAACGATCGCCAAGGTCCGCAGATGCGCCGAATTCGGGATCGATGCGATCAATATCCCGGACGGGCCGCGGGCCAGTTCGCGGCTTAGCCCGATGATTACGGCGATCCAGGTCGCCCAGTCGGCGGATATCGAGGTGATTCTGCATGTGTGCTGCCGGGACCGCAATATCATAGGAATCCAGTCGGATATGCTCGGGGCACACACCATCGGGCTAAAGAATGTGCTTCTCGTTACGGGTGACCCGCCCAAGCTGGGCGAATTCCCGGACGCGACCGCCGTGTTCGACCTCGATTCCATCGCCCTTACGGACGTGGTTTCGCGGCTCAATCGCGGCATCGACATCTCCGGCGGCAACCTGGGCGAACCGCTGGGGCTGACCATCGGCGTGGGGGCCAACCCGGTCGCGTCGGACCTGCACCGGGAGATTGACCGCTTCAAGGCCAAGGTGGACGCCGGGGCGGAGTACGCAATTACCCAGCCGGTTTTTGACGTCGAGATGCTGCATACCTTCATGGCGGCGGTGGAATCGCACTCCATCCCGATCATCGCGGGGATCTGGCCGTTTACCAGTTACAAAAACGCGGAATTCATGGCCAACGAGGTGCCTGGCGTAGTCGTGCCCGATGCACTGCTTACGCGGATGAGCAAGGCCAAAACAAAAGAGCAGGGCCGGAAAATCGGCATCGAAATCGCACAGGAAATGATCGAGCAGATCGAGGGCCACGTCGCGGGATACGCCGTGAGCGCTCCGTTTGGCAATGTGGATATCGCCCTGGCGGTACTGGGCAAAATCGATCCGGATTCGATCTAACCGGGGCTAATCGGCGGCCTTTTCAAGTACGATCAGGTCTTCATACGTCTGCCGCTTGCGGATCACCCTGAACGAATCGCCGTCCACGAGTACCTCGGGCAAAAGCCTTCGCGAATTGAAGTTGCTCGACATCGTGTATCCATACGCCCCGGCGGTAAAAATCGCGACCAGGTCATCTCGCTGCATTGCGGGCAGGTGCCGCTGTTTGGCGAAAAAGTCCGTCCCTTCGCAGACCGGGCCGACGACATCGACCGGCTCGGTACCTTCCATCGCCAGGTTCTTCTTACGCTGTTCGGGCAGCATCTTCTCATCGACCTGCGCGGGCCAGATGAAATGGAACGCATCGTACAGCGGCGGACGGATCAGGTCGTTCATGCCGGCATCGACGATGACGAACTTCTTCTCGCCGCCCTTTTTGGTATAGAGCACGCGGGTCAGCAGGATCGCGGAATTGGCGGCAATACTCGCTCCGGGCTCGAGCACCAGGCGAAGGCCGTGGTCGCGGACCAGCGGGACAATCTGCGAGGCATAATCGAGCGCCGAGGGAGCGGTATCGGTCTCGTAATCGGCCCCGAAGCCGCCGCCGATATCGAGCATCTCGATGGTGTGGCCGTCCTGGCGAAGCCATTCGATCAGGGTCAGGATCTTCTGAATCGCCTCGACGTAGGGCTGAACCGTCTTGCCCGCCGAGCCGAGGTGGATATGCACCGCTGAAAGGTGCACGCAGCCGTTTTTGCCGTATTGCGAAAAGACCTCGCGGGCGCGTTCGATGTCCACGCCGAACTTGGTCTCCTTCTTGCCGGTGGTGGTAAAGCTGTGCGTGCCGGGGTCGACATCCGGGTTGACACGCAGGGCGGCATGGGTCGTGGTGCCCTTGTTTTGGCAGATCCGGATCAGGTTTTCCAGTTCCTGCTCGGATTCGATATTGAAATAGCCGATTTTTGCATCCAGGGCCTCGGAAATCTCTGCGTCCGTCTTGCCGACGCCGGCGTAGACAATTTTGGCCGGATCGGCCCCGGCCGCCAGTGCGCGGTACAGCTCGCCGCCGCTTACGATATCAAAGCCGGTGCCCATCTTCGCAAAATGGGCGAGAATGTGGATATTGGAACACGCCTTGACCGAGTAGCAGACTGTGGTATCAACCTCGCTGTAGGCCTTTTGCACCTTCTGCATGTGTGCCGTGAGGGTTGCCTTGCTGTAAATATAGGCCGGCGTGGAAACCTGCCCGGCGATGGCGTGAACATCGACACCCTCGGCGAACAGCCGACCGCCCCTGTATTCAAAATAATCCATATCGCATTACCCGTAAAACAAATGATTTTGTGTGTTTTGATGGTGGGCACGGCCCACCCTACGAATTGTATTCGCTTATTGTGTTTGCGTCAAGCGTAGGGTGGGTTGCACCCACCATAAACCATCACGGCACAAAACAACGGCATGCGTCAAGCGTAGGGTGGGTTGCACCCACCATAAACCGTTACGTCGCGAAATAATACCATGAGAATGTTGAATTGGTTTGGGCGTCACGGAACCATTTGGGGATTCGTAATCGTTTTCGGTGGGCACGGCCCACCCTACGCAGAACATTCGTTTGTATATGGTGAAAAAATGGTTGCCGGGGATTATCGTTTGGATATAATTTTCGATATGCCCAATTATCATCGGATGAAAATTGAGGGGGCGAGGTATTTCTTTACGGTGGTTACCTATCACCGCAGGCACATTTTTACAAATGATTTTGCCAGGGAAACATTAAGGGATGCCATCCAGCAAATCAAAGCAGACCGGCCATTTTCCATATCCGCGTTCTTCCTGGGTCCGGATCATATGCATTGCATTTGGAAATTGCCGCCCGGCGACAGTGATTATTCTGCCCGGTGGTCCCTGATCAAACAGATTTTTTCAAAGGCATACATAGCAGGCGGAGGCAAAGAAATGACACAAAGTACCTCCCGCACAAAAAAGAAAGAACTGGGTATCTGGCAGAGGCGGTTTTGGGAACATCGAATTCGGGATGAGGACGATTATTGGAATCATGTACATTATATCCATCGTAATCCCCTCAAACACGGTTTGGTGAAGAGCCTCAGAGATTGGCCGTTTTCGAGTTATCACCGATTTTATCAAAAGGGCATATACGATAATTTCGATTGGAAAGAATTTGATTCCCGTAAGTGGGACGACCAAATCGAATTCAACGAATAGACCCGCCACAAAACAACGGCATGCGTCAAGCGTAGGGTGGGTTGCACCCACCATAAATCGTTACAATGAGAGACAACCGAAACGTATATTGAATGGGGTTGGGAAAACAGAATCATTTTGGGGGGGCGTAAAGGTTGGCGGTGGGCACGGGCATACATTCCAGCGTAGGGTGGGTTGCACCCACCATAAATCGGTCCAATGCGAGACAACCGAAACGTATATTGAATGGGGTTGGGAAAACAGAATCATTTGGGGGGGTCGTAAAGGTTTTCTGTGGGCACGGTCATACATTCCAGCGTAGGGTGGGTTATACCCACCATAAATCGTTCCAATGCGAGACAACCGAAACGTATATTGAATGGGGTTGGGGAAACGTACAAATCATGAGGGTTCGTAATCGTTTTCGGTGGGCACGGTCATGGGACGCATTTAATTCGTATTCCAATACAAAATTGAAAACCACCGGGGGTTCGTAATCGTTTTCGGTGGGCTACCTTGCGCATAGAAAAAGGGCTCCAGAACTCCGGAGCCCTTTTGATGTTTAAGAAGTCTTTGGCAATCGCTTCTTTAACTGGTGGGTATAACCCACCTACCTCTTGCAGCTTAGCTGCGGCGACGCAGGAACAGACCGCCGAGACCCAGAAGGCCCATGCTGATCGGCTCAGGTACTACGTGCAGTGTCAGAGGTGCAATAGCTTCTGTCTGGAACGTTGCAGCATTTGATACATACGAACCAGGTGTGCCTACTACGTCAAGACCGTAAATCTCGATAACAGTTGAGAACGGCAGTTCCGGTACGTGGAAAGTGAAGCTGTAAATAGCTGCGCCGGGCTCAATGCTAGCACCAAATACGCTACCACCAGCAGCTGTGATAAGCTGATAACCATCAGCTACATCAGCATTAACGGCCTGACCAGGATTGGGCAGGAACGACAGAGTAGCATTTACTTCACCAGGTGTAGCCGTACCACCTTCACTCGAAAAAGCTTCAAGTGCGAAACCATTGCTTGCAAAATCAGCAACGACCTCAATTGTGATAACATCACTCGGAGCAACTTCGATAGCACCCGGTACAATCTGACTCTCAGTACCACCAGCTACTGAAAATGTAGCTGCTGCTGTTGCGAGGGAAGCGATTCCCAGAACCATTGCCAAAACCATAAACTTCTTCATCATCATACTCCTTTCGAAACTTTTCATCTTTTAGTTAACTTACTTACACATTTAAACAAATCGTAACACAGCGTTTTTTGTCAAAATTACGGGCAAGGTACATTGAACGGGCTGCCAGCAGCACCAAGGTAGTTAACCAGGAGCTGGAGGTCGAGCGTATTCATGAAACCATCGCCACTGAAGTCACCACAGTCATTGTATGCTGCATCTGTGCTCGGAATGTTGAACGGAGAGCCAGCTGCACCAAGAGCGTTAACCAGAAGCTGCAGGTCAAGAGTGTTTACAAAGTTGTCGCCACTGAAGTCACCAGCACATGTTGCACAACCACCTGCTGAGATCGTCAGGTCAGCTACGTCACCGGTCAGAGCGAGGTCTGTACCGTTAACACCTACGATACCGCCGCGAGCGAGGTTTTCGCTCAGGTCGATGTCGGCAGACTCACCAGAGAAAACGATTGTTACAGTTGCAGCACCGTCAGCACCCGGAGTGGTTTCGCCGTTGAGGTAACCAGCAGAAACACAGAATGCAGCCGCGGGCAGAGCAACGGGGCCGGCTACAGCCTGATCAGCAGCAGCGTTGCTGGCATCGGCATCACCTTCGCCGTAAGTCCAGCCGTCGCCGTTAACTTCCTGATCGTAAGCGTAGTCCATGTAAATGTTCAGATTTGCAGGAGCGATTGAATCGATATCCAATGCAGCTGCAGAATCAACGTTCAGTGCCAGACCAACGATGTTCTCACCGTCGCCTGTCGCGTCCAGAACCAGGGTTCCAGTGCCGTCACCGTTATCAGTCCAAGTGGCTGTAACAGCGAAAAGCGGCATAGCCATAATTGCTACCAGAAGAATTGCTAATTTCTTCATCACAACACCTACCTTTCTCTCTCTAAATACATTTCTCTTTTTGCGAAAGGGAAACCGTTTCCCCATCGCGTTACACGCTAAACACATTCACCCTCCTCAGAGGAAACTATTGAATTGCTTTTTTCCACTGAGGATTACAAGGTTAATATACCCGAACCGGGGTAAAATTGCAAGCAAAAAATCATATTAATTTTGTGTTAGGGGCACGATTGCCCCAAATTTCCGGCAGTATCGGACTTGCCGCGTCCACATCCGCCTTTTATTTGCTTTTCAATACCAATACGCCGCATATTATAGGTATTTTAGCGGAAAGTACTTACAAAGTAAAGGATGTAT
>CAYVUI010000026.1:1660-42627 GCA_964454745.1 uncultured Pirellulales bacterium | reverse complement strand
CTTACCTAAGAAATAAATTCTTTTATTCCGTGATGTATGGTTGTGGGCTGCGATTCGGAGAAGCGGTGCATCTGATGTGGAATAAAAACATAGATTTGATCAATAAAACCATTATTCTTTCCAACCGTACATCCCCAACTTCCCTGCCTCCATTTACCCTGAAAGACTTTGAGTCACGTTGCATCCCGTGTCCAGGCAAAGTGATTGAACTACTCAAGGAACTCAAAGAACAGAGCTCTTCCTCTAATCCTTATGTCGTACTCTCTGACAGACGATATGAATTTATCAAAAGAAAATGGAAGCAGTGGAAAGAAGATGGAAAGGCCTCCTCCTGGCTTAACACCACTATGGTCAATAATACACACAGAAAATTCAGTACTTATTGTCAAAAAGCAAAAATTAGTACATCAGATCGTCTATCTGTTCATTGTCTTCGAAAGGCGTATGGTACCAATCTGGCAAACGTGTTTACCCCGATCCACACCTTAAAAGATCTTATGGGCCATTCTAATATTCAGACGACAATGGAGTACTATATTCATTGCTCTGACGAAAACAAAAAGGCTGCTGTGAAGAAGTTGAATGGACTGATGGGGTAGAGAACACATTGACACCTACCTTCAACTCTTAAAACAAATACCTCTGACTGCTCTGTCTGCTAAACCCACAATCCTGTAGCAACTGCTCAAACTCTGCCTTTGATAATAACTCAAACTCATTGCTCTTGAGCATGATTTCACTGCTGAAGTAATTGTCATAATCCAAATGCTGTGGATCTATATCCTTGGACAGCAGCGGCCCTGCCGATGAAATCACATTGCCCTGCTCATCCAACTCAAGAGCAAACAAATCTCCACTCGTCTTGTGTTTGTACAATGCCTTGGTCATGAAATAATCCACCAAATCTGCAACAGGCTAAACCTACTGTAAAATGTACTTTTCATTGAAAGTATCAATAATTTCTACAAACTCCTCAGGCAGCCGTTCATACGTTTCAGAAAGAATCTCCTCATGGATCTCATGATAAAAAGCCTGAGCAATTCCTCCCGTTATGCATACCAGAGTATCACTGTCTCCACCCAGGGAAATACCAATACGAATAGCATCCTCAAAATCCTTCGATTCCAAAAATGCAATAATCGCCTCAGGCACCGTTCCCTGACAAGAGACATCAAAGGTATACGTGGGACGTATTTGATCCACAGTCCTGTCCAGATCGTAGCCAAACCGTTCTTGAATCTCTTCTTTTATGGTAGCCTTATCATTCCCCTTTCGAGCCAAAAATATAGCCAAAGCGGTTGCTTGAGCACCTTTAATACCCTCAGGATGGTCATGGGTAACCTCAGCACTCCTTTTTGCATGATCAAGAACCTCTTCAATGGATTCATAAGCAAACCCAACAGGAGCCACTCTCATCGCAGAACCGTTGCCCCAGCTGTTATACGGCCCCATCGTATCGTCATAAAGCCAATGCTGAAAATTACCTCCATACCCCCTCCCTGGATATCGAATGCCAAAATCTCTGTAGCAATCCTCAAAGGATATCCCATCCAAAATTACTTGGGCTGTGGCAACGGTCAGTACCGTGTCATCCGTAAAGAACGAACTCTCCTGAAATAATGGAAAATCGGTTGTCTTTATATTGTTCCACTCATAAACCGATCCAACGACATCCCCGATCACAGCTCCAATCATATATACCTCCGCAATTCTCGTAAATTCCCTTCCTTTTGGTCCCGATATCTTACCCTCAGTGCCAAAAATAATCAACCGGATCCCAAAATCGAAAATAGCCCTAAAATTCCTGAAAATAGCTCGAATATTGACACAAATCAGACACAGGCAGAACTGGCAACGAAATAATTCCGGACACTTTTGGGACGCAGAGAGGCCTTTTCAGGCCGAAATTGGAGCAGAAAAAAGACTTGACAAAACATGTAACCTGTTGTATATTATATAGTTAGAAGAAATGGTCAGGGGCGGATTTGAACCGCCGACACACGGATTTTCAGTCCGTTGCTCTACCAGCTGAGCTACCTGACCAAATGTGTCGTAAGCCAACATTTAACCAAAATCCCGCCCCACTGACAAGCAAAATCCGCCATAAATCCACAAAAAAAGCCGGACCAATTCACATCAGTCCGGCTGTGTCCCATTCAAACCATATATTCCCTATCCATTGAATTCGTCAAAATCTCCCGCCGAATCCAATGCAATCTCATTCTCATTTGCGGCCGCCTTGCCCGCCTTCGCACCTTCATTGCGGGCAATCTGATGGAAAACCTGATCGGATTTCCCCATATTCCGGGCCTGTGAACCGCCCTGCTGGCTTCCCGAACCTCTCGATCCGCTTTTACTGCTTCCAGCACGACGCCCCGAAGATCCTGCACCGCCAACCAAGGCGATCAATTCGCCCACTACCGCATTCATCTGCTCGGCCTGGGCACTTAGTTCCTCAGAAGCACTGGCCGACTCTTCCGCGTTGGCCGCGTTCTGCTGGGTCACCTTGTCCATCTGCGTCACGGACGTATTGACCTGCTCAATGCCCTGGGCCTGTTCGCTCGATGCCGCCGCAATCTCACTGACCAGCTCACTGGTCTTGCTGATACCCGTCACGATATCCCCAAGAGCCTTACCGACCTCTTCAGCGATCTCCACGCCGTTATTCGCGTTCTTGACCGATTCTTCGATCATATCCGACGTATTCCTCGCTGCCTCGGCACTTCGCATCGCCAGGTTGCGCACCTCTTCAGCGACCACCGCAAAGCCCTTGCCGGCCTCACCTGCACGGGCCGCCTCAACCGCCGCATTCAATGCCAGCAGGTTCGTCTGGAACGCGATCTCATCGATCACCTTGATGATCTTGGCCGTCTCATCGGACGATTTCTGGATATCCTGGATCGCCGTATTCATCTTTTCCATCGCAGCGCTGCCGTTATCGGCGCTTCGCTTGGCTTCATCGGAGAGCGCATTGGCCTGCTGGGCGTTATCCGCATTCTGCTTGGTCATAGACGACATTTCTTCCAGGCTTGAGGAAGTTTCTTCAAGGCCTGCGGCCTGTTCCGTTGCCCCTTCCGCCAGGCTCTGCGATGCACTGCTGACCTGACCCGAAGCCGAAGCCACCTGTTCCGCCCCTTCCGTAAGGTCTGCTATGATGCGATTGATCGGCTTGGTAATGCTTCGCGTAATAAAGAACGCAATCACAACACCCACAACTAGGGCAACCGTCAGACCAATCAGCATAATTGTCGAAGACACTGACAGGGCCTTCGCTGCACCCTGCGCAATACTGTCCGTCTGCTCGATTCCGGCCTTTGCCGTTTCCTGCGCACCGGCCAGAACGACATCGCCTGCGGCACCACGCTGGGCACTGATGTCCTGAAGCGCCAGCCAGTTGTTCAGCAACCCCAGCATCGCCTTCTTATATTCGTTACCAGCCTTTTGGGTATCATCAATACGCTTAAGATCAACGTCCAGATGAGTGATCTTGCGAAGCTCGTTATACTTCTCGTCCATCTTTGCAAAATTCGCCTGCGCATCCTTGATAATCTGAGGATCACGCAGGGCCTGCGACTTAAAACATGCCACACGTGTATTGTTCCCAAGATCAACAATGTCATTAACCAGGTTGATCTTCTCATGCCGCTCGGTCATATCCTTGTCCAGCGCCTTTTGCTGACCTTCAAGGAAGTCTGCACAATTGCTGACGTACGTCCCGGCGTTCTCATCCATCTCACCGCGAATCTTATCCAGCTCCGATGAACTTGCCGAATCGCCTTTCTTGAATTCCTTAAGGAACTCACGCATCGCTTCCTGGTAACCTCTCGCCGCTTCTTCCGTTGCATCGATACGTGCGATATCCTCCTTGAGATGGGTAACCTTGCGAAGCTCACTGGTATTCGCAAATACGTTATCGAGGTTATCAATGGACTCCTGCATAAATTCCGTATTCCCGGTCGCCTGCGACTTAAAATTCAAAACCCGGCTCTTGGTTCCAAGGTTTACGATCTCAGACACAAGCCGAATCTTCTCCTGCCGCTCAAACAAGTCCTTCTTGAAGGCCGCATTCTGACCCTGCAGAAAATCATAGCAATTCTGCATATAAGCCGCTGCCGACGAGTCCAATTGAGAACGATTCTCTGCAATTGCGCCATTTCGTGAAACGGTCTGCGCAACCAACTGTTCATACTTTTGAACATTCTCCTCAACCACGCCCACCTGGTCTTTTAGTTTCACCAGGTGCTTTGACTCATCTGCAAGTTTCTTGCACTCTTCCAGCCAGTGCTTGACCTGCTTGAGGTTCTCCATCCCCTGCTCGTAATACTTCTGCTCTTCACTGAGACCGTAACCCCGCATCCCGTACATCGTCAGGAGTGAATAACGCTCAACATTGTTCGCATACTTCACCTCCGGAACATACTCATGTGCGAGTTTTTTGGAATCCGTCTCCACCCTCTTCATGTTGAAAACTGCCAAACCCCCAAGAATACAGGCAATCAAGATCAACAGTCCAAACCCCAACCCAATTTTAGCTCCCAGTTTCATGTTCTTAAACATAGTGTGTCTCCCAACTAAAACATGTTCCCATTTCATGTTACAAAACATTTATCCCCAAAGGGCTTTTCTCCCGAAAGCCCTCTGGAGAATTTTAACGATGGTTTAGCAAAGCCGGGAAAAATCAGTACCCGACAATACCTTGTCAATATCCAGCAGGATCTTGACCGAATCACCAATCTTACCCATACCAAGGATAAAATCAGTATCCACTGCGGAACCGAACTGAGGTGCGTCCTCGATATTCTCTTTCGCAATATCCAGAACCTCAGAAACATGATCCACGATAATACCCGTCTGGAACTGGCGGTCCTCGATCGTCACTTCCACAACGATAATACAGGTCTGCTCGGTCACCTCGGCCTCTTCCATGCCGAAATTCATCCGAAGATCCACAACCGGGATCACCTGTCCGCGAAGGTTAATCACACCCTTAACATGGCCGGGCGTCTGCGGAACAGCGGTCACATCCATATATCCAATAATTTCACGAACCTTGAGGATCTCCAGGCCAAACTCCTCATTCCCAAGAGCAAACGTTAGATACTTACCCTCGTCTGCGGTCTTCTGAGTGCTTACCTGAGCCTCACGGGCCTGAACCTGGCTTTCTTGAGAGGCGGTTTCTGTCATCGTATCATCTCCAAACGAAATACATCATTTTCATTAACGTCAATGTACGTATCTCTTCCTGATCCAATAGTGCCCTGATGTCATCGCCCGCTCCGAAAAAACAACACACATGATGTTTCGTTCCAGAATCGCCCTCACTTAACAAGCGATACACAAATTTGCATCGCCCGACGTAAAATTACCAAAATTCAGAATTTACGTTTAAAAACACTGCTAAACTGGAAGTCCCATATCCATCGAAATGACTAGAACTGGTTTCATAACTGCTTTGTAGGTGTAAAATATGATCTTTTTCTCTCTGGCAAGGGGGTCGAAACAGGCATAGTCCCCCTACGTCGATGCACCCGACGCCGACCAGGGAGGAAAAGGGCTGTTTTACAGCACAAATGAGTTATGAAACAAGTTCTAGAAAATCCCCCTTACCACCCAAAGCGTCCGATAAGTGAATGCGATATTCAAGCTGGATTCATTACAGTTCGCTCAGCCGCTTTTCTTGCGCAAATAAATCTGGATCACCGCGATATCCGCCGGCGTAATCCCCCCAATCCGGCTCGCCTGACCCAGCGTCGCTGGCATGAAATGCCCCAGCCGCTCCTTCGCCTCCGCCCGCAAATGAGGCACCTCGTTATAATCCAGGTCGCCGGGCAAATTCACATTCTCCAGCTTGCGAAATCCCTCAATCTGCTTATCCTGCCGCCTCAAATACCCCTCATATTTCGCCTCGATGACCGCACACCGCAGCACCGCATCGCCCGCCCCCAGCGCCCGTACCTCACCATCCGAAAAAATCCCCTCGATAAACGCATCCCCGGGCACCTTGAGCTTTTCCCACAAACTCTGCCCGCCGCGCCGTGTCTTTTGCAAAAAGCCAATCAATTCCCCCAGCTTTTGCTCCTTCTGCTCAAAATGCCGCCACCGCCGATCATCTACCACTCCAAATTCCCGACCCATCCGCGTCAGACGCTGATCCGCATTGTCCGACCGCAGGCTGAGCCGATACTCCGCCCGTGAGGTAAACATTCGATACGGCTCCACAATATCCCGTGTCAGCAAATCATCGACCAGCACCCCGATATACGCCTGGTCCCGCCCCAGCACCAGCGGATCCCGCTTTTCAATACAGCAAACCGCGTTTACACCCGCAATCAACCCCTGCGCCCCCGCTTCCTCATAACCGCTGGTCCCATTAATCTGCCCGGCCAGAAACAGCCCCGCGACCTTCCGCGTCTGCAAATCAATCCCCAACTGGCTCGCCGGTACATAATCGTACTCCATGGCATACGCATAATGCACAATCCGGGCCCGCTCTGTCCCCGGCAGCAATCGCAGCATCTGCTCCTGAACATCCCGCGGCACCGATGTACTGATCCCGTTGGCATAAATCGTCCGCACCTCCCGATCCTCCGGCTCCAGGAACACCTGGTGCCTCTCCCGGTCCGGGAACCGCATTACCTTCGTCTCAATGCTCGGACAGTACCGAGGCCCTGTAGACTGAATCTGCCCCGTATACAAAGGCGCCCGGTCCAGGTTCGCCATCAGTAAATCATGAATCGCCGGGTTCGTATACGTAATCCAGCACGGCACCTGCTCGGTTTTAATTCGGTCATGCAAAAACGAAAAACCTTCCGGGTTTTCATCCCCCGGCTGCTCCTCCACAACATTGTAATCAATACTGTCCCCCGCCAGCCGGACCGGCGTGCCCGTCTTTAGCCTCCCAAGCTCAAGCCCGAGCCGTTCAAGGCATTCGCTGAGCCCCACGCTTGCCCGCTCATCCAGCCGCCCCCCGGCAAACTGCTCATCCCCGATATGCATCATCCCGCGCAAAAACGTCCCCGTCGTCACCACCACGCTGCCCGCGCCAAACTCCCTGCCGTCCTCCAACCGCACACCGGTTACCCTCCCCGCCTCTGTCAAAATCTCCTCGACCATCCCCTCCTCGATCACCAGGTTCTCCACACCATCGAGGTACTCACAGACAAACCTGGAATATTCGTATTTATCAATCTGCGCCCGCGGCGACTGCACCGCCGGCCCCTTCGAACGATTCAACAGCCGAAACTGAATCCCCGCTGCGTCCGTCGCCAATCCCATCACACCCCCAAGCGCATCGATCTCCCGAACAATCTGCCCCTTGGCAAGCCCGCCAATCGCCGGGTTGCAGCTCGCCCGCGCAATCGCCTCACGCTCCATCGTCAAAAGCAGAGTTTTTGCCCCCATCCGCGCCGCCGCATGACACGCCTCCACGCCCGCGTGTCCGCCCCCGATCACGACTACATCATACCGCCCGTCTTTCACCGCTGATCCGCACCCCCATCGCCCCGAAGTGCCACCGCCGAAGCAATCGCAAAATTCGCCGTATGCGTAATACTCAAACGCACCTCCTCGATGCCAAACTCACCCGCGATCCGCGCCACCTCACCCGACAGCCGCACCTCCGGCTCACCGAGCGAATTATTCACCACCTCGATATCCGTCCAGGCAATCTTACCCCGCCAGCCGGTACCCAGCAGCTTCAATACCGCCTCTTTCGACGCAAAACGTCCCGCCAGTTTCTCCGTCGTATTCTTCACCGCATTGGCGTCCTCCTGTTCCCGCGCCGTAAATACCCGGTCCAGAAAACGCCCCCTGTGCCGATCGATCATCCCCTCGATCCGCTCAAAATCAACAAGGTCAATCCCGTGAAACAGCTTCTTCATATCACCGGCTTTTGACACAACTACTCCCCCGTCCCCCGGCGAAATGTCTCATACGCACGACGAACACAAAAATCCACAAACTGCTCCATGTCCGAAATCTTCGCCGACTTAATCAACTCACCCATCATCTTGTCAAACTTCTCGCGGCGCTCTTCCATTCTTATCTGAGCCTCAATGCGATCCTTCACATCATCAAACGACTCATACCCTTCCACCCGCTTATCTTCCAGCTTCAAAATAAACATATGGTCCCCCGCCTCGATCGGCCCGAAAATCTCGCCCGGCTCCATCTTCAATGCCTGCTGCTCCAGTACCGAGTACGGCTCAGCCAGCGAACCAACCGTCACCTCACCCCAGTCGCCGCCGCGGCTTGCCCGGTGCCCATGCGAATACGCCTTGGCCAGGCCGCCAAAATCCTGCTCGTCCCGCAAGCGGTCCATAATCGAGTTCGCCAGGCGCAATCTTGCCGCTTCCCGCGTTTCACCATCTTCGATATAGCTATCCTCCAGCTTACTCGTAATCAAGTCGATCAGGTAAAAATGCACCTTCGAATCCCAACTGAAATGCTCCTCTTTCATATCATAATACCGTTCGAGCAGTTCCGCTTGAGTAATCGGCCGCTCCGAGGCCATCTCCTCCGCCACATAAGCCGACGTCAGCAAATACCGCCGCTGATAATCCCGGTACGTATCCCAGGTATACCCCATCTGGGCAATCGTCTTCTGCGCCTCTCCATAATTGCCGTCAAACCCGGCAACAAACTTGCTGATCTCCTTTTCCACCGCCTCATCCAGGGCCTGGTCAATCCCCTCAGGCGCCTTGAGCTTGGCCTTCTCATACACCAGCAGATCCGTCACCTTGCCCATCACCGCCCGCTCAACCACCGGGCGAATCAGCCTGGCAAACCGGTCATATTCCATCTGCTTCGCTGCCCGGGCCACATCCTCACCCAATTGCGAAACAATCTCCCCCGCCTCGACCGTCTCGGTATTGACTGCCAAAACCATCCCCCCCGTCGGGGCAGGCAAACCCGTCCGCCGCGCCAGCGGGATCGCCTCCATCTCTTCTTCCGTAAATTTACCCTTCTTCTGGCCCGAACAACCCGATCCGATCAACACCAGAACCATCACCCCCAGCAGAATATCAAAAAAAAATCGCTTCATCATATCAACAACATCCTGAATTAAACAGTATCGTGCTTCCGATTTAAAAATCCCGCTTTATCCGCGGTAAACATCTTCAAAGCAATAAATTACAACTTTTCTCGCGGAAATCTACTACCCTAAAGGGTATATTTTCGTTTCGTACGTCCTAACATTTTACGCAAAACACTCATCAACGTCAAAGGTTCAAAATAGGCCTCGCTCAATCGCACATAAACCGTCTTGGGGTTCGGGATCCGCACCGACCCCGGCGCCTTCGCGAAAATGTCCCCCACATTCTTCTCATGCTCAAACGTAAAGATCAAATCCATTTCCTGCCGAACCAGGCTCTTGATCCCCCAACCCGTCGCCAAAACCCGGATCTCCGACAGATCCAGCAGCAATTCCACCTCCCGCGGCACCGGCCCGAACAAATCCGCCAGTTCCTCACGCAGCCCCTTCAAATCCTCCTGGCTCTTTGCACAGGCAATCCTGCGATATGCATCCATCCGCTGGCGGTCACTGGGGATATAGCTTTTCGGGATATACGTCGAAAATCCCGGATCCACCAGCGTCATCCGCTCAGGCTCAACCGGTTCATCCCGAAGCTCACGCACCGCCCGCGAGAGCATCTGGCAGTACAGCTCGTATCCCACCGTATGAATATGCCCCGACTGCTCGGCACCGAGGATATTGCCCGCACCGCGAATCTCCAGGTCCCGCAGCGCAATGCGAAACCCGCTGCCGAGCTGCGAGTATTCCTCAATCGCCTTTAGCCGCTTGGCCGCCACCGGGGTCACCGTCCGAGTCAGCGGCATCAGCATATACGCATAAGCCCGATGCTTGTACCGCCCCACCCTGCCGCGAAGCTGATGAAGCTGTGAAAGCCCGAACTTATCCGCATCGTTAATAATCATCGTATTGGCATTGGGAATATCCAGGCCCGACTCAATAATCGTCGAGCAAACCAGCACATCCGTAATCCCGCGCACAAAACGGATCATCGCGTTCTCCAGTTCATGATGATGCATCTGCCCGTGCGCGACGTCCACACGCACCTTCTCGTCCCCGATAATCTCCGCCACCTTCGCCGCCATCGATTCAATCGACTGCACACGGTTATGCACAAAAAACACCTGCCCCTGCCGATTAAGTTCATGTACAATCGCCCGCCGGATCAGCCCCTCGTCAAAACGGCACACCTTGGTCACAATGCTCCGCCGGTCCATCGGGGCCGTCGCCAGCGAACTGATATCCCGAAGCCCCAGCAGCGACAAATGCAGCGTCCGCGGGATCGGCGTCGCCGTCATCGTCAGCACATCCACGTTCACACGAAAACGCTTGAGCCGTTCCTTGTGCTCCACACCGAACCGCTGCTCCTCATCAATAATCAAAAGCCCCAGGTCCGCAAATCCCACATCCTGGCTCAGCAGCCGATGCGTCCCGATCAGCACGTCCACACGTCCGCCGCGAGCCGCCTTGACAATCTCCCTGCTGTCCTTTGCTGTCACGAACCGGTTGACCACCTCGATCCGCACCGGAAAATCCGCAAACCGCTCCGCAAACGTCCGGGCATGCTGAATACTAAGTACCGTCGTCGGCACCAGCACCGCCACCTGCTTGCCCCCTTCGACGGCCTTAAACGCCGCCCGCATCGCAAGCTCCGTCTTGCCGTACCCCACATCCCCGCACAGCAGCCGGTCCATCGCCACCGCCCGCTTCATATCTTCCTTAATCTCCGCAGCCGCCCGCAACTGGTCCGGCGTCTCCTGGTACGCGAAAGACTCCTCAAACTCACGCTGCCATACCGTATCCTCCCCGAAAGAAATCCCCCCAAGCTTGGTACGTTTGGCCTGCATCTCCAGCATCTCCGCCGCAAGCTCGCTGACACCCTGTGCAACCTTCTCCTTTTGCTTTTCCCACTTCTTCGTACCGATCTTGCTCAGCCGCGGCCGCTTCTGCATCGCGCCCACATACTTATGTACCAGCCCAATATTTCGCACCGGCACATTTAGCCGCACCCCGTCGGCATATTCGAGCAGCAGATACTCCTCCGTCGTTTCGCCCTTGGCAATCTGCTGAATACTCACAAACTTGCCGATCCCGTACGATACGTGAACGACATAATCCCCCTTCTTCAAATCCAGCAAACTCTCCACCGGGCTCGCCGAGCGGATACTGCGAATCCGCCGCCGGATCGACGCCTGCCCGAACACCTCATGGTGGCCCACCACAACGACACCCAGCCGCTCATGCACAAACCCCTGCTTGATATACCCGTTACGCAGGTCAAACCTGCCGGCACATCCCGGGTACTCTTCCTCCAAAATCTCCCGCACACGCTTAATCTCCCCCGAACTCTGGCAGTACATTACCACCTTATACTGTTCACTCGCCTCGCAAAGCGCAGCCAGCGAACCGTAACCCGCGTGCGATTTCTCCTGATCCCCCTTGGCCCCAACAGCACCGGAGCGATATTCAAACCGCGTCGCGCTGTGAATCCCGAGATCAATCCCCTCCTCCGCGCCGCTGCCGGCAAACATCGAAAACTCCACGACGCAAAACCGCCCCATCGCCTGCCAGATCTCACCCCAGCAATACAATCCCTCCGGCTCATCCACCCGCGCCAGGTACACCTCCGCCACCTCCTGGACCGTCGCCGGCTCCTCCACCAGCACAATCGTATCCTCCGGCAAAAGATTCAAAAACAGCTCCCCGCCTTCCTCCTGCGTCGCCACCGCACTGCCTGCGACAAAAACCCCCTCGGCATCTTCCTTCGACCGCTGCGTATCCAGGTCAATCTCCCGCAAACTCTCCACCGTATCACCGAAAAACTCCACACGAACCGCCGCCGCGTTGTCCGTTTGCCCCCCGGCCTGCTCATCCCTTTGCAAACGCACCGCAGACGCGAAAATATCCAAGATCCCGCCGCGCATCGCGAACTGCCCCGGTACATCCACCTGGTCCACCCGCTCAAAACCGTTATCCACCAGCCACTGGCAAACCAGCTCCGGCTCGATCACGTCCCCCGCATGAATCGACAATCCCTGCTCCTGCAAAACCTCCGCCTTGGGTACCGGCCGAATCAGCGCCTGCGCACCGGCACAAACAATCGCCTCGCAAAACGCCGCCTTCCCGCTGCCGGCCTCCATGACCAAACGCAATCGCTGGGCACCAATCTCATCCGAGGCATCCCCAACCTCCAGCTCATCCTCCCACACGCTGAGCGTCTCCACTCGTCCGCCAAATACCGTCCCCAAATCATCCGCCGCGTTGTCCGCATCATCGATATGCGCACAAACATACAGCACCGGCCGCCCCAGCTCCTTCGAGATATGTCCCGCCGCAAAGCGCGCATACGATCCCCACGTCCCGCAAACCCGGATGGGCCCTTCATCCTCGCCCCGGTTCCGGATACGCTGGACCAACTCCCCCAACCGATTGTCACGTCGCAGATCCACGAAACAAGTGCCACCGCAATGCCGCCTGTCCCGCGGATACTGCTAAAAATCCATCAGTCGCCGAAACACGTACCCACCGCCCGCGCCGAGCGGACCAGGCAGTGATCCAGCGGTACCGTCTTGATCTTACCGGCCACCTCCGTAAGCGGCACCCTTGAAACATATCCCTCTCGGTATACCACAAGCTCACCTTTTCGCCCCTGCATCAAATACTCCATCGCCTCATGGCCCAGCATTGTTGCAAGGCACCGGTCAAACGGCGTCGGCGTCCCGCCTCGGATCACATGCCCAAGGTTCACCGCCCGGCTCTCGAGCCCCGTCCGTTTGGCAATCTCGTCGCTGACCATCTTGCCCACACCGCCCAGCCGCACCGGGTCCGGGCTGTCCGCAACCGTCTTACTGACCACCATCTCGCCGCCTTTGGGCTTGGCCCCCTCGCCAACCACTACAATACTAAACGCACGGCCCCGCTTGCTGCGGCCAACCACATACTCGCAAACCTTATCAAAATCGAACGCAATCTCCGGGATCAAAATCACATCTCCGCCCCCGGCCACGCCGCTGTGCAGTGCAATCCACCCGGCATACCGCCCCATTACCTCCATCACCATCACACGGTGATGCGAACTCGCCGTCGTCTGCAGCTTGTCAATCGCCTCGGTCGCCGTGCGGACTGCCGTGTCAAAACCAAACGTAAAATCTGTACCCACAAGGTCGTTATCAATCGTCTTGGGCACACCCATCACTGTCACACCCTTGCGGGCGAACTGATCGGCCATCGCCATCGTCCCGTCCCCGCCAAGGCAAACCACCGCGTCGATCCCCCGGGCCTTGAGCGTCGCGATGCATTCATCCGAAACATCCGCCTTGCTGCCGTCCTCGCGTATATGCGCAAACGGGTTCGCCTTATTGCTCGTCCCTAAAATCGTACCCCCCAGCGTCAAGATACTGCTCGCGTTATCGTAGCTAAGCTCCTCCATCCGGTTTTCGATCAAACCCAGAAAGCCGTCCCGGATTCCGATCACCCGCAAATCGTATTTATTAATCGCCGTCTTCACAACCGCCCGTATTACCGCGTTTAGCCCCGGGCAGTCCCCGCCGCCGGTCAGTACCGCTATCGTCTTGATCGTCTCACGCATCGCTGCCTCGCAAAATCAGATTAATATCGTGCTTCCCCAATCAAAATAACCGCCCAAATCCCCCTGTCAAAAGAAAAAGGGCGGCCCAAACCCAGCCGCCCTGAAAAATCAACAAAATGCAGCCTACGCACTTACTTCGCCAGCTTCTTCGCCGCTTGAACAACAGCCTCGGTCGTAATGCCAAACTGCTTGTAGCATTCCTTATACGGCGCCGAAGCCCCAAAGCTGCTCATGCCGATAAACGCACCATCCGAACCGATCCATTTGTCCCAGCCCTCACGGACACCCGCTTCAACACCTACACGGGCCTTGACCGAAGGCGGCAGAACCGAATCCTGGTACGCCTGGTCCTGCTGCTCAAACAGCTCCCAGCACGGCATACTCACAACCTGTGCCTTCACGCCGTCCTTAGCTAATGCCTCGCAGGCCTCAATCGCCATCGAAACCTCGGAACCGGTTGCCAGTAAAAGTACATCCGGATTGTCCTGCTTAATCAGCACATAAGCGCCCTTTTCCAAACCGCTGGCCTTGCCGTACTTATCCTGGTCCAGTGTCGGCAGACCCTGCCGTGTCAGTGCCATCGAAATTGGGCTCTTTTTGTATTCCAGGGCGAATTTCCACATCCACGCTGTCTCATTCGCATCCGCGGGGCGGATAAACAGCAGGTTCGGAATCGCACGCAGCGCCGCGAAGTGTTCCACCGGCTGGTGCGTCGGGCCGTCTTCACCCAGGCCAATACTGTCATGCGTAAACAGGAAAACCGTCGGATAATGGCTAAGAGCCGCCACGCGGATCGCAGGACGCATATAATCCGAGAACGTCAAAAACGTCCCGCCATACGGGGTAATCCCGCTGACCGCCAGCCCGTTCATAATCGAGCCCATCGCGTGCTCACGAACGCCGTAACGGATATAACGTCCGCCGTAGTTATCTTTCTGAAAATCTTCGGCGCCCTTGAATCTCGTATTATTCGACGGCGTCAGGTCCGCGCTTCCGCCCATCACATTGGGCAAACTCGGCATCACAGCATCCAGAATGGCCCCGGAAGCTTTCCGCGTCGCAACACCCTTGCCGGCCTCAAAACTCGGAAGCAGAGACGCAACATCCGCATTGAGCTTGCCGTGCCGCATATTCTCAAGTTCCGCCGCCAGTTCAGGGTATTTCTTCTTATAATCCGCAAATGCCTTCTTGCACTCTTCTTCCCACGCCTTGCCCTTCTGGACCATTGCCCCCATGTGCTTTTTCACTTCATCGGGCACATGGAACTTTTTCTCCGGATCCCAGCCGAAATTCTTCTTAATCGTCGCAATTTCTTCATCGCCAAGCGGGGCCCCGTGTGCCGTATGCGTATCCTGGAAGTTCGGGCTTCCAAATCCGATATGCGAGCGGAACTTAATCAGCGTCGGGCTGCCGGTATTTGCCTTGGCCTTTTCTACCGCGGCGTCAAATTTCGCCATATCGTTACCGTCACCGGCCACCTCAATCACATTCCAGCCGTACGCTTCATAACGCTTTGCAACATCCTCACTGAACGATAGCGACGTTTCCCCGTCAATCGTAATACGGTTATCATCGTAAACCACAACCAGGTTATCCAGGCCCAGGTGCCCTGCAAGACTGCTCGCCTCACCCGAAACTCCCTCCTGCATACACCCGTCGCCGCTGATTACGTAAATCTTGTAATCAACAACCTTTGCGTCATCCTTATTGTATCGCGCCGCCAGGTATTTCTCCGCAATCGCCATACCCACGGCATTAGCAATCCCCTGCCCAAGCGGCCCCGTGGTCACCTCAATACCCGGCGTCAGCCCGTATTCCGGGTGCCCGGGCGTCAAGCTGCCCCACTGGCGGAAATTCTTCAGCTCATCCAGGCTCAGGTCAAATCCCGTCAAATGAAGCATCGAATAGATCAGCATACTCCCGTGACCGGCCGAAAGCACAAAACGGTCGCGATTGTGCCACTTCGGGTTCGTCGGGCTGTACTTCATATGCTCCATCCACAACTTGTACGCTGCGCTGGCCATACCCATCGGCATCCCCGGATGTCCCGAATTCGCCGCCTGAACACCTTCCATCGAAAGAAAACGAATCGTTTCCACACAAAGTTCGTCCAGCTTCGTCATTCCCGGATTGATTACTTTTTCTGCCATAACATTTCCCTCATATCCTTATATATACATACTATTCAATTAACGGCCCATAAAACCACGGACCGAATAGACTAACCCAAACCGAAAATCCACGCAACCCCTATAACTCACATCCCATCTGAAAAAAAATACACAAATAGATTACATTCGCACAAAAACAAACATTTCACAATATCATGAGAATTTCAGGCGGTCCCCAATGTACAAAATAATTAAAATTTTCAAATACCCACCCTCATTTACAATACCAATAGCCATGAAAATCCACCTCATATCATCGGATAGATTAAATAAAATGAACCTTTTTATCAACGTGAACGTATACGGAGCTGTGCGTTTTTTTCATCAATACGGGCTTTTTATTTCTTATTGTGACAAATGTAACAATAGATTTTACCTGTTTTAACACACAACCTTAAATAATATATTTACCTATGTGTCTGAAAACAAAACACTTACGGCGTTTTTCTTAAAGAAAACCCCGTTTAAACGTCAAAAATCAAGATTTTCGTTGACCCTTTATTAAGAATTTGTTATGGTGATGGGCTATGGTGACCACAAGAAAGACAACAAAAAAACGGACGGTGAAAAAGAAAACCGTTAAAAAAGCTTCCGCTGCGCATGTAAAGCCCAAAAAGGCTTTCCGCACCTACAGTCAGGCTCTGCGCTACCTCTACGAGATGACTGACTACGAAAAACAGCAGAAGCTGCGATACAATGTGACCACATTCGATCTCAACCGGATGGAAGCCCTGCTCAAAAAGCTCGGAAATCCGCATCAAAAGATCAAGGTCGTACACATCGCCGGCACCAAGGGCAAAGGCTCTACCGCCGCGATGCTCTCCAACATGATCCAGGAAAACGGATACTCCGTGGGCCTGTACACCTCGCCCCACGTATCAAGCCTGCATGAAAGAATCGCCATCAACTCCGAGATGATTACCCAAAAGGATATGCTGAGCATGCTCAACCGCATGCACACAAGCATCGAACAGATGGCCAAAAAGGACGATACGCCTACATTTTTCGAGATTATGACCGCAATTGCTTTCCTCTACTTCGCGGAAAAGAAGGTAGATATTGCCATCATTGAAACCGGCCTCGGCGGCAGACTTGACTCCACAAACGTCGTTTCTCCCACCGTCGTGGGCATTACCAGCATTAGTATCGACCATCAGAACCTCCTCGGACAAGATATCTCCTCGATCGCCAGCGAAAAAGCCGGCGTCATCAAAAAGGGCATCCCCGTCATCACCGTCCCCCAGGACCCCGAGGCCATGAAGGTCATAAAGACCCAAGCCGTTTCAACCAAGGCACCGCTGAGTATCACCGGCCACGATATCGACTTCTCGTACCGGTTCGAATCCTCACGCGAACACGGACCCCATACCAGGATCTGTGTCAATACACCGACAAGCAAATTTGAGCACCTCCGCGTGCCCCTGCCGGGCGAACATCAGGCCATCAACTGCGGCCTCGCCCTGGCCATGCTCGATAAACTCAAGGAACACGGCTACGATATCGACGATTCCAAGGCCGCCGAAGGCCTCAAAAAGGTACACCTGATCGGACGCATGGAAATCATCACACAGGATCCGCGAATCATCGTCGATACCGCCCATAACGCTGCCAGCATCCGTGCCCTTAACGCCGCGATCGGACAGCACGTACCCTACGACTCCATGGTCGTCGTCTTCGGCTGCAATGCTGACAAAGACGTCCGAGGAATGCTCGAACAGCTCCAGTACGGTGCCGACAAGGTCATCTTCACGCGAAGCAATTCGCCCAAGGCAATGTTCCCGCAGGACCTCGCCGATATGTACACCGAAATCTGCGGAAAGATGTGCCAGACGGCCCTGACCCTCTCTGAAGCGATCCGAATCGCCAAAAACGCCGTATCACGCGAAGACCTGATCTGCATCACAGGCAGCTTCTATCTCGTCGGCGAGGCAAAAGATCGGCTCCAGAACCCCCAGCTTGCCGCCGTCTAAACAGATCAGAGATTCATCCGTTTGAATCACTCGTTTATTCAAAGAGATAAACTACCAAATCGAATGTAGATTCCCCACGTTAACATTCTTGCCAAATTTAACACCGTGACAATATTGTTAAAAAGCAAGTTCACAGAACCCACAATCATTTACAATCACTCGTACCAACTCTAAAATCTCTCTTAATTAAGAGAATTTAAAAAAAATCCCCCTTTTTTTATTTGCTCTCACTGCCTATGCCGATAAAATTTTATGCTGTTAACACGGGGCTGGGAATACCGTGCTGATATAAATGGAAAGAAAGAAAGTACTCACGGATAGGTATTTAGGTATTGAAAGGTAAAGAAATGAAAAAGGGAATTATTCTGGTCACGACAATTCTTGCCCTGTGCGGCACCGCCACTACCCAGGCGGACATGGAAGAAGTAGTCAGCATGTTTGACTACGAAGTCACACTCGATTATTACAGCCAGTATGTATGGCGCGGCCAGCAGCTCAATGAGAGCTCTTTCCAGCCGGGCGCTGCCATCGCATACGGCAACCTCACCGCTGGATTCTGGGGCAACATCCCCATCCAGGACGCGGAAGACCACATCTTCGAATTCACCGAGGTAGACTGGTCGCTGGACTATACAGACAAAGTTCCCGGTTTGGAATACACGAACTGGTCTGTAGGCTTCATCTACTACAACTTTGCGGCAACTTCAGTTCCAGACACCTATGAATTCTACTGGGGCTTCTCTTTTGACGTACTGCTGAGCCCCTACGTCATGGTCTACCATGACCTGGACGAAGCAGACGGCATGTACATCAACACCGGTATTGCCTATGCATGGGAAGACGTTTATGAGCTGATCCCGGATATGCCCATGGACCTCGAACTCTCAGCAAGCATGGGCTGGGGCGACGCGGACTACAACAAGTACTACTGGACCGTCGACGACGATGCACTCAACGATTTCAACCTTTCACTGGCAATGCCCATGGATTTCTACGGCGGCTGGACAATGACACCAAGCATCAACTGGACAGCGATCGTGGACAACAACCTGCGTGACTCAAACACCTATGATGATGACGACAATATGTTCTACGTTGGTGTTGGATTCGCAAAGAGCTTCTAAGCTCTGCAAAACAGTCAAAACAAAAGGCCGGTCCTAAAACCGGCCTTTTTTTATGCGCCTTATTAAAATCATATCCGGAATCAAAACTCCCACCGCTCGGTCACCGTAAACGTCAGGGTCTCGGTCGAATCCGCAGGCACTTCCACCTCGAACCGAACCGTATCCGCGTCCCGCTTTTCATAACCAAAGTTGCTGCGGTCCACTTCCCAGTTTGACCAGGGTCGCAGGTTATGATCCACAAACACAACCACATCCTCATCCTTGCGGTTGCGAAGCTCTACCTCGTGCGTCTCGGTCTTCATCCGCCGTGATACCTTGGAGTCCGTCACCTTGTGCTCAACCGCGATATCAAACGCATCACCAATATACAGCGAAAGCTCTTCCTTGCGGGGGGTATGATCAATCGTATCCTCACCGACAAACTCAAGGCTCCCATCGGCAGGGTCTTCCTTAAACGCACGAATTTTACCCGCCGGCAGTGCAATCCCAAGGCCGTTCTCTTCAGTATTCTCGAACTCGAGCTTGACCTGCACCTTGTCATGCTTCTTAAACCACTCATACACAAACTGTTTCTCAACAGCCACGTTCTCCGCCGGCTCGATCAGCTCGATCTGCTTGACCTGCCGGTTCTGGATCGTGCTCTTTCGCCCCAGCGTATACAGGTGATACTCCATGAACGCCTTTTCCGCAAAACCCGCGCCCATAGCCTTATCTTCCTGAACCTGCATCATTTTGTAACGCAGATTTTCATACTCCGGCACTTCGCGTACACGCCGAACATCCCCGGCGACCAGCTTGAGCGTCGCATTTTCATACGCAGCTCCACTCTTATTATCGATCGTAACCCACCCGCGAAGCGACAGCGAATCATCATCGTCATTGAGCACCGCCGTATAATCCGCCTTCCAGCCGATCCCGTCGGTCATGTAACTCACCTCGCAAAGCTCCCCGCCGCCTCGGGCCGCATTGACCAGCCAAACCAGCGTAGGCTTTGTCACCAAATCATCCGGCCGCTCTTTTAAAACAATCCGCTCAATTGAATTGCGGCCAATGATCTCCATCTGGTTGGTATCCTTATCCCACAAAATCAGCTCACCGCCCATCGAGGCACTTAAAATCCCCGACACCCGCGTGCCGACATCCGAACCGCTGCCCTTGATCAACACCTCCACCTTTTTATCCAGGTAGCGTTTGAGCAGGCTGTCCGTATTGACAAGGTCATACTCATAATTCTGCTCCAGCACAGAAATCCGCCCCGGCGCAGTCAGGCATTCAAAATACACACTCGTCGGATCGATCTGCGTCGCCACATCCGTAAACCGCATCGTATTGACGCCCCCGGAAAAATCCATCGTCCGCCGCTCCTTGACCACGGCGAAATTATCATTATACACCGTCAGGGCCACCCCCTCGTCCACCTTCGGTGCCTTTGAAAACGCCGCCGAACTCATCAGCATCGCCCCCGCCATCAAAAGAATCATACGTCGGATTAACATGATACACTCCTTAAATAAATGTCATTGTTTGATTCAATACCACCCCTTTAGACACACCCCGCACAAGAAAGTTCCCGATCTGCGCACAAATTCCGCAACATCACAAAAAGAAACCGCCCCCAATATGACAAAGAATCCCTACCGCCCGGCTACCGCCTCGCACAAACCCAAAAGCCCGTCTTTATAAGACCCCTCCGCAACCGCCGATAAATGCCCCGCCGCCCGCTCGCAAAATTCTCCCGCTTTTTTCCGTGCATATTCCAGGCTCCCGCTCTCTGCAAGCACCGCACAAAGACTAATCGTATCCTCATCCGCCAGGCATGCTGCAATCCGCTCACTTGTCGGCCCGCCCTTATCCATCGCATCGATCACCGCCAGCGTCATTTTCCGCTGCGCCGCGTCACGCCCGCCGGTCTTGCCCGATTCCTCGCTGGCCGCCTCAATATCCAGCACATCATCCATAATCTGAAACGCAAGCCCGAGATTGAGTCCATACTCCCCCATGGGCCGGCACACGTCATCCCCGCATCCATTAATCATCGATCCCGCTTCACAGCAGCTCGCGAAAAACCGCGCCGTCTTCTCCTCGATAATCGAAAGGTACTCCCCCTCGCTCAAATCCGCACCGCGCCGTAGATTCTGCACCATCTCGCCCCGGCAGATCGACCTCGCCGTCTCGCAGAACATCTCACCTACCCGCTCATTACCCACCTCGCGATTGAGCCCGAAACAAACCCCCAGTACATAATCCCCCAGCAGCACCGCCTGGGTATTATTCCACTGTGCGTTTACCGTCGCCTGTCCGCGCCTCTCATCCGCCCCGTCGATCACATCGTCATGCAAAAGCGATGCATTATGCAAAAGCTCCACCATCGCCCCGGCCGCAATATGGTTCGAACCAATCCCCCCCGTTGCACCGCCGCTAAGCAGTACCAGGCCCGGCCTCAAAAGCTTGCCCCCACAAAAATCAACACTCCCCAGAACCTGCGACACAAAATCATTGCTGTCCACCATTCGCTCGCGAATCAGCGCGCAAACCCGCTCCAGCTCCGCCTCGATTACCGAAAACACCCCTCCGCCCTCGCCGCGCAGCAGGCCCCAATCCTGATCCGTCCTACGACCGGACATACTCAAAAAACTTCCTTCTAAGCTTCTGTGTTATCGGCCCGGGCTTGCCGTCCCCAACCGTTCTGCCGTCAATTTTCACAATACCGATCACCTCCGCCGCGGTACCCGTCAGGAAAAACTCATCACAACTGTACAGGTCAAACCGTGTCAGGTCCTTCTCGACCACCTCGATCCCTTCCTCTTTCGCCAACCGAACCACAACCTTGGCCGTTATCCCGACCAGTCCGCCCGCCTGGAACGGCGGAAGCATCAAAACGCCATCCTTTACGATAAAAATATTGTCCGCACTCGCCTCGGCGACATACCCGAGATGATTGTACATAATCGCCTCAGGAACCCCCGCGTCAACCGCCTCGATCTTCGCGTAAATATTGTTCAGGTAATTGAGGCTCTTGACCTGCGGGGGAATCGCCATCGGATGGTTGCGAATTGTCGCCGCACTGATCACGTGCATCCCGTTCTCGTACATCTCCTCCGGGTACAACTGAAGTTCCGTCGCAATAATGAAAACCTGGCCCTGCTCACACAAAAAAGGATTCAGACCCAGCTTGCCGACACCGCGGGTAACCACCAGGCGAATATAACCATTGGCCAGTGAATTCGCCTCAACCGTCGCGCTCAGAGCTTCAACCATCCGGTCACGCTCCATAGGAATCGCAAGCCGCATTACCTTTGCGCCCTCCCACAAACGGTCCAGGTGCGCATCGAGCTCGAAAATCCGACCATCATAAACGCGGATCCCCTCAAAAACCCCGTCACCATACAAAAGACCGTGATCGAAAACCGAGATTTTCGCATCCTGCTCGTCGATCAGGCCGTCATTCAACCAGATTTTCATGCCCATATACCGCTCCGATACACACCCAACTAAGACTGCCCTTCAATTCGCCCGTCTGCAAGCCGGATCATCCGGTTACACCGCTGCCCGATCCGCTCATCATGCGTCACAAGCACCAGCGTCAGACCATCCCGATGCAGCTGGCCCAGAATATCTAAGATACCATCTCCCGTCTCAGAGTCAAGGTTTCCTGTCGGCTCATCGGCAAGTAATATCTTCGGCTCATTGATCACCGCCCGCCCAATCGCCACTCGCTGCCTCTCTCCACCGGAAAGCTGATAGGGTTTATGGGTAATTCTCCCCTCCAGGCCCAGCCGATCCAGAAGCTCCTTCGCCCGCTTTTTCACGTTCCCCCGGACTCCAAGCCACCCGCCAATACTCCGCCGGGCCATCGCCGGAACCATCACATTTTCCAGAACCGTCAATTCGTCAATCAAATGATAAAACTGAAAAACGAAACCCACCGTCCGGTTGCGATACCCCCCAAGCTCGCGCCCGCTCATACGCTCCAGGTCACGACCCTGGTAATACACCGAACCCTTATCCGCCTGGTCCAGTCCGCCAAGCAGATGCAAAAGCGTACTCTTACCACTGCCCGACGCCCCTACAATCACCGTATACTCCCCGGCCTCAACCGAAAAATCCAGCCCCTGGAGCACCTTCACCTGCGACTGCCCCAGCCGGTACGTCTTATACAATCCCTTCGCCTCTAAAATCGCACTCATATCATTTCCCGATCTCGTTTGTCGCGTTAATTCACACCTGGTTGACCGCCAAACTCTGGGCACAGGGCATCCGGGCCACCTTCAAGCTCGGTCCCAAAGCCCCCAGCACACACGCCGCCACCGCCGCAAGGCCCACCGTCAAAAATACATCCATCCCAACCTCGCTCGGGATCTCCCCAATCGCGTAAATACTCCGGTCCCACAACTGCCAGCCGTACTTCTCAAAAAGCAGACCCTCCAGCTCGTTAACCCGCGATAAAAATCCCACGCCCAAAAGCAGCCCGATTCCGCCACCCAGCACACCGATAAACACCGAAAACAGCAGGAAAATCTGCCCGATGTCCCAGCCGCTGGCTCCCATGCTCATCAAAATCCCGATATCCCGGCTCTTGCTGCCCACAATCATATAAAACACCACGTACACAATAAACACCGTAATCAGCCCCAGCATCAAAAACAGCGCTGAAAGCATGATCTGCTCTTTCTCCATCGAGGCCAGCGTTGCACGCCGATACTCCACCCAGCCCGAAACATACACCTGTTCGAGCAGCTCCTGATACCGCCCCTGCTCCATCTTCTCGGCTGCAAATGCCTCCCACATCTCGCGCACAGTCTCTACACCCTGCCGGTAGCCCACCCCCTCGGCAAACCGCACATGGATCACATTGACACGCTTTTCACCCTCCGCCATGCCGCACATCCTCTGCGCCTCGTCAAAATCCATGTAAATCGACCGTGCATCCGCCTTGACCAGCCCGCTTTCACTGCTGTCGGAGAACACAAAACGCTTGGTATTGACCACATCTGTCCCTGCTTTGGCCAGCGCCCCCTTCGCCGTCAGCGGAAATGTACTGATAATCAGCTCATACCGAACCGGCGAAGCCGGATGATAATACGCACCCTGGCTGTCCCGCCGCTGGGGCAGCATATCAATCCCGATCACAACCCCGCTCTCTGCAAATCCCTCCTTAGGATCAAAAACCCGCGAAACATTTCCCCGATTGTAGTGAATCGTCTGCTCAAAATTCGTCACCGCGCTGTGAGCAACCGGATCGATCCCGACAATCTCCACCCCGATACTTCGGTCCGCACCCACCTGCGTCATCAACCCGTAACTGCGGATCACACCTGATACCGCCTCGGCGGTCCCGGAATCACGCAGCTTGTCCATAAACTCCTCGTAATACACAAAACCTGTCAGCGAATCACTGATCACCACGCAATCGCCCACGTATTCGTGATTCTTTTCACGAAAATCCCCCACCAATCCATTGATCACTGCCATCACAACCGTCACAATAAACACGCACAGCCCCACCGCCGCTACCGTCGTCCAGCAGATCGGCCGCCGCCAGAAATATCGCCATGCCAGCATCAATTTATACATAACACCTCTCACTCATACCGCAATATCTTCACTGGATCGACCCTCCCGGCCTGCACCGCCGGGATCATCGCGCCCAGCACCGCCGCACCAATCGACGAACACACGATCCACAGCACATCCCCCCACATCACCCGAACCGGAATCTGGCTGAACATATACGTACTGCTCTGCCACATCTTCATCCCGAGGGCATAACTGATCCACTGCTCAATCGTATTGATATTATCCGTCACAATAAGCCCGACACCGACCCCCAGGCCGCTGCCGGCTACACCAATTACTGCACCAAAAAGCACAAAAATCATCATCGCACCCCACCCGCTCATCCCACAGCTCTTGAGTATTGCGATATCCTTGCGCTGAGTCAGCACGATCATGTAAAAAATACAGAACACCAGCAGCACAACACCGCCGCTGACAATTGCGAAAATGAACATCAAAACCCCCATCTGCTTGCGATACTCCCGCACCAGCATCGCCTGCATCTCGCGCGAAGACTCCACCTCCACCCATCGCCCCCAGTAATCCGAGCCGTACACCTCCCCGGTAAACATATTCCAGATCTCATGGCACGCCGCCATCAGCTCTTCGTCACTTACCCCCTCGGCCCCCTTTACATGCACCACATGCGCCGGCTGCTTGCTTTCCGGGTACAAAACCTCGCCCATCACATCGATCGGCACATACACAAACGATTCATCAAAATCGCTTAGCCCCGTAAATACCACGTCACTGACCGTAAAACGCATACTCCGGGGCCGCTGCTGCTCGAGGCTGCCGCTGGTCAGCAGTACCCGCTGGCCCACTGCCTCCATCACCTCGTCGCGGTCATATGTATCCGTCAGTTCCCCCGGGCGGGCCACAACCCCAACTGACAGAAAACACCCTCGCTCGTCTTCCTGCCCCGGCACCGAAAAATCAACCGCCTCCGGGTCCATTTCTACTTCTCTTTGTTGTACCTTATCTCCAAACGCCCCCTCTCCGCCGCCGCGGGCAACCAGGGCCTCGCCAAACGGCGTCACCTTCGCTCGGCCCGGCAAATCAATCCCCCAGATACTCACCGCGCGAACATTGCCCTTACCCAAAAGCGCCATCCCCTGGCTTGAAAGCACCCCCGTCGCCGCCTCAATCCGCGAATCCGCTTCCAGCCGTTTAATCAGCTCCGGGTACTGCTCGATCACCACACCGCCGCCGCGAGACAGCACCACCTGCCCGATATACCGCGTCGCACCCGTCTCCAGCGCCTCGATATACCCGGAAAACAAACTCGAAATGACGATCAAAAGACCGCACGACATCCCCACCGCCGCGACACTGAAAAACACCAGCTTCTTCTTAAACAGGTAACGCAGACATAAAACTAGGCTCAGCGCGTTCATTCGCCCCTTTTCTATTCGTTCGACTCATCCTCATCGCCCGATTCAACCGCCGCCTGCCCGCTCGAGGGCTTTAAAAGCGGAAACAGGATCACATCCCGGATACTCGTTGCGCCCGTCAGCAGCATTACCAGCCGGTCAATGCCGACACCCAGGCCGCCTGCCGGGGGCATGCCGTACTTCAGCGCCGTGATAAAATCTGTATCCATCTTCGCCATCGTCTCTTCTTCGCCGCGAAGCTGATTTCGGAAGTTCGCCTCCTGCACCTCGGGATCATTGAGCTCCGTATACGCATTGGCAAGTTCCATCCGTCCGACGAACAGCTCAAACCTCTCGGCAAGCTGAGGGTTGCTCTTGCTGCGCCGCGTCAGAGGACAAATCTCACCGGGGTAATCAATCACGAACGTCGGGTTGACTAAATGCTCTTCCACCGTCGCCTCGAACACCTCGTTCACTACCACCGCGTCATCCATCCCCGCCTCGGCGATATGAAGCTCCTTCGCTTTAGCGCGCACTGCCTCGATGTCGCCAATTTCCACACCCGCGTGCTCCTTGAGCAGGTCGGCGTATTTCGCACGCTGCCACGGACGTGAATAATCGATCTGCAAATCCCCGAATTCGATCACCGGCCCCTCGCAGTGCTGCTCGATCAGCGAACAGACCAGTTCCTCGGTCAGTTCCATCATAATCTCGTAATCCGCATACGCCTGGTAGAGCTCCATCATCGTAAACTCAGGATTATGCCGCGTACTCAAACCCTCGTTGCGGAAGTTACGGTTGATCTCGAACACCCTCTCCATCCCGCCGACCAGCAGCCGCTTTAAAAACAGCTCCGGCGCAATACGCAAATACAAATCGATATCCAGCGAATTATGATGCGTAATAAAAGGCTTGGCCGCCGCGCCGCCGGCAATCGCCTGCATCATCGGCGTCTCCACTTCGCAAAAACCCTTCTCACCCAGGAACTTGCGAATACTCGCGACCATCGCGCTGCGCTGCGTGAACCGCTCCATTACCTCCGGGTTCGCCCACAAATCCACGTACCGCTGGCGGTACCGCATATCCACATCCGCCAGGCCGTGAAACTTCTCCGGCGGAGGCACCAGCGATTTACTGAGCATCACCACCTCATCACACCAGATCGTAATCTCCCCGGTCCGCGTCCGGCCCACTTCACCAAAACCCGCAATGACATCCCCCGCTTCGAGCAGCTTGCAGAAATCCCAGCTCTCGGCCAGCAGCTTCTTGCTCAATCCCAACTGGATCGTACCGCTCGAATCGCGCAGTGTAATAAAAATCAGCTTGCCGATATCCCGGTGCAGTACAATCCGCCCCGCGCACCGCGCCCGCTGGCCTTCTTTCTCGTCCGCCTCAAACCGCTGGCGAACCGCCCGGCTAAGCTCCACGCCGTCGAGCCGGTCCCCGTAGCCATCAATTCCCAGTTCACGAAGCCGTCCAAGCTTCTCCCGCCGCTGCTGTTCTAACTTGTTCTCCGCCAAGATTCAAATCCTGTAAAATAACCGCTTGTTTCCCCCAAATACTTCTTATTCCGCCACCGCACCGGCAACCTCCGGCTCCGCGTCCGCCGCCTCGACATCCACCGGAACATTGACCGACACATCCACACCCGTCGCCACCAGCTTGCCCTGCAAAACCAGGATCGCAACCTGAAGCTGCGGGTCGGAAGTAATCGTCTCTTCCAGGCTGTGCCGTTCCAAAGGCTTGCCGCCCGCTTCTTCATGGTCCGCCCGGGCCAGAATCTCATTGGCCCGCTGGATATCCAGCATCTCGCGAACTTCTGTGGGCTTAAGCTTAACTTCCACGTCCGGCTCGATGCCCCAGTCCTCGCGGCCCTGCCGCTCCATCAGGTACCGGCTCTCCACACGCTGGTCCGACGGCAGATGATAAAACGCCATCGTATATTTCAATTGCGAGCCGTCGCCCGAATACGGAGTAATCGTCTGCACGCTGCCCTTGCCAAAGGTCCGTTCACCCACCAGCGTCGCGCGGCGATACTTCGCATCCTGCAGTGCCCCCGCCACGATCTCCGAAGCGCTTGCACTGCCGCCGTTAATCAAAATCACCATCGGGTAATTCGGATGCGTCCCTTCCGCCCGGGCCCGCTCATACGTCCCCCGCTCCCATTTCGGCTGGCTGCGAACTATCAAACCCTTCTCGATAAACTTATCCGCTACATCCGCCGCACTGTTCAAAAGCCCGCCGGTATTGTAACGCAAATCCAGGATAAAGCCCTGCATCCCGTCTTGTTCCAGGTCGTCGAGCACCCGCTCGAGGTCATCGGACGTCGTATTCGTAAAATTCGTGATCCGCGCATAACCAATCTTATTCTCCGGGTCGATCATATGGTCCCACAGCCCGTCATCGAGACGCCGCCAGCCTTTGATCGTCGGCACGATAATCCGCGCCCGCGTAATCTCGATATCCTCCAGGTCCCCCGTCTCCGCCCGGCGAACCGTCAACAGAACCTTCGTACCCGCCTTGCCGGTGATCTTACTGACCGCGCACTGAATACTCATCTCCTCGGTCACTTCCTCGCCGTCAATCTTCGTGATCACATCCTCCGCGTCCAGGCCCGACACATACGCCGGCGTATCCGGAAGCAGGCTGACCACTTTCAGTTCACCGGTGATCTTCGAAATCTCGATCCCGATCCCGGTAAATTCCTGCATGATATTCTTCTGAAAATCGCGGACCTCCCACGGCCAGACCAGTGTCGTATGCGGATCCAGTGCACTAAACGCCGCCTGGGCAAACTGCGAGACCACAACTTCCTCGCCCAGCCCCTTGATCTCACGCCCCAGGTCCAGCACCCGGTAAAAATAATCGATAAACACATCCCGCGTGACCACCGGGTTCTCCTGCCCGCGGTCCATATCGATCCGCGCAATCTCCGCCCGCCATTTCTTCGCACCTTCAGGATCGACCGAATACGCAATCTCATCCCCGGAATGCTCCAGCACCAGCCCCAAAAGCCGCATCCGTTCGAGACTCTTGTTGAGCATCTGCTCGTAATCCACATCCCCGACATAATGCACATCCAGCGCACGTACCGAACGCGTGAACATACTCGCCTTGATCCCCTCATGCCGCTCCGCGCTCGTCTCACAACTGTTATCCTTAAGCGAATTTTCGAGGATCATCAAATCCGTCATCCGCTCGGCATTGTCCTTGTATTCCGCCTTCTTGGGGTACAAAAGCTTCAAAAGATAATATCCCGTCGCGTACGCATCGACCCACTCGCCGGACTGCTCATATTCCGCCGCTTTGCTCTCGAGCGTTTTCGTCAGTTCAACCACAAAATCATCGGCCATCAGCGCTTCTTCCTGCGCCGCATCCGCGTAATCCCGAACCTTCAGCACCGCGGATACCGCCTCGCCAATCTCGTTGGGCTCGGTCGCTGCCCCCTTGGCCGCAATCTCTTGGTATTCCGCGTAATGCTCCTCGTAGGTCTTGTCCTCAAACGCCTCGCGGTCTGCACGAATCGCCTCATATCGATCCACGATCTCTACCAGCCGCTCCAGCCGCGGATCCGCAAGATACCGCGAATTCGAAAGAATCTCCTCGGTCGCGTCAAATTCCCCCTCTGTAATACGTTTCGCCGCCGCCTTGACCGCCGCGTCCGCTTCAGATTCCTCCACCAGCGATTCGTCCGGCACCGTCGCCTCCTGGACGACCACGGCCTCGCCGCCGCCGGAACTCTCCGGAAGCGAACTGCTCGGTTCACCCGCCGGGGGAACCGTACCTGCCTCTTCGCATCCAAAGAAGACAACCGCTGTACACAACAACAAACCGAAAAGACGAATCACATATCTGTTCATACCCATTCTGCCAATACTCAATATCCACAAATCAGCAGCCCCGGACACAATGCCCGGGGCTCTGCTGCTTGTCACTTAATAAAAACATGTTGCCCGGTACAATACCGGATCGATCAAACTTACAGGCACTCGCCGGCCTTACCCGCACAGCCGAGAACCTCAAGCTTATGGACCACCATGTCCTTGATCGCATCACGGCCCGGCCCAAGGTACTTACGCGGATCAAATTCACCCGGCTTTTCGCTGAAGACCTGGCGAATCTTCGCCGTCAATGCCATACGAAGGTCCGTATCAATGTTCACCTTGCAGACACCCATCTTCGCCGCCTTGCTGATCGCGTCCTCAGGGACACCCATCGCGTCAGGCATCTGGCCGCCGTACTTGTTGATCAGGTCCTTGAATTCCTTCAAAACGCTGCTCGAACCGTGCATCACCAGCGGATAACCGGGAACCTGCTTTGAAATCGCTTCGACGACGTCAAACGCCAGCTTCGGTGCCGTTTTGAACTTGTAAGCACCATGGCTGGTCCCGATCGCCACCGCCAGCGAATCCACGCCGGTCTTTTCAATAAATTCAACCGCCTGGTCCGGGTCGGTCAAATGCGCCGATACATCTTCAACGCCGACAACGTCTTCTTCAATACCGCCAAGCTGACCGAGCTCGGCTTCCACAACCACACCGTGGTCATGCGCATATTCGACAACCTGCTTGGTAATCTTGATATTTTCTTCAAAAGGATGATGAGAACCGTCGATCATCACCGACGTAAACCCGTCATCCACGCACTGCTTACAGGTCTCGAACGTATCCCCGTGGTCCAGGTGCATCGCGATTGGAATATCCGGATTTTCTTCAACCGCAACGTCGATAATCGCCTTGAGATAGCTCATGCTCGCATAACTGCGGGCACCGCGGGAAATCTGGAGAATCAGCGGAGCCTTCTTCTCGGCAATCGCCCACATGATCCCCTGTGTAATCTCCATATTGTTCACATTGAATGCGCCTACCGCGTATCCGTTCTTGTAGGCCATCTCAAACATCTTCTTTGTTGTGACTAACGCCATAATTTGAAACCCTTTAATTGCAACCTTACTATTGACCCAAAACGAAATTTGTTCGTTTTAACGATCTGACCAGGAAAAGACGCGAAAATACCGCCAAAAGCTCAAAAAATGAGCCCATGCCGGTACGTACCGGTCCCGGGAAGCCCTAAAATAACCGAAAAACCTCCGATAGCAACCCAAAAACACCAAATTTACGGTCGCTCTTTAAAAAATGCTCTGCAAACCCCGCGCCGCAGGAGTCTGCCTGCTCAAGGCCCGTTATTCTTCCAGGCTCACACCCGTAATCCCGCCGAATCCCCTTGTCCCAAGGGCTAGTTCACGCACGCCCTCAGGCCAGATGCTGAAAAACACCGTCTCGCGGTCCCGGCTGTAGTCCCGGCTGTAACCCAAAGCGTAAAACATCCGGTGATACTGGCGGATAAACGAGATCTCCGTCAGAACATTCTTTTCGTACTCAATATTGTATTCCTGGGCCAAAACCATCGAATAACGCGAATTCATCCGGTACGTCATCGCACCGACCACCGAAAACGAGCCCCGCTCATTCACCCCGTCCGCCGGCACATCCACATACGTATTCTTCAGGTACCGCCCACCGAGATAATAGCTGATATCCGGGTAAATGTACCGCGAGACACCCAGGTTGTACTGCTGAAGATTGTAACTGCCCAGATCGAAGTGCGAATCACTCAAAATCGCCATCGAATCACTCACACGCCACATAAAATCGTTCGTAATCGCGTTTCGCACCGGCCCGAATGAATTATTTTCCCGACGAAGAAGAGTCGGAATTGCCGGATTGTTCCACAGGAAATGCCCCGGGCCCGCCTGCTCGGCCTCGTTTTCACTCAGCCAGGTCAGATTCGTATCCAGACGCATCCAGTCCACCGACTGCTCCTGCCCCTGGCTGATCCGCTTGGTCTGCCACCGCTGGAGAACACCCAGATTCAGGACATCACGCATCTCCACCGTTTCGTCATTTTGTGCGTAGCCGACAATCTCCATGTGCGGTTTCACAATATGGCGAATCCCGTTGAGATCCCAAAGCCGAGACTTCACATCCGGGTAAACCTTCCAGAACAGCGTGGATAAACGAACGCCCAGCTCCCCGTAATAGACCCCGTTTTCCGGCTCGACAAGGTCGCCATGTATGTTTTCACGAAACGCCGTCGCGTCATAATCATTAAACGCCGCAGTACCGGCGATAAACGGAACAATCTTCCATACCCCGGCGGTAATCGGCAAATCCACCTCGTGCCGCGTTGAGAAATACGTATAAAAATCCTCCTCAACCAGGTCCGGATCGCCGTTCGGGAACAACTCACGAAAACGGCTCACCTGCGAATCCGAGTAATACGTCAGCTTGTGATCCCAGAACGACTGCCCTTTCACATGGAAATCAATTGTCGGCAGCTCCTCGGTCACACGCCGGTGATCCGTAATCCGGAACTTATTGAGCATCGAAAAGCCCCAGTTATCCTTGATCCGCTTCAAATGGACCAGCGTTTCCTGGCTCTTGCCGGTATCAAACTCACTGCGGTTGAACTGTTCGAGATAATTCTCATCCGTCGCGTAGCTCGCTTCAAACGTCGCCTGCCAGTCATAGGGCAAAAATTGACGATGCCGCCACTGCACACGCCCGCGGTAATCCTTGCCTGCGTCAAGATTTCGCCGCTCACGCACCAGTCCGAGGTCATCGGTTCCGTTGTCCTTTAGCATGTATCCGCGAAAGATCCCCAGGTAATCCTGTTCGACGTAGCTGACATCCGACCCCGCACCGTAGCCCCGCTCGCCAAAATAATCCGCGGCCAGTGTCGATTTCACACCCCGGCGCTCCTTGCGGCCCAACAGCTTGGTCATGTTCCATTCCGTCTCTACCGTCGCACCGTAATCGCTGTCCCAGCCGGCACTTAGCTTCTTGAGCGGAATATCCGGACGTTCGAGGTCCGTTCGAATCTTCGGCCAGTAAAACACCGGCAGCCCGTCAATCTTAAACGTCACATCACGCATCACCGCGTCGTACGCGCTGTCATCGACCATCCCTTCCTGCCGGGCCTTGATCCCCGTCAGGTCCGTCAAAACCACGCTTGAACTGTGCAGTGCAACCTGAGGCTCAAAGAATTCGCTCGTCGTCATCACGACATCATCGGCCCGGAATACATACTTCGACACCTGGCGCAGCTCCTCGGCCCGCATATAGATCGGAATCCCGCGGTCCGCGTCAAAGATACGCCGCTCCGCCTTGACCGCCAGCGCCTGGCGCTTGAGAAAATCGTAATACACCTCGTCCGCGCGGATCGTCGCCCCCGATTCGGTCATGACGATATTGCCCTTGAAATACACCGCCTCCACCCGGCCCGAGCCCAGTGTACTGCCCGCCTGCTCGCCGCCGACCTGGAAATTCGTCCCCTGCGAATAAATCACCGCGTGATCCGCCTGGAACTCGACCATTCCCCCCTCTTCATCCTGTTTTTGCCAAAGGTAAAACCGGCCCCGTACCGTCGTAACCGTCCGCCCGTCCTCGAGCATCGTGCTCTCGATCACCGGCGAAGGCTCCCACATCCCCGCGATATTCACCGGGTACTGATACCGCGGCGCTTCCTGCTGGGCCTCACCCAGACGCCCAAGCGGCGCTACCGGGGGCTGCTCCAAACCTAAAATATCCGTCCGCTCCCATTCGGGAACACCCACCTCTTCCGTACTGGCCAGCCGCTGTTCCAGTGCCGCCGGACCCCGCAATGACGGTACCATCGCCGCCGCCGTAATCAGCGGACCGTCACGAAGCGGACGAACCACCGTCTGCGCGTTCTGGTAAATCCCCATCTCGAACAGCTCGGAAAGCTCTCCCTGGTACCTACCATCCGCCTCCACAAAGATCTCGCCCGAGACCGAAAAACGGCTCACAAGTGAACGGCCCTTCTCAATCACGCTGGGCCGAAAATCAACCGTGCCAAAGCCCCGGTTCTTATCTAAACCCACATCCCCCTCGAGATAAACCTGCACATCGTAATACACACGAACCGTACCGCGGTAATCCGACCGGCGAGGCTTGATCCATACCAGCGCGGAATTGCTCCGCATCAGGTTGGGCCCGATCTCGAGCCGAACGTCATATTCAAACAAAAGGATATGCTCTTTCCCGTCCCCGCTGCCTTGCTGATACTCGGTCATCTGCCCGGCCTTGACCATCAGGTCCTGGCCCGAAAAATACTCATCCCGCCGCGCCTGGCCCATAACCATACCCGCCAAGGTCAGCAAAAACAATACAATCCCCCTTACGAAGAACTTCCGTTCGTACAGCATATCAAATAAATCCCTTCATTCACCTGCTGTAAGCTCTTCATTTACAGCACTGATATCGCTATTAAATCACTAATTGCACGATTATAACGATATCCACACCGCTGGCAAGTTTTTCCTGAAACTTATGGCTTCCAATTAGGCCGTTGGCTCCCTCCAGTCATCTTCGGCTTCGATTCCATCCGGCTCCCAGCTCCATGTGATTTTGCTATACATAAAGGAAAATTCCTCGACATTGGGCCCCTTGCCTTCGTAATCAACAATTATGGCATTTTCAAGTGTAATGGTATAATAATGCTGCACACTCCCATCAGACAACTGCCGGTAATACCGAAGCTCAAATACAGACATTCTTTCTCCGGTCACCAGTGCCTGCATCATTTTAGGGGTCGCTTTGTCCGTATATTTCGTAATCGTCAAAGGCCCGTGTATTCTTTGACCGGTTGGTAGACCTGTATGGACATCACGCGGAATGTACACCTGGTGGCTGTAATCCGTCACAACAATGGTATTCTCCCGCCCCGGTACCGTACAACTGCCGTGAATAGCTCCCTGATTAACCCCATTCAAACTTAAATGCATTGCCTTTTCGCACTCGATGACTTCCTGCTCCGGGTACAGGTCCGGACAGCAGCCCTCGTCCAGCCACCCTTTCGCAAGGGCCTCATAATCCGCGAACGTTACCTTGCAATCGCCGGTAATATCCGCCTTCGGACAATTTGCAGATGTCAATCCAGCCAACAGTACAAAAGTCAATACGGTCAGTATCCGTTTCATCATCGTCTACTCCACAAAAAATTATCGGACATACCCCTGCATATAACCATACAATATCCACAATTATATATCTTACCCATCTTAATGTCAAGAGTTTATTTCTACCGGCTAATCTCTATGTCCACTTACAGATCTGCCGAACTTTCGAATTCTCATTATAGAGAAAAAAAGTATAAAACTTGAAATATTCCCGTAATGAAACGGTAACAATGCACGTCTATGATTATGTAAGACCCATAAAATGAGATGTAAGATTTTTTAAGGGCAATTTAGGCGAAATCGGCAAGTGCTTTTTCCGCTGAAAAATGATGGATTCAGTGCCGACACAATAGGCGAGATGCAAGGCCGGCGAAGCAGGCAATGTTGAAACATTGTTGATGGAGCCGAACACAGCAGATCGTCCTGTTGCTGTAAGCTGATCCTGCACTTTTTCTCGTATACAGCACAAGGCTCTACCACGCTTTAGAGCCCTCCAATACGCCGTGGACTCGCATAACTGTACCTGGCCGCGTTTTTACCTCAAAAACGCGGCTTTTTTATGTCCCCTTGTCCTTCCGCGTCCCGGAATACAACTCATACCTGAGCAGCCGGCATTCAATATCCCCATTGTAAAACACCTCGCGCCGGTTCGTACGCAGCCCGATCTTCTTGCTGAGTTGCATGTTTCCAGTAAATATGTACCCTGTATATCCCGCACATCGCTGTTTAAAGAAATCCCCCATTCGCTTGTAAAGATTTTCCAGTCCCTGAATATCCCCCAGCCGCATCCCGTATTCCGGGTTCATCACCACAACTCCCCCCTCCTCGGGCACAATGCAATCCGCAAAATCACAGACCGAAAACTCGATCATGTGCTCAACCCCCGCGGTCTGGGCGTTCTTTTTCGCCGCCTCAATCGCCTCAGCGTCATGGTCACTGGCCAGAATCCGCCCGATTTTCCGCTTCGACCGCCATTTTTTCGATTCCTTGACCAGCGAATCCCGTAACGCCCGAAATTTCTCCCCGTCAAATCCCTTCAAATGCTCAAATCCGAAATTCAGCCTTGTCAGCCCCGGCGCCCTTCCGCTTGCAATCAGTGCCGCCTCGATGGCCAAAGTTCCGCTGCCGCACATCGGGTTTAAAAACACCCCTTTACCGTCATATTCTGTCGCCAGGACCACCCCCGCCGCAAGGCTCTCCCGCATTGGTGCCTCAAACGGAATCTTACGGTATCCCCGGTCGCTGGCCTTTTGCCCGGATGTATTAATATAGATACGAACCTCCGGCCCCTTCCAATACAACTGCACCACCACATTATCCCGGTTGGGTCCGCTGTCCGGCCGCTGGCCCTCTTTGTCCGCAATCCGGTCAACAATCGCGTCTTTTACCTTCAAACTGGCGAACATGCTGTTATCAATGCACGGCGTATCCACCCGCGAAACCACACTCAAGTACTCATCACAGGGGATATACTCTTCCCAGGCAATCAACTGAACCGCCTCATAAAGCGCATCGGCACTATCACAAGAAAACCGCCCCGCCTCAAAAAGCACATTCGTCGCCGTCCTCAAACACAGGTTAAGCTTCTCGCAATCCGCCAGGCTCCCTTCCAGCCGCACACCGTTTTCACGAATCTCGCCCGCCTCAAACCCAAGGGCCGCCGCTTCCTTGGCCAAATAACCCGAAAGCCCCCGTCCGCAGGTCACCAAAATAGGCCCCTTAGCATAATATTTACCACTATGTAGATCCGCCACGTCGATTTTTCCCGAAAATGCATAAATCCGTCATATTTTTTCGCAACAAGCGGCATTCTACTCGTATAATGGAGACATTGAAAGAGTTATGAATGAACAAACAGAATGTACATCCAGACCCCGCGGATACCAGCCCTACAGCCTCCCTGTTAAAGCCATGGACAATCATCAAAACCCGGCTTATCACCCTCAAAAACAGCAGTACCCCCCTCTACAAAGAAATTTTCCGTTTCGCCTGGGATTTTGAATTCTCCCTTGCTCCCGCTGCCAAAGAACAGAACCAGTCCCACATCATCATCAAGCTCACCCCCGAGGCCGAGATCAAGTTCCTCCGTTTCGGCCCCGTCATCCAGCCGCCCGATCCGCTCAAAGAATACCCAAACCTCTGGAAGTTTCTCGCCCAAGCCGGCCTGACAACCCTGATATTCAATATCCGGCTCGAAAACAACCAGGTCTCCGACATCCTGACGTACCTGCACGCAAACAAAAGAGCCGTTTTCCACCCCGGAAAAGCACTCGATCAACCCATCCGACAGAAAGCCGGCATCCACTTCGCCTGCACCAAAACCCGCATCCACAATGAAAGCCTCATCGTGGAGTATTCCTACTGCCTGCTGAATTTTTCCAAATTTGTCAAATGGTTCGAAAAGATCCATCGTGACTTCCATGACCACCGTGCCCTGTTCCGCGCCGCGCCCAAATACACACTCATCGTTGCCGCGGTCACCTGCACCACCCCCATCCTTTATTCCATTTTTGCCCAGAACTACTATCTCCTTCTGGCCACCAGCATCGAAGCAACCACAATCATCGCCATCACTTACCTCTTCTTTCTTGTCGTCGGCAGTATTGAATACGACAACGAAGAAGCCACCTTCCGCCTCGAACTGGCCAACAAGCAGCTTTCCGATTCCCTCAAGCAGATCAAAGCCGATATGAAACGCGCCCAGTCCATCCAGAAAAAACTCCTCCCGCGTATGGCGGATATGCCCTTTTCCGAGAACCTTAAGTGGGCACACTACTTTAAGCCCCGTGAAGAGATTGGCGGCGACTATTTCGATACTGCACAAATTGATGACAACTCCCTGATCACCATCTTCTGCGACGCCAGCGGACACGGCCTTTCCGCCGCACTGGTCACTGCGATCATCAAAACCACCTTCCAGGCCTATAAGGACAACCCCACAGAGATCACTCAGCTCATCGAAAACCTCAACACCAACCTCTATCGCCTGACCCCGGCCGACAGCTTCGCCGCGGCATTCATTGCCCACTTTAACATCGAAACCGGCAAACTCCATTACTTCAACATGGGCCACGCCCCGCTGCCGCTATTGATCAGTGCCGACGCCCACCAGGACCCAATCACGCTCGACCAGTCTAGGAACCTGCTGCTCGGCGTCAAGGCCCGCATTGAAACCCAAGTTGCTGTACACCATCTCCAGCCCGGCGACACCATCCTCTTCGCCTCCGACGGCGTCACCGATACCGAAAACATTGACCGCGTACCCTTCGAGACCGACCGCCTTTACGCCCTGGCCGCCTCGTTCTCCTCATGCAAAGCCGATGACCTCATCGACACCCTCGCCTGCACACTCAAAGACTATGCCGCCCAAAGGGAACAAACCGATGACTGGACCCTACTGGCCATGCAGTACACCGCCCCCGCAAGCATCCCCAATCCATCCGGCACAAATTCCGAATCCCTCAAGGCATGACATCCCCGCACCGTCCCCACGCATCCTGAAGATGATAACGATGCACCATGGCAGTTAATTGCTTATGATCGATACTATCCCTCGACACTTCCAGCATGCAGCGTATATCACGTAAATGTTTTTCGCCGCCGCCCTCTGCGTAATACTGCAATTTTCGCACAATCACATATTCCGGAGGAGCGAGCCAGACTTTTGATGTGCCTGATTCGACTCGCCGTCGGTTCTGTATCGCCCATTGATGAATCTCATCTCGCCCTACAGGATAAATATCCGCCTTAAAACCGCTGTCATGATGGATAAGATTAAAATGTCCCCGGGTTTCGCGATTGATCTCCGTTCGAATCACGTCCTTCACGGGGCAGTAAAATGCGTCTGAGGGGAACGCATGGGTAAAGGCTTCAAGGTCACCTGCCTCAAGCTCAATAATCAGATCAATGTCATGCGTCATACGCGGCTCGCCGTAAAGCATACTCGCCACCGAGCCGGTAATCATATAACGGATATTTAACTTTTCAAGCCGATCCACAAATATGTAAAAAAGCTCATGTTCTTGCATTCATGAAGTTCTCCTTGACCGCCTGCTGAACCTGTTCTTCCGTCCAGTTGGGATTCTGCTGACGCAGCCAGGCTGCTTTGAGATGCCAGGCCGATTTATACAGCCGAATTGACTCCCGAAGTTTCTGCTCGGGCGTCATCCGGCGGTAAATTTCCAGTTGTACCGGGTGCAGTTTTTCCATTACATCGCAAATCCTTACTTTTCCGTATCCGCCCTCTATTCTACCGGAATTCGCCGCAAAAACCAGTCAATTCCCCCAGAACTGGTTTCATAACTGCTTTACAGGTGTAAAATATGATCTTTCTCTCTCTGGCAAGGAGGTCGAAGCAGGCATAGCCCCCCTGCGTCGATGCAGACCGACGCTGACCAGGGAGGAAAAGGGCAATTTTCAGCACAAATGAGTTATGAAACCAGTTCTAATCACGCGCATAAAAAAGGCCGGGCAAAACCCGGCCTTGTCGCAATCAAAGTTACACGGGCCTAATCCAGCCACGCCTCAGCAATCACTTCCGCATCGTCCACATCCGTATCATAATCGCCGTCCACGTTGCCTTCGCTCCACTGCGGATACGCATCAACCTGCATAAAGCTCTCCGCCAGCCGGGCGTAGTCCATATAATTCACATGCCCGCTGCTGTCGGCATCCCCGGGAACACTCGGGTCCTGCCCCTGGAGGATCAGGTAGGAAATCCCGACGCTGCCCGAAACGGCATTCTGGGCAACCACAAAGCGAACCTGGGTGATTGTATCCTGCCAGAGCGGTTCTTTATCTGAAAGATCCACAACAAATTCCTGCAGATCAGGGCTGTTTGCCACGGTGTTGATCCGGTTGGATTTCTGTACATCCCAGTTTGGATCCAGATTCGTGATCCAGCCGAAACGGCAGATCGTATCACTGCTCTGGTTCACCAGGCCGACACGCAGATAAGGATAACCGGCGGCATCGATCTCGAGCGGGTGGCTGTAAATCCACGCCTTGCCTCGCAGGTCCATCTGCATGATCCCGTCTTTGGTTTCCAGATTAAGAATATTGTTATCGAAAAGCAGCCCTTCCCAGTCATTATACTGTTCAAAGGCAAGATAGAGGAAGTTAAGCCCGTAGGGCCGGCAGGGACCGGACAGGTTGCCGGCGGAATCGATCGCCTCAACCTGGTACAAGTCATTCGTACCGCCCGCCGAATCTTCATACGTCGGCTTTTGCACTGTCGCCAGGACCGAACCGTTCTTGAACACGCGGTAGCTCTGTACGCCGTAATTATCGAACGAATCGTCCCAGCTGAGCACCACCCCGCTCGACGGCAACCGAGAAATATGCAAACCCTTCGGCTTCGTCGGCGGCTGGTTATCATTTCTTCCGATGATATACACAAGCGACTGTTCATTAATACTGTAATTGATCGTCACGTTCTGACCCGCCTGGCTGAAAGCCTGGTTCACGGGGCCGGACGGCTCAATCCGCTTGACCTGCTCCACAGGAATCCAGGAAGGAACCGGAACCGTAATCGACCCCGACGTCGGGTCGATATCGTAGCTGCTGTAAAACAATCCATAGTCGATATTATCGTTAAGCACGATCACTACGATAGCATCTTCACTGACCAGGCAGCGGGTTACAATATCGCCGGAATTGACAGTGACGATATCCGCGGCCTCCGAATAATTCACCAGTCCGCGGACCTGCTCGAACTGCTGGGCGATATCAAAAGCCTCAGCATAGATATCCGGGTAATCGTCTTCGTTCGTTGGTTCCATATCGAACCAGAAAAAGCCTTTACCGCCATGCATGACCTGCGCCCAGAACTGGTAATTAACGCCCCAGGGATCGGGTTGGTCACTCCAAACGCCGGAAGCAAGCTGAGGCCAGACCCACATCACCTTGGGCTCGACCGCGAGCTTCAAAATCCGCATATATTCATGTATCTCGTCGAAATCACCCGAATTGAAACCGAGAATATTCGGAGCATACTGTACATAATGGTCCATGCCCACCACATCGGTTACCATCCCCCACTTCGAGAAACGGTTGTTCTTCACGAGGTTATGATACGTCGGATGCGTGGGATCGGTATTCCAGCAGAGCTGGTTTTCCGCTACGACCGCAAGCAGCTCCGTATCCGAATTATCCTTCTCATCCCCGAGAAAC
>CAYVUI010000026.1:0-1650 GCA_964454745.1 uncultured Pirellulales bacterium | reverse complement strand
AGGACAGAATTGCGGGGTTGCCGATATTTGCCGCCAGATTCCCGGCATTGACATTGCCCGTGTTCGCCTTGATGTAATTATTGTAGTACATCTCGTAGATTTCAGAAAAATTATCGACACCGGTATTCGCATTGCGAAACTGTGCCCGCAGGTACTCCTGACGGTCCAGGTCTCCTCCGGTCGAGCTCGACCAGGTACCCAGCGGAATACTCGCAGGCAGCATCCGGTACGGACACGCCACCCACCAGTTGCCCGCGCCGCTCTTTAACGCACGAACCCGGACCATGAAAAATTCCATCGGCTCGATCGGCTCAGTATAAGAAACCTTGATAATACTCACCTCTTCGGGTCCGACCGTCGCCGAACCAACAAAGGTACATTGGCTGGTTACATCTTCATTCATCCAGACTTCGTTAACGGTGTAATCCACGGTATCGCGGTTGACCATGTAAATGTACACCGTCTTCATGTCCTGGCTGGGAATAATCGACCCGATCCGGATCAGCGGATGCCGCAGGGTTACCGTATCGCTGTCCGACGCCCCGCTTGAACTGGTCACCCCAACCGTCACACTGTCGCCGGGGGCGAGGGGGCTGTCACCCGCACGCACCGTAATACACGTATATTCCCCCGGCTGAATCACATCCGGCCAGTAACGCCAGAAATCAAGCGTGCCATTGCCCACCAGCGTATCCAACGTCGCACCATTTAACGTCACATTCGTCAAAATACGCGGCTGCGTATCATTATTCCGAACGAAAACGAACATCGTCCCGCCGACGTCATTATCACCGCTGTCATCGAAAACGTCACTCTTGAAAGATTGATGATACCGGATATCGAATATCTCGATATTGGAAAAAGCCGGTACGCACAAAAGGCTAATTAAAGCGGCAAAAAACAACGATCTGACAACACGTGAACACATCATAAAACCTCCGTCGAACAAGTAATTACCTACTTTCACCCTGAAAAAGAGCAAAATGACATAAAATCCCCCTTTATATCGACCACCCAGCCCTCCGAAGCCAGTATTTTACTTATATTAACATTTGGAAACAAAATATCAATACAAATAATTGGTCCAAAAACCACAAAAACAAAGGGGGCAGTTATCTTTTTCACCAATTATCCTCGCAAATCCAACACGAAACTGGGGATTTACAAGAACAGCCCTCATTTTTTAGCTAAAAATAGAGTTTCAATCTAATTGCACCTATACTGTGAAAATGGTATATTCCTTTCAAACAACAGCTTATTCCGGAGAAAAACCATGAAAACCGCCCGGCTTTACATCGTTTCCCAACTTTTCCTGCTCCTGCTCACCCCCGGCCTCTTTGCCGAGGAAGAATCTAACGAGCAGTCCCGGCGGGAGCGCTGGCTAAACGCCGACCTGCCTCTCAAAATCGAGCAGATCTGGTACCGCCCGGCCAAATGGGAAACCGAGCGTGTAACCGAACCCGTAAACGAAAAACCCAACCGCGGCGGCCTGATCCGCGTTTACTTCAAAAACACCGCGGAAGAATCCATCGAGCTTCGTACCTGGCACGCCAACGGCAAATCGGCCTCGTACCACCGCCTGGCCGGCTCCATCGCCTGGGACACCCTCGCCGAGACCCGCATAGCACCCAATCACTACGGTGTGCTCGA
>CAYVUI010000025.1:12358-42664 GCA_964454745.1 uncultured Pirellulales bacterium | reverse complement strand
CCCTGGTGCTTCATTGGCTGGGCCGTGGCGGTCATTGCGGCGAAGGTCCGTCCGTGGAAGGAGCCCTCGGCTGTGATGAACTTGTACTTTTCCGGGCTTGTATAAATTCGCGCCAGTTTCATGGCAGCTTCTACCGCTTCGGCACCGGAATTGCAGAAGAAGCACTTGCCGCCGAATCCCCGCTCGGAGATCAGCTTGGCCAGGTAGGCCTGCTGGGGGATGTAGAATGTATTGTCGATATGCAGCAGCGTTTTTGCCTGCTCTTCAATGGCGCGGACGACATTGGGGTGGCAGTGGCCAAGGCCCGAAACCGCCCAACCGGGAAACATATCGAGGATCTCATTGCCCTCGGCATCATACAGCCAGCAGCCTTCGCCGCGTACGATGGCCCTTGGCAGCCGCCCGTAGTTGCCGATCAGAAACTGGCTGGACATTTCGATGATCTCGTTTGTATTCATTTGTTCGCTCATAGGTCGATTACTCCGTTTATGAAATTACCGTATAATCTGGGTTCCGATTCCCTTGTCGGTATAGATTTCCAGCAACAGCGAATGCTGGATGCGTCCGTCGATGATGTGCGCCTTCTTGACGCCGTTGTCGATGGCATGCAGGCAGGCATCCACTTTGGGCATCATTCCCGTAGTCAAAGATCCGTCCTCGATCATCTTCTGAATCTGGGATTCATTGAGGCTCGATATCGTACTTTCCGGATCGTCGATATTTTCGAGAATGCCGTGGGTGTCACTGACGAATACGATCTTTTCGGCCCGCACGGCGGCCGCCACATGGGCCGCGGCGGCGTCGGCATTTACGTTTAGCTTCTGGCCGGATTTATCAATCGCAACCGGCGCGATCACCGGGATCGTTTTGGACTTGCACAGCTTGCTGATAATCGTGGCATTTACATCGGTCATTTGCCCGACCAGGCCCAGGTCAATCTTGCGTCCGTCCTCATTTTCGAGCCGGAACGGTTTGGCCGAAAGCACGCACGAGCTAAGCGACGTCAGCGGCATGACATCACAGCCGAGCCGCTCAATCGTAGTGCAGATGCCCTTGTTCACCTGGTTGACCAGTGTATGCTCGACGATGGTCAGCGTTCGCTGGTCGGTGTAGCGCCGGCCCTGCACCCAGACGGGCTCGAGCCCGGCATGCTGCATGGCCCGGGTAATCGCCTTGCCCCCGCCGTGGACGATAACCGGCCGCATACCCACCGTGGCCATAAAAACGATGTCCGTGAGCATCTTTTCCTGGGCATCGAGGTCGTCGAGCACGCTGCCGCCGAGTTTGACCACGATGATCTTGCCCTTGAACCGGCGGATATACTCCATCGCCTCGATCAGGGCTCTTGATTTTTCGATTGCTTCCTGCATCATTTTAGTTTCACTTTTCATCGAAATACTCGATTTTATTCATTCTATATCGCTGCCGGGTTGAAAATGCTGTTTTCTAATTCGCTTACCCGGTCCGGCACGAAAAGTAGAAACTTACGAATATAACAAAATATCATCTGGAGAAAAGGAAAAAGCATCAATTTTTGGAGGTAAACTGTCGATTTGCCGGGTGTCTGAAGGGGATTGATTGAGGTCTTTTTTATGAGAAACCTCAAATAGCGCATGAAAAAAGCCAACGAAGGGACTTGAACCCTTAACCGCTGGTTTACAAAACCAGTGCTCTACCATTGAGCTACGTTGGCAAGGAACGGGTATTATAGAGACCCGTCCGCGAATTTCAAGCGTAAATTCTTCTCGGCCAAAAAAGCCTTGAAATCCACAAAAAGCCCCCTAAAATACCCATCACCACTCAATTAATAAGGATAAATTATGATTTTACCCAAAAACAATATCCGGATTTTCGTTTCTTTGCTTCTATTTTCCCTCTTTTGTATCTCCTTTGCAGGCCGTCTATCATTGTGCCCGCAGGTTCGTCAGATCGAGTATCAGCCGGGTCAATTTGTCCCTGAACCTGGCGGTTTTGTCTGTTTTACCCCTACAGGGGATGCAAGGTTCGCCGGGATATCGCGGGAGGTTGCAGGTTCGATGAATCTTGTTTCAAGCGGCTGGCAGCCAAGGGCGGTTCTTGATGAAAGTAAGGTGCCTGATGGGAATGTGGTCCTGTTGAAACTGAGTACAAGAAAAAGCATTGATCAGAGTTATCAGCTTACAATCTCGAATCATACCATACAAATTGAGTCTTCTTCGCTCCGGGGGCTTTGGTACGGGGCACAAACCTTACGGCAGGTTTGCATGCTTTCGCGGTCCCAAAATCGCCTGCCTGCCCTCACGATCTCTGACTGGCCGGATATTTTAGATCGCGGCATGATGATCGATGTCAGCCGGCGTAAAGTTCCGAAAATGGAGACGCTAAAATCGCTGATCGATCTGCTCTCCCATCTTAAATACAACCAGGTACAGTTGTATATGGAACATTCCTTTGAGTATCTCGGCCATGAAGTCGTCTGGCAGGATGCTTCGGCACTTAGCAGCAGAGACCTCCTTGAACTCGACCGGTATTGCAGGGAGCGATTTATTGAACTGGTGCCCAATCAGAATTGCTTTGGCCACATGGAACGCTGGATTGAGCATCCTCAATATGCCCATCTTGCCGAATGCAGTGAGAACTGCCCGGAGCATATCGAACCTCGCACGCTTTGCCCGATCGATCCGGGTTCGATTGATCTTGTTGCAGACCTTTTTAACCAGCTTTTGCCGAATTTCCAGAGCGAAAAATTCAATGTCGGCTGCGATGAGACGTTTGAGCTTGGGAAAGGCCGCTCCGCGGATATCGTCGAAGAGAAAGGCAAGGGAAGGGTGTATCTTGACTATCTGCTTAAAGTTCATGAACTTTGCCTGGAGCACAACCGCCGCATGATGTTCTGGGGCGATATCATTCTTGAGCATCCCGAATTGATTGCGGAATTGCCCGCGGATGCAATTCCCTTGAATTGGGGCTACGAGGCCGATCATGCCTACAGCGAGCAGTGCCCGAAATTCGAGGAGGCGAATTTGACGTATTATGTTTGTCCGGGTACGTCGTCATGGAACTCGATCACCGGTCGGACGGATGTGATGATAGGTAACCTTAAAAACGCTGCTCAAAATGGCATAAAGCATGGGGCCCGGGGGTATCTGCTGACCGACTGGGGCGACCGTTTCGGTCATTTGCAAACGCTGCCGGTTCTGTATCCCGCGGTTGTGTATGGAGCGGGTCTGGCTTGGTCATACAAAGACAACGTGGATATGGACATCCAAAAGCAGCTCTCGCAGTGGGTATTTCATGAGCCCGAACCGCATTATTCAAAGGCCCTCTATGACCTTGGCAATGTCTACCAGGCCGCGGATGCCTATATGTTCAATGGTTCCCGATTGTTCTGGATTTTGACCGATCCAAAGTTCGATCCGCAAAAGCGTAAATTCAAAGGGTTTACCGTCGAAAAGCTTCAGGCGGCGATTGACCGTATTGATGAAATTGTCGATGCGTTTGACCGAACCGAAGCGGAGATGGATCGGCCTGACAGTCAGCTACTTACCGATGAACTTCGCCTGGCAGCAAGGTTGCTAAGGCATGCCTGCTTGCTGGGTATGTACAGGCTCCAATCGGAATCCGGGAAACTTTCGCCTGAGCAGGATCAAAAAAACCGTTACGAACTTACGCAGGATATCCTTGCTGTTACGCAGGAGCACCAGCGGATCTGGCTAAAGCGTAATCGTCCCGGCGGGCTGGTGTACAGTGTAAAAACACTGCTGGACATTGAGCGGTCTTACCGTTAACCTGTTGTTTTATTACAGAAATCGCAGCAATTGAAGGATCGCCAATGACGAGCATTGTATTACAGAATCTTGCGAAAAATTTCGGCCAGACCCGTGCGGTGGACGATATATCCCTAAGCTTTGAGCCGGGAACAATTTACGGGCTGCTCGGGCCAAACGGAGCCGGAAAGACTACCACTATCCGCATGATTATGGATATCATCCGCCCGGATAGCGGCCGCATTACGATCAATGAAAAACTTTCCCCCAGCCAGGCCAAGGATATCATTGGCTATATGCCTGAGGAACGCGGATTGTACTCGAAAATGAAGGTGGTCGATCTGCTTGCCTATTTTGCTGCTTTAAAGGGTGTACCCTCCGGGCAGGTTGCTGATAAAGTCAGTGAATGGCTCGAAAAGGTTGAGCTTGACGACAAGAAAAAGCTCCGTGTCGAGCAACTCTCACGCGGGATGCAGCAAAAGCTCCAGTTCGCCCTTACCGCGATCAGCGATCCGGAAATCCTGATTCTCGACGAGCCCTTTTCCGGCCTGGACCCGGTAAACCTTGAATTGATCCGCGGGCTGATTTCCGAGCTTCGCGACCGTGGCTGCCTTATTATCCTCTCTACCCATGCGATGCATGAGGCCCAGAACCTGTGCGGCCATATCGTGATGATCAACCAGGGAAGCCTTGTGTTAAACGGTACAATCCAGGAAGTCCGGGAAGCGAAGGATACCCGCTTGGTTGAGGTCCAGCTCGATGGAGATACGCAATTTCTCCACGATCTTGAGTATGTAATCAACGTTGAAAAGCATGACGACGGCCAATGGCAAATTACGCTAAGCTCCCCTGAGGATGCACCCCGGCTGCTGAGCGACCTCGCGGGCAATGTGCATGTCATCAGCTACCAGATAAAACAACCGTCATTACACGAAATTTTTGTAGGATGCGTAAAAGGTGAATCTATATAAAGTTGCAACTGTCGCAAAGCGTGAATTTCTCGTCACGATTAAGACCAAGGCTTTTCTTCTGAGCATCCTGATGGTGCCGGTAATGATTGTGGGGATCTCATTTTTTACCCAGCGGATCGAAAAAGACATTCAGGCACCCAAACCGCCAAAATCCGTGACAATCGTGGACCAGACCGGCCAATTGGAACCGCTCCTTACCCCTGCGTTTGAAAAGATAAAAGATGATCCTGAGCAAAGGACGCTGAATTACACACTTACAGGCCCGTTACAAGAAGAACAACTGGAAGAGAAAAAAGATGCGCTCAAAAGCGGTAAATTTGAAGCATTGCTTGTGATCCCCGCAAATATTATCACTCCGCCGCAATCTGACCAGAAGGGGCAGTTGCCCAAACTCCAGCTTTTTACCCGGGGGCTAAAGGCAGGCGAACAGGACATTGAATGGACACTGAGAAGCCAGGTAAACTCTGCCGTGATCCAAAAGCGCTGCGAGGTCTATGAGATCGAGCGATCCCTGCTTTCGCAGATTAACCGATACGCACCGATTGAAGAGGTGGTTTTGGGCACGGCATCGGCACCAAAGGTGCAGGAGAAACAGCAGAAGATGGTGAATATGATGATCCCATTCTTTTTCATGTTCATGATCTTTATGGGCGTGTTCGCGATGGGCCAGTACATGCTGACCAACGTAATCGAGGAAAAGTCCTCGCGGGTGATGGAGATATTGCTTTCGTGCGTGAGTCCGTTTGAGCTGATGAGCGGCAAGATTTTTGGTCTTTCAGCGGTGGGTTTTTGCGTGATGCTGATCTGGGGCAGCGGGGCCGTGGGTGCGGCCATTTGGCGCGGTGTAGAAGTGCAGATTGAGGGGCCGCTACTTATCTATTTTGCCATTTATTATGTCCTCGGCTACTTATTGTTCAGTTCGATCCTTGCCGGGCTCGGTTCGGTCTGCAATACCCTCAAAGAAGCGCAGAGCCCGATGGTGCTGATCAATTTCGTCTTTATTATCCCGATGATTTCGTGGTTTAACCTGGTGCAGAACCCCAACGGCATTCTGGCTCGTTCGCTGAGTTATTTCCCCCTGACGACGCCGATGGTGATGGTCCTTCGCCTGGCAGCCACCGACCAGGTGCATCCGCTGGAGATTGCCGGGACAATCCTGGTACTGGTCATTCTCGTGCCGGCCGTGATCTTTTTCGCGGCCCGGGTATTCCGGACCGGCATCCTGATGTACGGCAAAAAGCCTTCGATCCGGGAGATTGCCCGCTGGATTTGCAAGGGATAGCTAAATACAAAATTGTATTTCCAGGTTGGCAGATATACGAATTTGTTGTTTTATTAAAGCTCTTAATCTTAATAAAGCCCACTATCAGTGTTTAAATCCGCATTGTTGACATGCTGGCACAGGCATTGCTCATGAGAAGGGCAAATCAGGAAGACAAAATATAAACAATGCGGGGTTTTATGGACACACAAATTCGACTTCATGTCTTACAGCACGTTCCATTCGAGGACGCTGCCAATATTGGTACCTGGGCCGAGGAAAAACATTACCCGATCACCAAAACCAGGCTTTACGAAAATGAGCCGTTTCCCGAGCATGATTCTTTCGATATGCTCGTCATCATGGGCGGTTTGATGAATGTGTATGAATATGATACCTATCCGTGGCTTTTGCGGGAGCGGCAGTTCATCAAGGAGGCGATTGAACGCAAAAAGGCGGTGCTGGGTGTGTGCCTCGGGGCGCAACTTATCGCGGATGTCCTCGGCGGCAAGGTAAAGAGGAATGCAAACAAGGAGATCGGCTGGCACCAGGTGCGGATGACATCCAAGGGGAAAAACTGTGAATTATTTGACTCCTTTTCGAGTACATTTACCGCTTTTCAGTGGCATGGCGATACGTTTTCAATCCCGCCCAAGGCCCAGCGATTGGCGAAATCTGCTGCGTGCTCAAACCAGGCGTTTCTTTATAGTGACCGTGTGCTTGCTTTGCAGTTTCATTTGGAATACTCCGAGGACAGCATCGAAAGGATGATACGGTTCTGCTCGGATGAGCTGGTCGATGCACCATATATCCAGCAGCCCGAAGAACTGCGAAAAGGGTATTACTGGGTGAAAAGCACCGAGAAAATGCTGTATCTTCTCATGGACCGCCTTGAGAAGACGCTCCAGGCCCAGGCGGTTTCATAACAGGCTTTATTCGGATTTGAGCCGGCGGGTCATCAGTTCATGCAGGGCCTGCTCGACAGTGACCTTGCCCTCGATGATTGCGTGAATCGCCTCGGTAATGGGCATTTCGACACTGTTTTTCTTTGCCAGCGTGAGGACGGATTCGCAGGTTGCCGCGCCTTCCACGACGCTGTGTGTCTGGCCGAGGGCCTCTTTCGCGGTCATTCCGCTTCCGATCATCTGGCCGAAGGTTCGGTTGCGGCCCTTGGGCGATACGCAGGTGGTGATTAAGTCTCCAAGGCCCGACAGGCCGGAGAAAGTATGCGGGCTTGCGTTTAACTTTTCGCCGAGCCGTTCGATCTCAGCCAGGCCCCGGCAGACCAGGGCTGCCTTGGCGTTGTCGCCGGCTTTGATTCCGTCGAGGATGCCCGCTGCGATGGCGATTACGTTTTTGGTTGCCCCGGCCAGCTCTACGCCCGTGATGTCCGTGTTTGTATACACGCGGAAGTAATCCGTGGTAAAGGTTTCCTGTATCGCTTTGGCTAGGGTTTCATCCTCGCTTGCCGCGGTGATGGAGGCGGGCTTTTTCTGTGCGATTTCATCGGCGATCGTTGGCCCCGAGAGGACGGCGACGGGGGTATCCTTGCCAAGGACGTCTTGCAGGATGCCGCTGGCCAGCAGCAGGGTCTCTCTCTCGATGCCCTTGGTGACACTGACAATCGGCACAGCAGGGGGGATATGTTGGGCCAGCCGCTGCCATACGGACCGGGTAAACTGGCACGGCACGGCGGATACGATCAGCTCTGCGCCCTCGAGGGCTTCTTTATCACGCGGCTCATAGACCAGCTCTTTGGGCATTGGGTAGCCCGGGAGGAACTTTACGTTCTCGCCGGCGGTTTTCATCTCGCGTAGCTCGTTGGCGTTATGGCCCCACATTCGCACACGCAGGCCCTTTTCGCAGAGCATCATGGCACAAACCGTGCCCATCCCGCCATTGCCGATAATAGTTATCTCTTTAAACATAACTGCGTATTAAAGCGAATTTGCCGGAAAATGCAAATGAAAAGAAGTGCATTCAGTGGAAATGATACAATGCGACTTTGGATTTACGCTACGATCTCAACGGATTCGGGTTTCAGGCTCCGGAGCAGCGATATCTGCCTTTTTCCGATCCGCGCCTCGATGGCAACGTGGCTGTTGTCGTACTGTTCGTCGAGGATCGTTCCCGTCGCCCGCAGGAAGCTTTGCACCTTGCCGTTGCGTGCATGGTGGCGCACCCGCACGGTCACCTCACCGCCGCGGAATTTCGTCATGACCGCATCGGTCAGCTCTTCCATGTTCATGCCCGTCCGTGCGGAAATGCAGATTGCGTCGGGGTAGATCGTCGTCGCTGTCTCAATCGCGTTCATGCTTGCGGGCATCTCCGCTTTGTTGAGCAGGACGAGGCTGTCTTTATCGTCGCAGCCCAGCTCCTTTAAAACGCTCTCGACGCTTTCGATCTGCTCGAACATTTCCTCACTGGAGACATCCACGACATGGATCAGCAAGTCGGCGTTGAGCGCTTCTTCCAGCGTTGCCTTAAACGAGGCCACCAGGTGGTGGGGCAGGTGCCGAACGAAACCGACGGTATCGCTTAGCAGCACCTCCGTATTCGAGTCCAGCTTCCATCTTCGCGTTCGCGTATCGAGCGTGGCGAAGAGCTTGTCCTCCACGAGCACGCCCGCGTCGGTCAACCGGTTCATCAGCGTGGACTTGCCCGCATTGGTGTAGCCGACCAGGCAGATTTTGAACAGTCCGCTGCGCGCGTCGATCTCTCGGAGCTTGCGTTTGTCGATCTCCTTGAGTTCGCGTTTGAGGTCCGAGATGCGTTTGTTGACCAGCCGACGGTCGATTTCTAGCTGCTTTTCACCGGTACCCCTTGTTCCGATACCGCCGACGGCACCCGCCGCCGTTCCACCCGCTGCACCGGTTACGGTATCCAGGTGCGACCACATGCGTGTGAGCCTCGGGTAGGTATACTGCAACTGGGCCAGTTCGACCTGCAATTTTGCCTGGCGGGTCTGGGCGCCGGTCGCGAAGATGTCGAGGATCAGCTCGCTGCGGTCAAGGACCTTGGCCTTGAGGATTTCCTCAAGTGCGCGGATCTGGCCCGGAGTCAGATCGTTATCGAAAATAACCACCTCGGCGTCAAAACGCTTGACCCGGTCGCCGAGCATTTTCGCCTTGCCCGAGCCGATATACGTCGAAGCGTTGATCTCGTTGATCTTCTGCTGGAATTTATCCACGATGATCGCGCCAGCCGTTTTGGCCAGGGCCTCAAGCTCGGCCAGGTTGTCATCATGGTGATTTCTGTCTTTTAGCTTCGCGCCGACCAATACGGCGCGTTCCTGCTTGACCTGTAACTGGTCACGAATTTTTTCCAATTAACCCAAAATCCTCCCGCCCGCAAAAACGGACGAAAAAAACCATTAAAAACAGTAATATAAACAATTTTCTAAGATAATGTATTATACCCCAAACGCCCCATTTTGACAAGAAATATCCGCTAAAACTATGCAGGAAATGAGTTTATGGTGAAAATTCCCTTTCGGGACGAAGTGCGCAAAAAATTTTTGCCCGCAAAGCACCTCCCGGGCGAAAATTGCATCCTTTATGAGAAAGTCGACCACGACAGGCCGGAATTCGGGCTATCGCCGCCAAGCTGCCTTGCGTACCATCAGCGGGGGCATCTGGTGGGGTCGAACGTTACTCATATCCGCCTTAACGCAGCTTTTGGTACTGGGATACCACTCTACACGTTCCTGGCGGAGCTGCCATTGATCACTGTCTTTTTTGAAAAATCCAAACATATTGGTACTCACAAAACGAAAAAACAAAAGCTGTTGCTGTATCGACTCGCTTTGAGCCGGCCTTTAACAGAGAAATATTTTTTCCGCCCCGGATTTTCAGCCCGAAATTCAGGGCATTTTTCGGACGTTTCGCCTCTCTAAAACTCACAGTCCCTACATACGGTATGTACTTAAATTTCGCCGTCCTATAGCCCGGTTACAGCGGGTAAAGCCTGGCGTCAAAGCTTAATTGCCAAAGGTTTACGGCCGATATGACAGCGGTGAATTTTGTCTCCCAAACGGGAAGAATATATAAAAGGATAAAAATATGCAGTATATACCTTATTTTGTACTGATCGCGCCGCTTTCTGCACTGTTTGTTTATTACGATGCCGTGAAGAACAAGCTCGGCAAGCAGCCGCATTTTACCATGACTCCGTTTACCTGGGGCTTTTGTACGCTGCTGTGCTGGCCGGTTTTTTTGGGTCTATATCTTTTCCGCAGGGGATCGCTGGTCCAGAAAGCGATGGAACATCCCCAGGCGTTTGAGACGGCAAAAGGGGCCAAGTTCGCGTTTTTTACGCTGTTCGTGGTAACGCCGCTTGCGTTGATTATTACTTTCAAGGTGGCCGGGCCGTCGATGATCGATTCCGCCGCTGCGGCGATTCGCGAGAGGCTTCCCGAGCAGTTTGCCGGACAACTGGATGAGAAATATCCCCCTGAGGAGGATGAGACCGAAACTGCCGATGGCGATGCCCTGACGGTTGAAGAATTTGATGACCAGGCGATGCCCGAAGAAACGCAGCCCGAGCCGCTGGCATATGCATTCCGGACGGACAATGTGGATTTATCCATGGGCCTGCCGCGGAATGTGCCTGTATGCAATCTCGGTCGGATTGCCCGGGAAGTTCGGACGATTGACCGGTTGCGGACTGTGATCGAGTTTGATCTCAAACACAACGCTGGGCCTGAAAACGGCTGTGAGCAGCTTGATCTTTTTGCGACTTCCAATGACCGTTACATCGGCTTTGCCAAAATGGCCGACGGCAGTATCCAGCGAATCGATATCACGAAATCCGGACCGGAGTTTCACTGGACGGTGAAGGCATTCAAGCCTTAAAATCAAAGAATTGTCCATCGTTGCAACGAATTTAATGCGCATTTTTTTTCCATTGCCTACAACGGGATTCAAGTTATAATAGTCCCTGAGGTATAAACTGGGTATCGGTTCGGAGAATTATGCGAATGACCAGGCCGCAAACTGACAATCTGATTGACCAGATCGTAAAGCGTATTACGGATCGTTTCGAAACGCAGCAAATCGTCCTCTTTGGTTCCTATGCGCGAGGCTTAACGACCCCGGATAGCGATGCCGATCTTCTGATTGTCATGAATGTAAATGGCTCGAAAAGGAAACAGGCCGTCGAGATCGATCTAGCTCTTTCAGGGATTCCGATCCCGACGGATATTATTGTTGTAACTCCGGCGGACATTGAAAAATACCGGGATACGCCGGGTACAATCATTGCCGAGGCCCTTCGTGAAGGAAAGCTTGTTTATGACCACGCCGCCTGAAAGAATTGACCAGATCAGGCAATGGGTTCGTAAAGCTGAACATGACCTTACAGCAGCCCGGCATACAATGACGATTGTCGATCAGGGTTTAACGGATATCATTTGTTATCATTGTCAGCAATGTGCTGAAAAATATATGAAAGCTCTTCTGCTACTGCATCAAGTGCATTTCCCTAAGACACATGACTTGCGTTTATTACTTGATCTTATTCATAAACATACACCTTTGAAAATGGACCCGCGTGATGTGTTGCCTTTAAACCGTTATGCCATTGAGGGTCGCTATCCTGGAGACTGGGAAGAGGTGGAACCTCCTGAAGCTATTGAAGCGGTAAAACTGACTCAAGCCATTCGTGATCAAGTAAGACAGGAACTGTCCGAAGAAACCTTGGATCTAAATTTTTAAGGGGAGCTCTAATAATTGCTTTTGAGCGGCAAGTAGAACAACTTTGGCTTCCGGCAAGGAAGGGAAATCAGCCTTAGTTGTGCGAAGTCGTCCTTCAGACCGGAGGCAAAAAGATTCGCTTGGCCGCCAAAATGAATTGTTAGAGGTGCCCTTAAATGAAAGAGGAATCGAATAGGGAATAAATATCAATTTTTGCTTGTCTCCGGGAGATATTTCGGATAAAAAAGATTCGTTATGGTCGAACTGGAACCGAAAAATGTCGCGATTGCATTCGGATTGACGCTTTTTGCCGGCCTGGCAACGGGCATCGGCAGTGCCCTCGCTTTTTTCGCAAAGCGGACCAATACCAAGTTTCTCTCGCTCTCCCTGGGTTTTTCAGCTGGGGTGATGCTGTATGTCTCGATGATCGAGATCTTCATCAAGGCCAAGGATGCCCTGATTGAAGAATGGGGCGACCGAACGGGCTACTGGGCGACGACTCTGGCTTTTTTTGCCGGCATTGCCCTGATTGGTTTGATTGATAAGTTTATCCCCTCTTTTGAGAATCCCCATGAGATCCATGATACGGCTGAAATGGAGAGGGATCCGGAAAAACTCGATTTTTCCAAACTCCACCGTATGGGTATGTTTACCGCATTGGCCATCGCGATACACAACTTTCCCGAGGGGCTGGCGACTTTCGCCGGGGCCCTGAAAGACCCGACCCTTGGTCTGGCGATCGCCATCGCCATCGCCATCCATAACATCCCGGAAGGGATTGCCGTTTCCGTTCCTATCTATTATGCGACAGGCAGCCGGCGCAAGGCATTCTTTTATTCTTTCCTGTCCGGTGTTTCCGAGCCGGTAGGGGCCCTGATTGGCTTTTTCCTGCTCTGGCAGTTCATGAACAACATCACCTTCGGCCTGCTTTTTGCCGGCGTGGCGGGGATTATGGTCTTTATTTCCCTTGATGAACTCCTGCCCAGTGCCGAAAAATACGGTGAGCACCACCTCTGCATCTACGGCCTGATTGCCGGAATGGCGGTCATGGCCGCCAGCCTGCTGCTGTTTGCTTAAAATTGCTCCATCTCATTAAAGGCGGTCCAGTATCCCCTGAATTTAGATTTTTTGTAACGTTTGATCCCGGATATGCGTAAATACAGGTATAATTTGCTGTACAGCAGGGAAATGTGTGGTTTTCTGGATTTTACGGGGTATTTTGAACTAAAAATAATACGGAAGGGATACAAGATGCAAAATTCGGGATTGATTTTTCTGGTTGCTTTGATGACGGTTGCCGGCTTTGGTTTTGCTGCGGCCCTGAATCCTTCTCATGTGCCGGCAGAGGCTAAATGGGTGGTGCATTCAGATTTTGACAGTTTCCGCAGGAGTGAACTCTGGTCATTGATCGAGGTGGAAATCCGCGAGGATCATCAGCAGAAGCTCGACGAGATCGAGGAGGTTTTCGGCAGCGACCTGATGCAGGATGTGTACGGGGTAACCCTGTTTGGGAAAGACTCCGGAGAGGAAAACGCGGTCATTCTCATTTACGGCCGTTATGACCAGGAAAAGCTGGTCAGTCTTCTGGAGATGAATGACGCGTATGAGAGCAAGGAATACGCGCGGAAAAAGCTCCATTTCTGGGTCGATGAGGATGATCACAAAGACAAGGTGGGTGCGTTTGCCGGCGAGCGGCTGATCGTGATGAGCCAGCGGGAAGAGCCGGTCAGGGCCATGCTCGATCTCCTGTCCGGGAAAGAACAAACACTGGCACAGGTCAATGAGGGCCCACTGGCGGGATTGGCCCAGGCCCCGGCAGGTGCGTTTATGGTGATGGCCGCTGAGGACCTGGCACAGCTTTCCAAAAAAGACAAGAATGCAGCGATTTTTCACAAGTCGAATATGATGGCGGTCGTTGCGGGCGAAAATGAAAACGATGTCTATATGTATGCCGATCTTACCGCGGAAAATGAACTGGCTGCGCAGCAGATTGAACAGGTGCTCTACGGTATACAGGCCTTTGCCGCGCTGAAAAATACCCGTAACCCGGAGATGGTTTCGTTTATCAATTCGATCAAGCTCGAACGCAACGCCAATCAGCTTTATCTTACGCTGCGCAGTCCGGCGATGACCGTTTTTAAAATTCTCGAAGCGAAGACATCCTGGTGGAAGAAGCATCAGAAGGATTCGGACGAAAAGTGACCCTTACAGCAGTGATTTAAACGTTCGACATGCAGAATCGATACTGTGAAATGACAGAGGTCCAGTTGGGCCGGTTAGCCTCCCAGGGGGACCGGGCCGCCTTTGATGAAATCGTTACGCGATTTTGCGGTCCGCTCACGCAGTTCACCTGGAGCAAAACCAGCAATCTTGACGATGCCGAAGACCTGGTCCAGGAGACGTTTCTTCGGGCTCATGGGGCCATCCGTTCCTTTGATGGAAATTATTCCCTGCGTACCTGGTTGTTTACGATTGCATACCGCCTGACAGTTTCTCATTACCGAAAGAAAAGGCCCGTGCGGTTATCACCGGAGGCGGCAAGTGGTTTGCCTGCAAAGCGAAATGATGAAAATCCGAATGAATGGATATGGGAGGCCGCCCGAGAGCTCAAGCCTCAAATGTTCGATGTTCTATGGCTGTATTATAAGCAGGGAATGGACACCCGCCAGATCGCAGATATCATGAACAAGACCAGCCTTGCAGTGCGGGTGCTGCTGCATCGCAGCCGCAAAAAACTAGCCCAGCGAATTCAAATACTCGAAACAAATGAAAAGAAAAAATGGCACCACCATCCCGAAGTGATTATGGAAGGGACAAAATAATGTTTTGCCGACTGAATCAATGGCGAATGGAACATGAACTGGACGAGCACGGGCGGGTCAAAAGCCCGGGTCTTTTGCGGCATGTCGAAAATTGTGATACATGCCGAAACTGGCTGCATTCCCTCGGGCGGATGGATACCCTGCTAAAGGCAGACGCCCCGGAGGTTTCCACCGAGGATCTTAATCGTATCATCGCTAAAGTAAGGACAAGCCTGAATTACCCGCAGCAAATGCCTAAGTATACACCCAAACAGCCCCATTGGATTCGATACGGTTTAAGTGCCGCAGCAATACTTCTGTTTGCGGTTGGCCTTCTCGGATTGTATCGCATCCAGGTTCAACGCAGCCGCGTACAGGCACTTACCTCCTTGCGTGCCTTTTCCAGCAATCTCGAAAATCAGGTTTCGCCCTGGACCAACCTGGCCCGGACGGGGATTGATTCCCAAATGCAGGACATGGAATCCAGCGTCCGCGGGGCGGTTGGATTTGTCGGCGGCTGCCTGCCTCAGGGGCTGATAACGGCCCATCTCTCGCAGCCGCATATTCAGTTCGAGAACCATTTGAAAGCTCAAAAAGAGTAGGAGCCATCCCAAAACCTCATATTTGCGTCCAAGGCCGTTTATAGAATGACTTTTGATCAACTTTAAATAAAACAGCCAGTATGAATAAGATACGAATGACATGGGTATTATTACTATTCTCTCTGCTTGCTAATTATCAGGGTGATTGCAGCGCACAGAATCTGCCGAAAAATCAATTTGAAACAATACCTGAGAAGAACAATTACAGGCTTATATCTGATGTGGAGTATCTTGGCCCGGGCAGACAGGAAAAAATGGATATTTATTTGCCTACTGACACCCGCACAGCTCCCGTTCCTGCCGTCATCTGGATACATGGGGGCGGCTGGACAGGGGGAGGCAAGGTTAACAAGAGGTCGCTTGACCTTGTCAATACCATTACCAGCGGGGGGTATGCGGTATTTTCTATCAATTACCTCTTGGTAAAATACAATAAAGATGAGAATGGTAACATCATATATCCAATCGAACGCGATGCTTTTCCCCAGAATATCTACGACTGTAAAACGGCCATCCGTTTTGTTCGCAAAAATGCGCGTGCCTATCATGTAGATCCGGGCAGAATTGTCTTGGCGGGTGCATCCGCAGGAGGCCACCTTGCTTTGATCACCGGCATGACAAGCGGAACTGAAATGGATGATGGAGGTCTCTACCGGGATTATTCCACCGATGTATCCGGGATCATAAGTTTTTACGGGCCGACCGACCTCCATAAGTTTGGCAGTCATATGTTCGCGGGCCAAACCCGGTACAAATGTGATCAGTACTCCCCTGTGAATTATATCTCAGAAAAAACACCTCCCATCTTTATGACCCACGGCACCCGGGATGAAACCGTAAAGTTTTCTAACACGATTGATTTCGTCAATGAAATAAAGACTTTTGAAAAACAAAATCATTGCAGAATCGATTATACATTTATCCCTGTAAAAAACGGCAAGCACAGCTATTTTGCCAGTCCGGAGGAAAAAAATGATTTTTATGACCTCCGTCCCCGGATTCTGACTTTTCTCGAAAACGCCTTTAAAAACAAAGCTGAATTGAGGGACAGCATCGAGCGTAATGAGTGCCTCGTCCGGGATGGCTTGCCGAATTTATTCGCAAAACTTTCTGACGGTCAGCATGTTACAATCGCCTATTTTGGCGGCAGCATAACGGCCCAGCCGGGGTATCGAAGCCAGACGTTCCAATGGTTCAAAGATACCTGGCCTCGCGTGAAATTTACGCAGGTTGATGCGGCCATTGGCGGTACCGGGTCGTCGCTGGGTGCGTTTCGAGTCTATCAGGATGTTTTATCCCAAAATCCTGACTTGATCTTTATCGAATTCGCGGTCAATGATTACAGGGTTTCTCTTCAATCCAGTGAGGACGTGGTTGCCTCTGTTGAAGGAATCGTTCGGCAGGTGATCCGGCATAATCCAAAGACAGATATGTGTTTTGTTTATACGATCACAGAGCAGGTGCTAAATGACATCAAAGCGGGCGGCACGTTTGCTTCCATGCTTGCTCATGAAACGGTTGCCGATCACTACGGCATCCCTTCGATTAATATGGGGCTTGCGGTTGCGAAGATGCAGGCGGCCGGGAAGCTGGTGATGAAAGGTGCCCAGGGAAAGCTCGAAGCGGTCTCAGGCGAGTCGCTGAATGTCTTTGCCGAGATGCCGGTTAATGACAAAGGCCAGGTGGTTTTTGCAAAGGATGGGGTACATCCCTATCCAAACTCGGGGCATAAAATTTATACCGAGACAATCGTTCGGGCTTTGCCTTTGTTGCAAGCCCCGGCTGTACCTCGCTGTCTTGGGGATCCGATCCGGGCTGACAATCTGGAGAAGGCGAAGATGGTTTCGCTCTCAGAGGTTGAAATGTCCGGAAACTGGCAAGTGTATGACTGGAATAGTTCGCTGCTTTCCATGGGTCTACAAAAACGGATGACGGATGTCAGGGTTGCAAATACGCCGGGTGATTCTATTGCGTTTAGGTTTACAGGTACTGTGGCGGGATATTACGACATTATGGGCCCGGCCGCGGGGGTGATAGAGGCGGATATCGATGGCAGGAAAAGCTATATGGCCCGATTTGATAAGTATTGCACCTATTACAGGATTTCCAGCAGGACGATGAATGTTGCAGACGGAGTGCACCGTGTCAGGTTTACACTGACGGATCGTGAGATTGATAAGCAGGCGGTGCTAAAAGAAAGGGGCAGCGTGATGGATGATCCCAAACGGTTTGCTGATAAACGATGGTATGTTGGCAGTGTGATGCTGGTCGGTGATATTATTCCTTAAAAGCCGAATTAAAGATTATTTATGTCCACAAAATATTAATGGCGGGCTTATTGCAGTAAAAAAGAAAAACGATGCAATTTCAGGTCGGATTTGGTATAATTACTATACCGAAACAGCCGATGTTTTGTTAAGGCTTCAATGACAAATCCCAATCCAGATGAAAAGTGATTGTATGAAACTGCAAATGCCCAGAATGATTGTTACATTCCTGATATTATCAATGCTTACAGGTTTTACGGCTGATATTTTGGCTGCTGAGCCGATTGTTGAGCTTCTTTTTGACGGCAACGTTGATAATACCGGAACTGCCGGAGGAACCGCGGAGCTTTTTGAAGTGTCGGGGATGGCGCCTGGTTTTGCCGCTGACGGTCTTGATGGATCGTATTGTCTGGATAATACCTCGGCCAGCAGTATGGCAGGGGACGGGGGAACGGTTCGATTTCTTTCCAACTCCGCGGTATCAGCCGCGCTGACAGATCTTCGGAGCTTTACGATTACCGGCTGGATGAAATCGGATCAAACACCGGACAATTTGGCCGGTATCGTGGCTTTTGCAAGTGGTGATGGAAATTTTCGAGTTCGATTTACGGCACCGAATCAGCTGGGTTTGCAACTCAATAATACCTATTATCATAGTGACAGCATTGCAAATTTTTCTGCGGCGAACTGGAAATATTTTGCGGTTTCTTATGACGGCACAACTTCTACCGATAACCTGAAGTTCTATTATGCGTCCAATGACGGCACGGGGATTATCACTTTAGACAGCACTCAGAATTGCCCGGAAGGGCAGATTGTAATGGATCCGGCTCTTTTCTACGTCGGCAATGTAAACACTGCAGGAACCAGTCCCTTCGACGGTTATCTGGATTCGGTGCGGATATTTGGCAGCAAAACGGATAACTCGGGATGTTTAAGCCAGGCAGAGATTGCCCAGTACAAAAATCGAAACAGCCTCGCCCCCAAACCGCTGGACGAAATGCTGATCGTAGATTGCCGCTTTGAGCAGAATACAGTCAGTGAAGGTCATTATATCGATATTATCGCCATGCGTGATACGGACTACCGTCGAGATTTTCCGGAATTCACCGCCGGCGGTGTGGATGGGGGATACTGCCTTGATATGACCATGGCAGATTTTATGGGAGGCCGCGGGCCGTTCCTGTATCATAACGATATCGGCGGTTTGAATTATCGCCTCAGCGGTGCCCAGAGTTTTACCGTGATGGGCTGGATCAAATCGCCGCAAAATCCAGGCAACGGTGCCCGGCTGGTTTCTTTTGATGATGTTGACGGATTCGAGGTCTATTTTGATTCGACAAACCGCCTGGCGGTCAGTGTCGGCACAACCGTCTCCTATTCCCACCCGGCAGGGAATTACGGCTGCCCGGACTGGAAATTTTTCGCAGTCTCGTACAATTCTACTAGCACAAATAATAACCTGAGATTCTATTACGGCAGCGATGATGGAACAGAGAATGTGTTGCTCGACAGCGTTGCTTCCCTGGCAGCAGGGCCGGTCTCTTCGCTGGTGGGTGCGTTGCAAATTGCCAACCGTGGAACCATTTATCCCTTCTACGGATATATCGATTCATTGAAAGTATTTGCCAGCACTTTTGACGGGGCCGGGGCGTTAACCGCTGAACAAATTGGTTCATACAAAAACAGGCACACAACTGCTATCGACTTCCCCGATCCGCCATCGACCGTAAACAAGAGCGATGTCGCGATCATGCGTACTTCCAGTGCTTACCCGGTGTTTGGTTTTAATGCAAACCGGGTGTGCTGGAATTATGACGTGAAAGAAGGTATCGTAAGCGGTTTTGAGGCATTGGGTGTGGCTGCGTCCAATACGTTTAACACGCCGGGCGACAGTTATTACCGAGACGGAGACTTTACACACGGCAAGAATTACACGAATGATCCGACCCTGCCCAGCCGGGCTCGTGATTTTGACGGCAATATCATTGAGAAAAGGGATCACACCCACTTATACCCCGCGGTTTCTTCGACGGCTTTCCAGGATGACATTTTCGGTCGGGTCAATGATTTCTTTTTGCCCCTGAAGCCTTACAATGTTCAGTTCGACACACCTATGAGCAACCGGCATGCCCTTGCCTTGAATTACGGCATAGGTTTCCACGATGAAACCCGTGCGGCCTTCCGTGAATACCTCGATGAGAATTACTCTGATGCGTATTTATTGAGTGAACACAACATTGCTGACATTGATACTTTTGATTACCGCGACTGGCTGATCAGTGAGTATGGTGTCGTTGACAATAATGATTACGTGGCACGGTTTGATACGTTCTCGCTGGCCACGGATTTTGAAGAATTCCTGGAAACGGAAATTATCAATACGTTTATCGCACTGCGTGACACCCTGCATAACGCGCCGAGGCCCGCAATGCTGTCTGCCAACATGGGGCATTTTCGCTGGTATAACCGCGGGCTGGTGCCGATCGTAGACTTTATTCAGTTGGAGATGGGCATGGGGGATATTGCCGGCGTTCTGGATGAAAACGATTCGATGCTGTGCAAGATGGCAACTGCCTGGAGCAAACCGATTATTGGGGTCAATAGCTGCCATCAAAGCAATTACATAAAAACAAATAACAAGCCCGGTTTTATGCGGTGTCTGTTTGCGGCAGTGTACGCGAACGGGCATTGCCTGGAAGTGCCGTGGAATATCTGGAGTTGCGAGGGACGCTATTACGGCGATCCCGAACAGGACGGCTACTTCTATCGCTTTGTAGGTGACAACAAGGAACTCTTTGATGACTATGAAACTTTTGCCCAGATCGCCTTGTTGTGGAATTGTGATGATGAAGACTACGACCAGTTAGGCCCGGCTTGTGATGACCTGTTCAGGCTGAATATTCCTTACGATTTGGTAACGCTTGGCGATCGATATCCGCAAAGCAGTTTCAATCCAAATGAGGTTGCCGCAAACTACGATCAGGTCGTTCGTATCAGCGAAGTTAGTTCCTGGTCCGCGGCAAATCAGGGTATTGTAAATGACCTGACCGGCCAAATGACGGTCGTAACAAATGCCGCAAGCTTGACACTGAGTGATGATCTTATCGATGTATCAGGGGCGAACGCTCCAGCGGAAGTATGGGTACTGCCTCGAACGCATGCTGAGGATATCAATGCCCCGGTGATCGTTCATATTCTTAACCGCACGTATGATGAGAACATCGACGGTGTGGATGATTCCGGCTGTACCATCGAGCTGCATCGCCGGATTTTTGATAACAGGGCTTTGGCCGCGGTAATCTGGACCGGCCCGGACACTCCGGCTCAACCGGTGCCCGTCGAAGTAACGACTACGGGTTATAAGATTACCCTGCCGGAAACGCCGATATGGTCGATTCTCAAAGTTGAATATACACAGGTTGATCATCCTGATCTTAACCTTGATTTGTTCGTCAACCTGCAAGATATCGTCCTGTTCGCCCAGCAGTGGAATTTATGCAACCTGCCGGATCAACCGGGCTGTGTTTCCGGTCTGCTTAGCTGCGACATAACCGGTGATGGTTACGTAAATGCCGAGGATCTGAAGATTATCAGTGACAGCTGGCTCGACAGCTATATTGGAGATTGACGAAAAAAGCGGTGCTGTGCAGACAGACCCAAAAACAACTGTAATGGCTCAAAAAAGGGAATATTTCGGGCAAAAAAGAAATGAAGGCACTGGGACTCGAACCCAGGACCTACAGCTTAAAAGCCAGTTCAACACATTCAGTAGGTAGTTCGTTTCAAGCAACCTACAATACCTCTAAGTTAGAGGTGCCCTAAAGTATTGAATTCTTATTGTGTTGTCATATCAGATCAATGGAATGCTCAGCTTATTGGTCACCTTGAGCGAATATGATAATACCCGGTTGGTCGATCAATGGTTCTTTACTTGCGGTCATAAGAGCAGCCCAGGTTGACCAGGTATCTCCCCAGTGGTTCAGGGATTTAATCATAATAGAATTCCATCCTGCAGTCAGTGAGATATTTACTTTTTGCTCTTCAGGCAACAGTCCCGCCGCAAGTTCATCTCGATATACTCTCTCGCCGTTGACATAAATATCTCCCGCCTGGCTGATACTGGAAACAAGAATCGCTTCCATGGCAGATGGACAATACACATGCGTAAGCGCAAAACCCGCAACCTCATCGATGTCGGCAAAACTGTCTGAGAATGAAATGTACGGGGCATCACCGGTCAGTTCGGGAATAGGCTGCCAGGAAACGGGTCCGTTTTTACCGGGATAGGTTTTGTCGATATCGTTTGACCATTCCGGGCCGTACACAATCTCCAGGCCCCTGCAATCGTCGTCATCGAACGGTCCGATGATGTACCAGTCCCGTATTGCTGAATCACTGCGGAGTTGCGCCATGTTCAGGTAATCCTCTGCCTCTGCCGTCAGTGGCTGGGCGAGGTTTTGAACGATCAGGCCATTGACCATCCATTCGATCGTATTGTCGTATAGGGGGCCTGCATTTCGCCCGCTGAAATCAAGTTCGAGGAAGCCCTGGGTTACCGTTGTCTGGAAGGTCCGGTTCTGCTGGTATCCGTTAATAATCCTGTCGCCGTACAACATCGGCATACCGCTGGCGGCCACATATGTCATCGCGGTCCTGCCGTTTCCGTTTCCGGGCCCTCCCCACAGGGGCAGGGGGAACTCATTATAATTCCCCGTAACCACGGTAACGTTATAATCCCCGTTGGGAAGATCGACTCTAAATGTCGCGGGATTTGCCGTGGGGTAATGCTCCGGGAAAAGCCCGTTTCCATTTGGCGGATATTGGCCGCCATAGACCGGCTTGCCTGCCGGGTCCTTTGAGCGAATATAATCCCGATTCATCGCATCCATTCTATTTGTGCATTCATCCGCCCAGAGCGACTGCGGCATACTGGTTCTATTGAGGAAGTACCACGGCAGAAGCGCGGCTCGGGTGACGCGGAATTCATCGAATTTTCCTGTCCATGCTGCATCGACAAATTGCCCGCTGCTGTTGGGCCGAACGCCAATACAAAATGATCTGTGGAAGGCTGTACCCAGTTTTCCGGCACCATACCCGGCCTTTTTCAATCCGCCGTCCACATAGATTCGTACTCTACCGTCAATATAATTCGGCGTAGAGGGGTCATCCACCTCCGGCTCCCACACAATGGCAAAATGATGCCACTGGTTGTCGGCATAGCTTGTGCCCTCCGCGGTGGCAAGCGTGGATTGCCTGTAGGAAGGACTTTGCATATTGATCCGCAGGTATCCCGGAGAGATGAGTTCAAGTCTCCAGCCGAGATAGTTGCCTGCTGCTGACATTGTACCGCACATATGCTCCCAGAAACTGCCCGGGGCATGTTTGAACCATCCTTCGACGGTCAGCGGTTTATCGTTGAAATCAAATTGGTTGGTATATTCTGTAAACGCCCGCAGGCCGTCAACCGCATAAGGGTTGCTGGCCGGGTCATCAGAATCGAATGAACCCTGTTCAGGATTCGGTACGTTGGCAACGGCGACATCGGTTGTTCTGCTGCCAGCCGTGGGCAGGTCCGGGCTCAAGCGCAGGTGATAATAACCAAGCGCGTCCTGCGGCGCAATTCCATCCTCGTCAAACTGCCAGTATGCAATCGTCGAACCGGCGGAATCATAGGCTCCCAGTTCATGATACGATGTCCAGCCGTATCCCTGCTGGGCGGAATAAGTCGTATTTGTCGTAACCTCTGTCCACCCCGGAGCGGTACTGTCTATGGGGCCAAAGTCGAATTTATAATCGGCTGTAATGTTCAAAGCTTCCGATTCGAGCGTATCCTGAAAGGCCGTGACAGCCGCTGTAACCCCATTGAGGTCGTTTTGAAGCTCAGCAGCTTTGGCCGTAAGCTGTGGAGTCAGCGAAGCAAAATCAGTTACAACCACGTCGCCCTGTATTGAATCGAGAAGGTTTTTACAATCGCTTAGCAATACAGCGTGATCCTCTTCATTCTGGCCCTGGCAGCGAAGTGCGATCTTTAGCCTTTCATACCATTTTCTCGTATGGCCCGCTGCAAGACGTGCATCAAGCTCATTCTCCACGCTGAAGATAACGATACCGAACAGGTCCAGTGAGGGCACTGTAACTTCGACGTATCCATTACTGCGACTGATCGCAAGGGGGGTAAAAGTGGTCGGGGGATTTGTGCCGATATAGTCGGTATTGATGTAATGGGCCTGAGTAAATGTTACCCCTGTCGGTTCTCTGAGTGAAACCGTGAAACTACCGGTTGAAGTCAGTGTGTCCGCATCGGGATCGATGTCGTAGTTGACCATCTGAACCGAGGTCATCGGTCCAGCGCCATGACGCCAGACGTTGAGCCATACGGTGGACGGGGCCGTCGTTTCAATCACCGGTGCTAAAGAATCTGCAATCTTCGGTGCTATCGCACTGTCGCTTCCGCCGGCAATGTAGGCATCTGCCTGGGAGGTCGTGATGATCTCCACGGTTCCCGCTCCGGGATTTGCGATCAGATCATCAAAGGCCGGCATGGTTCGGGCCGCAAGTTCCTCGTCGCGTGTGCCGACGTTCTCCTGTGCCCAGAGAACGAGTTTGCCCCCGGCCCGGGTCCACTTTTTAACTGCATTCGCCTGGTAGTCCGCGATGCAGTCGGCATAAGCCAGAATCAAGGTCTTGTATTGATCCAGGCTCGTTAGGTCGTAAGTGTCATCATATACATCCGGGTGTCCGAAAAACAGGGTGTTGTACGGGATGTGCCTGCCTTCCAGCAGTCTTCCCGCCGCACCGAAATGAATCAGGTGGTGCCTGTCTTCAACAGGGAGTGTCAGCGAACTGAAATAGCTCCAGAACAGGCTGGGGACTGAATAAACCAGGGCATGATCCACCACGCTTGTACGGTCCATAAATAGACCACGGTTTTTGGACACAAACTGGGCATGATGGATTTGTGAATTGATTAATATGTCATCCGCAGGAGTTTTGCGGTGGTTAGAAGATTTCCAGGTCTGGCATGAAACGCCGCCGTTAGCGGTCGCTTCGGCATTGACCACAGCCATAGGATATCGTTTATCCGGGCCGACACCGCCATAAGAGGATACATCCGGGTACTGAAGTGCTATCACCGCTTTTTCATAGTGACACCCAGCCCGGCCGTTTTTCCAAAGCAGCGTAGAAAAGGCATAAACGCCGCTCGGATAGCGAGGTGAGGGTTCAAAACATGGCTGCATCACCGCAGACTGTTCGCACCAGACGATATCCACATGGGGTGACATGATAGCAGCGAAAGTTCTCTCGCCGCTGATCATTCCCTGGTTGCCGTAAAAAGCAGGTATGGCAGCGCCTGCCTTGGCAGCGGCATGGTGATAGTGATTCACGGCATCGACAGCCAGGTACATTTCGCTCGTATACTTAAAGCGAATGTACTCGTGAATGATTGGGTCTTCCAGGAGCTGCTGATCCGTCAGGCTGCCGCGCTGGACTGCCATATAATCCCGGATATGAAAGCTGGAGGGATCGAATCCCATATCCACCAGCTCACCAGCGGTGAAATGTGTGATCATATAGTCGATAAAGTTCTTGTTGCACCAGTCACACCAGCCGTATTGCGGCCAGTCACTCACACCCCCGCAAAACCGGTCCTGGAAAATACTGTCCCCGTAAATCGCCATGCGCCCGGAGGACTGCTTGGTAATTTCATGCCATTTCGGACCCTGCTGACACAGATTATTCGTCGTACTCGATGCATAACAATAGCTGCCGTTTTCTTTTACAGCGAGACCATTACCGGTAAAAAACTCGGCCGCATGCCTGCTAATATTATTGTATTCGCTTTCCCAGATATTCTCCATCGGTGTATTACTTGCAATACCCCGCATGCGGGCAAAGTCCCCGCGGTTGTATAACTGTCCACCCCATTCGTCGAGATGGTCCGGGTCAAGAAGGTCAAGATACTCCTGGCGTTCCGCATCGGTCCACCTGGGCTCGGCGATTTGACCGGGTGCCCAACTGACCACGATCCATTTTGCCCAGTCATGGTCCGGGCTCTCAAAGTATTGATCCTTTAAAGAATTGACCCTTTTGATTCCAGTCTGTTCGCTTTCGAGCCAAAAGGCGGCGTAGCCCAAAAGATCTGTGATATCCAGAACACAGTCTTCGTTCAAATCTCCAACCGGATACGGGTGATTTGCGTCACCGCATACACCTCCCGGGGGATTGGGAGGGTTGTTGTTGTCGAGCCAGTTTTCTGAAAAGATCGACAGGTCGATGTTGTTGACCTTCCGGTCACCGCTAAGATCGGGCAGCGGAGTTTCCTCGTCTGGCCCTCGCATTTCCAGCCCGTCGTAGCAGACCCCATCATAGCCAGCAAGCAAAAGATAAATGTGTCTGCCGATATGACGGCTGGACGGGGAAACGGTAAAACTGAAACGGAAAGGCGTAAATGTTCCTGCAGAGATTGAAAAATCGCCGCCCCACGTGGTCTTTTCAAGGATTGTGTCATACTCGGCAAATGGGTCTGCCGGGTCCTCTATGGAATAGAGCCTGATGAGAGCCTTTTCTTCTCCAAGCCCCGCTGCCGGGTCACTTACGGGGTAACCGGCATACCCGCTGAATGTGTACGTTTCTCCGGCTTGCATGCCGCCGGGGATTTCAATGACCTGAAACAATGTAGAACCGTACTGGCCGGCAATGTGATAGCTTACATTGTCACCGTCTGGGATTCTGCCAAATACCGGGAATTCATCCGCAAGATCACCATTACCCAGCGGATTCCAGACCTGGACATCTTTGGGCGGATTGTATCCGCCGGGCAGAACCCAGCCGGAAGGACCGTTGCCAAAGCCGCTTAAGGTGTCATCCGACAGTACGTCCGCTTCGAATGACCCGTTGACAAGAAGATTCTGAGCATAGGTGCATGCTGTCAAAATCAACGCCAGCAAAAGCGTCAAGATCATTGGAGTCTCTGTGCGAATTTTTTCCCGCATTTACATCATCCTACATTCAAATATACCTAAAAGATCAGCAGAAAAACCCCACACCACACGAGTTCGCTGTGGCACATTTAGTTTGCAAGGTTTTTCTGCCGGTCAACTTAATCAGGCAGCAATACATTTGCATTGCCGGTTATTTCTTACGTCTGAGCAGTATTCCGCCAAGACCGAGCAGTGCCAGGCTTGCAGGTTCCGGAACCATGGATGCCCCAAAGATCGATGTGCCGCCGCCGTTATTGGCTACGAGATCATATTCGTTTCCATTTTGCAGCCATGAAAATGATCCTGTGGAAATATCAATCTTCGTAATTCCGCCCCCGGTGAGAGCTGCATAAACATCATTGCCTTTAACAGTCATGTCACGGACCTGGCTGCTCCCGAGAAGAGGGGTAATCTGCCAGTGATCCACATCCCAGAAGATGTGATCCAATCCATTACTTGCTCCAGCGGCAAGAAAATCTTGGCTTCCCACGGCAAGAATCTGCGCGTATTCACTGGTCGTAACTTCTGTAGCGACCCAACCACTGGTATATTCTATTTCGTAAAGACCGCCGCCTTGTTTTGCTGCCAGGACATAATTCCCCGCACCGTCGAAGCTGGCCACATCATTGAACATATCAAACTGACCGATCCCGGCGGTTACGATGTTCCCGTATACTGTCCAGCCGGATGAGGTATATTTCATCTGTGCGATTCCACCGGTATTGAAGGTGGCAAAAAGGCTATTGGCTGCATTTCCGGTCATCACTTTTACATCGACGTTCGGGAAAACTTCCCCGATATACCATTGATTACTGTATGTAGAGTAAGCCAGTCGATCTACTCCTCCGCCTTGCTTAGCGGCGAAGACGCTGATGTCACTTCCGAGGCAATCCTCAAGAGAGGTGTACACGGTCGAAGCGCCATCAGGCAGTAAACCGGAGTAGTCGTAAGTCGCCCAGCCGTTAAGATATCTTGCACGGTAGAGTCCGCCCGTCGAGGGAGCTGCCCAGACGGCGTAACCATCATCACCTGCCAGGCCATTGAATTTTCCTGTTGTCAGCCCGGGGACCTGACTTTCTCCACTGCTTGATACATTGTATACACCTTCGACCGCAAAAGCCGAAGTCATGCAAAGCAGCATAACCATTAACATAAAACTATACTTTTTCATTTTCCTACTCCTCTAAAAAAAATAACATTTTAGCCTATCACAAACTTATCTGAATCCAAACACTGGAAACAATTTTATTTTGAGACGGGCTCAGATTGATTTTACTCCCTTTTAAGGAATTATTTACGGTTGGGTATTCAGCAGCCATTGGGTTGCAAATAGTCCGAAATCAGACGCGTCAACAACACAATCACCATTGAAGTCCATAAACGGTGACAGATGATCCAGGTCGCCGCATACAGGCGTCACAACATTCGGTCCGCCAAATACGCTTCCCAGTCCATCCGATGAAGTATAGGCATTGCTGATCTCGATATATTCCTTGGGAGAGATCTCGGTTCGTATCCAGTTATATCCGTTGAAATGATATCGATCCAGGCCGCCTCCTGCCCGTGCTGCCCAAAAGACATCTTCACGGTTGGCTTCGACATCCATATATTTCACTCCAGAAGCGAAAGTGTCCTTGACCCAGTATCCAAGCTCATTGCTCCAGTAGATATGCTGCAAACTGCCTTCGGCCAGGGCTGCGATTATGTGATTGGGACGGTGAACGGTGACATCATTGTAAACCGTATTAGGATCAATAATGCCGGTGTACCAGCTTGACCCGTTCCAGTTGACCGAATGAAGACCCCCGCCTGCCACGGCTCCGATAATCCGATTTTCACTACCAGGATCTGGCGGGGTGATAACTTCCGGATCGGTGACCAGTGTAAAGGGGTAATTATTGTTGGCTAACACTGCATAGTTATATTCATTGATATAACCGCCAAGATGCCAGCCGCTGGAATACCAAACAGCGAACAATCCGCCCTGCCCTGCGCACCAGACTCTTGAACCGCGAGTGTCCATGGCCAGGTTATTGTACAGCCGGGTGCCGTTGTCATCTGAGGTCAATACGTTGGTATACTGCCAGCCGACATTGGTTTTATGCCAGATGCTGTACAAATCCGTGATTCCTGTGCCGTCATCTACGATCACAAAAACGGAGTCGCGTTTGGAAGTGTTGTCCACGATATCCACGTGAATCTTGTTAAATGATCCGACATCAATAATGTCGCGAACCCATTGACTCTGGGTTGTGCTCCAAACAAATCGAACGACTTTTGTGACCCCGTCTTCCAGTTGAATCGCAAAGACGCCCTGGTCGTCCGCCCCGGCAAGGGCAACCGTCTCAAGCAGATTTGGGTCGATCGGGCTTGGCGACCACTCCGAGCCATTATGCCAGACACTGTCTACACCTTCGATGCCAGGATCTGTTCCGTCTGCGATGCATACCGCTGATAAAAGCAATGAAATCAACACCGAAAGGCTTGCTTTTACGAAATGCTTTTTCATTTCCCTCTTCCTTTCCTGATAAGGATCCAATCTTTTTAAAAGGCAGGCGACTTGCAGGAAAAGAGCATATAGCTCAATCCCTTATGTCGGCCTTGCATTCTAATATAATCAAAAATGACATGGCAGGTCAAGAGAAAAATTATATATTTATCATAAAATATATTTATATGTATATATTTTTGTGTATATTTATCTCTTGACAAATGTTCAGTATTCTGTAATAATAATAGAGTTGAAAAAGTGGACAAAAAAATGCTGGATATGAGTGAGTCTAAAATGGTCTTAGCAGAAAAAGAACTCAACACGGCTTCCGGCAAGGTTTGTGCGGAAATATGCGCGGAACTTGCAAGAAACAGCTTTGCTGCGGGTACGAAGCTGAAATCTATACAGAAAATAGCCAAACAGTACAATGTTTCCTATCTGACAGCCCAAAAGGCTATTAAGGAGATGCAGAAAGTCGGTATTGTGGAGAGCCGACGAGGCGATGGAACGTATGTTACGGAAGAATCCCGAAAGTTTCTTAAATCTTTCCTGGAGCAGCAAAATAATTCCGAAAAAAATGGCATCAAAATTACAGAAAAAACCTACTCCATAGGTCTTGTTCTGCCCTATTGGATGGAGATGACTAATGAAGGGGCATTAGCTTTCCATCGACTTACCCAGTCATTTGTGGGAGAAATTGATAAACATAACTGGCGGGTTGAGATTATCAACAATGCATATCAAGAGGCTGCCCGTCCTGATTTTGTAGATAAACTTGTTCAAAAAAAGCTTGATGGTGTCTATTGGCTGGCCCCTCAGCCGGAGCATCGAATGAACCTGATGCGGCTGGTCGACAAGGGAATGCACGTGGTTACAACAGGACGAAATTTTTCAGATATTCCTTTGGCGGCTGTTTTTGTCGATATTGATGATATGGCAAGAAAAATCGCTGATTTTTGTATCGAAAACGACAGGAAAAACATCGTAGTGCTTTGTGGGATACTGGACGGAGAATTGAAAGATGAAAACTCTGCAAGATTTGTAAATGAGCTTTGCAAGGCTTTGTCCGCCAGTGAAATTGAATTGAATGATGACCACATTGGCCAGGTAGCCATATTTACCCCTGACAACAAAATTTTAACCCAACTGACCTTCAGTTTTCTCGAAAAACACCCACAGGCGGATACCATTATTTCCTATCATGAAGAATTTTTCCCTATGATCGAAGAGCTTGATAAAAAGGGTTTCTGGGAAAAACCTGAGGGGATGAAAATTATTGATGTGAATGCCGAATTTGGTTTTAACAAAACGCAGGTGGGCCGAATCCCGGTAACCAGGATTTTGATGCCGCTTGAGGATCTGGGCCGTGCCTCTGCAATTGATTTTGAGAAAAAATGGCTTGGAGCCTCCAGGGATTTAATCGATTTGAGAGTCTCTCTCGACATGACGGAGAGTAAATAAATGCCCATATATTTAAATGTAAAGTTGCA
>CAYVUI010000025.1:0-12348 GCA_964454745.1 uncultured Pirellulales bacterium | reverse complement strand
GATATATTAATCCCAAAATGAATTGTTAGAGGTGCCCTTTAGATTTAAAAAAGAAATAACAATTCGAATATGTTGCTTATAAGCAAGGCAATCTATTCACTTTGAGAAATGAAATATACGTTATGAAAAAACCAATATATGATTGCAGGGGAGAATCAAGTGAAAACGGATAAAAAAGCATTTACGTTAATTGAGCTGCTGGTGGTCATCTCCATCATCGCCCTTTTATTAACAATTTTATTGCCCTCATTACAAAAAGTGAAACAAATTGCCAGGCGAACCGTTTGTAAATCCAACCTCCGGCAGTTGGGGGTGTCTCTTTTGCTGTATGCTGAAGATTATAAGGGAAAATTCCCCTATAAAAATGAACTGGCTCCGGCGAATCCCAATCAGTATTACATAGAAGGTCGGCCGGTGGAGTCAGATCATCGCTGGATATGGGATGGCTATCTGGATGGGTATAAACTGAAGGAACTCGGAGAGCGACATGACGATTATGATTACGCTCCTGAAGTGATGTATTGTCCTTCGTCTGTGACTACCGATCTAAAGCATGGCAATAACTGGCCCCGCGTGACAAGTTACAATTTTAATGCTTATCAGATCAGTTATGACTATTTTAATATCGGTGCCCAGATTGACAATGGTAATTATCGATGGCTGGGGAACGAAAAGATGCCGACAAATTCCTATTTGCCCGGGTATATTCCGCTTATGGGAGATATTTGCATTTATCGGGGTGGTTCTTCACCGTATTTTCGAATCGCCAATCATTTCAAAAGTGGAGCCAAGGAGTTTGTTTATGATGAAGAGCCTGAGGGCTTAAGTAATGTGAGAATTGACGGATCAGTCTTTTGGTATAAATACTCAGATACAGAGCCCTTTTTTGGGGTTCCTGATTACGAACAGGAAAATTACTGGGGCAAACCGCATTAATTCTTTTTTTTTCGGATTGATTCTTACAAAGACTCGAACATACTATCTCTTATTCAATATTTTCAGGAGATTGGCAGCGAAATGGATACATCTTCTTTAGGTCACTATGAACACAGCAAGGTTGTTGATTATGAGGCAAGGGGCGGTTCCGAAAAAATTTCTCTGAAAATTGTGTTTCTCGGTGCGGGGAGTTATTTTTTCGAGCGTCTGTTTGTGGATGTTCTCTCGGTATCTGCCTTTGAATCAGGCACGATGGTCCTGGTGGATATTGACGCGGAGAGGCTGGAGTATGCCCGAAAAATCGGTGAAAAAATTAACAGTGAAATGGGGACTTCGTGGCGTATCGAAGCCCATCAGGATTACCGTGACGCGTTGAAGGACGCAGAGTATATCATTAACTGCATTGAAGTCAATGGTATGAGTGCGGTCAAAAGTGATTATGAAATCCCAGCCAAGTATGGTGTGCACCAGTGTATCGGGGATACGATAGGTCCCGGAGGGATTTTCAAGGCCTTACGGACAGGCCCGGTTTTGCTGGACATTCTCAAACAGGTCGAGCGGCAATGTCCAAATGCAATATTCCTCAATTATACCAACCCGATGAGCATTCTTTGTCAGGCCGCGTATCGAAGCAGCGGTGTACGGTTTTACGGCATGTGTCACAGTGTGCAGGGAACCAGCGACAAACTTGCCGAGTATTTGGATGTTTCCGTAAAGGAATTGAAATTCAAATGCGGGGGAGTCAATCACCTGGCATGGTTTACCGAATTATCTCACAAAGGCCAAGACATGTATCCACGGCTCTTTGAGAAAAGTAAAAATGACAAAGAGACGTATGAAAAGGACCCGGTCCGTTTCGATTTTATGCATCATTTCGGCTATTTTGTCACCGAATCCAGCGGACATTTCAGTGAATATGTTCCTTATTACCGCAAAAGAGATGATTTGATACAGAAATACTGCCGGGAAGGGTATCTTGGAGAAAGCGGTTTTTATTCCAAAAACTGGCCCCAGTGGAGAAAATCAAAAGAAGTGCAGAGAAAAGAGGTCGTCGAAGAACAAAAAGAGCTGTCCAAAGGGCGGTCCTGGGAGTATGCAAGTTATATCCTGGAAGCAATCGAAACCGGTCAAAATGAAATTATCTATGCAACCGTTGCGAACACACATTTAATCGAGAACCTTTCCCCCGGTGTGGTGGAAGTAGCCTGTGCGGTCAGTAGCAACGGGATCGAACCAATCTATTTCGGATCGCTTCCTGCTCAATGTGCCGCGCTGTGCGAATCCCACTTGCGGGTGTACGACCTGGCGGCGACCGCCTGTATTGAACGGTCCAAAGAAGCCGCGCTTTATGCACTCATGCTTGATCCGCTTACCTCTGCGGTTTGCAGTCCGGCAGAGTGTAAGAGTATGTTTAATGAACTCTTTGATTCACAAAAAGAGCTATTGAAAGATTATAAATAATTCTGTCGTAATTGAGATATGGAGCTATGAGAATTAGATTCACTTCTATAACAATTCTGGTTTGCCTTTCGTGCGCCTGCCTTGCCGACAGTGCAACCGGCCTGGAACAAATTACATTGATGAAAGGCGACCTCTGGGACCATCCTGACACGGAATGGACAAAATGGATCGTTGTCAGCGCAGCCCCGACCCGGATTTATTACGACAGTTGGCCCGATCAGAAACGCCAGCAGTTTTTTGATGACTTTGATCCGGACCATCTCGATATGTGGAGCGGGCAGGGCATGAACCGTGGTGATTTCTTCAGGATGAGAGGTGTTGCCGTAAACAGCACGATGGAATACGAGTACCAGGAACTGATCAATCCTGTTTACGGACATGCGGAGATATTCAAGAACAATGGGATCGCAAGGAAAGAAGACGGCTCTATCGCAGGCAGGTATTTCAAGCCGGGCGTTTCCCCGCCATGTATGTGTCACAACGCACCATTATGGCACGAGGTCGTCACGCAGGGTATGATCCGGACGGGTATATTCGGGGACAGTATGTTCCAGGACAATATCGCTAATCCTATTTATACCTGGAGCCAGGGTTTCTGTGACTGGTGCAATAAAAGATTTGTCGAATTTATGAAGGGCAGGTACAGCGGGCCGCAACTGAAACGGATGCAGTTTGACCCTGATACATTTCATATTCGAAGGCACATTGCACGAAAAAGGAGAGAAGTCGGTAAAAGAAGTAATTCCACCGGCAAACAGTTTTTCCAGGAAGAGTATACTTCTACCAGTGCAAATGACAGACTTTTAGAAGATAACCTGATTAGAGAATATATTCGTTTTCAGCATATTGCATATCTCAAACATTGGATTGATTCCGCCACGAAAGTAAAAAGCACTGCCATGAAAATGAATCAGTCCATTCCCGCCTGTTACGGAAATATTCCCAGGGCAAGTGGCATTCGTACTTTTCCAACGATCATGGCCAGCCAGGTCGATCTTGTCTGGTCGGAAGAATCCACGGACATGCAGCCCTGTTTCCGTGATGACAGGCAGGCATGGTCCGCACTTTTATACAAGACCGGCCGGGCGGCAAGCTATAACGAAAAACCGGTTATCACGGTACAGTATCAAGGCGGGCACAAGTCGATTTACGACGATCCCGGAAAGAAACGTCTGCCCACTGCGATCACATGCTCCGAAGCCCTGGCCAACGGCGGGGTCTTGTGCCAGACATGGGCTGCGACGGAATTTCAATATCTGATGAAGACGCCGGGTTGGGACCGGCCGTTTTACGAAACCAACAGCCGGCATGCTTTGTTTGCCAGCCGCAACCGGGCCTTATTCACGGACAGGTCTTCGGTCGCAAAAGTCGCCCTGGTTTATTCATTTCCGTCCACTTTCTGGCGGACGTTTCAGTCTTTGAAAACCGAAACTCCCCATAAAGATACCTTCAGTGCGACAGCAAGAATCCTTGAAGACAATCATATTCCCTACGAAGTAATGCTCCTGGGGCATAAAGATGTTTTTGATGACACTTACTTTTTTGACAGGATTGATAATTACAACACGATCATTCTGCCCTATGTGGATTGTTTGTCAGTCAAGAATGAACAAAAGCTTGCTTTGTGGGTACGAAAGGGCGGCCGCCTGGTATTACTGGGCCCTGCGGGAATTTACAATGAAGAGCTGGAAGCCAGGCGGGACAGGGCTTTTTCCAAGTTGCATGGGGATGCGGGAGCTGGCAGCGTAAAGACTTTCGATCCAAAACAAACTTTCGCACTGACCTACGGAGAAGACATTCTTCCCGCATCTAAAATCAAGCCCCGAAGCTGGCATTATACATTTACTAAACCTTCGGAGAAATGGTATCATCCCGGTTTTGACGCTTCTAGCTGGCAGACGGGCGAGGCTCCTTTCGGCAGCCGGGATATTCGGGGAACGGATCCGCAAACCCAGTGGGACGCAGAAGGGATATGGATGCGGTGTGAATTTACTTTAAAGGAGATGCCGCAAAATCCCATCCTGTATTTGCAGCACTGGTGGGATGTCGAGGTATATATCAATGGTGTGCCGGCCGCACAGAGAGGCGGCAGGGGGTTCAATTTTGAGGCGTACCAGTACCTTGCAATGAGCGAACAAGCAAAAGCGATGCTTACAAGCGGAAAGAATACAATTGCGGTTCATTGTACACAAAGCCGCGAACACCCCACCTGGGGGCAGTTTATTGATGTCGGTATTCGAAACCTGGCTTCAGATGAGGCATTGATAGAAGCTATATCTGCGAACAGCCCTGCTCTGATCGAAACCAATCTGCCCAAAACAGTTTGGCTCAATGTCTGGAAACACGGCGGCGGTGACATGACATCCATCCAAATGGTCAACTATGATGTGGACCTGAAAAAGGATACGATGAATACCGTACAAAATTTCACAATACGGATCCGGAAACAGGGCAGGGCGAATTACAAAAAAGCGTATTACTATTTCAATGACTTTACCAGCAAAGATATTTCCGAACCGCTGCAAATGCCGATAAAGAAGGTGGGGAATTGCTGGGAGATTAAAGTCCCGCACCTGGCGGTATTTGGAATTGTGGTCCTTGCGTCAGAAGATGAGCTCGAAGCCCGTTTTGCCGCCGCTAAGGCAAGAAAATCTCTCGAAAGGCTCAAGATCTCCCAACGGTGCAGGGGTGCGGAAAAGAAAGATGAAAAGCTGATTAAAGAAGCAGAAAAGCTGCTGGCAGAAATACAGGGAGATGTCAAAGTCGGGCACTACGGTTTATTGACATGGCGTTTAAGGCAAATGGCAGAGAAACTTGCATCTGCATTGAACGATTCTTCGGAACAAATAGAAAAATACCAGAAAGAAGTGAGAAAACAACCTTATCAAGTCAATGCGGCTTACAAGTTTGATTTTGGCAGCGATTCTTCACCCAGGGGGTGGCAGACCGTGACTCCGCAGACCCTGTATTCAAAAGAGCAGGGATTTGGCTGGCTTGCAAAAGGCCCCATCAAGACGGTCAGCTATGACCTGATCGACGGAGTTCATGATGATTTTATTCAGAATACGGGTCCGGAAGTTCGATACGAAAAAGCCGAACCGGAAACCTACACCGGTCAGTTCCAGGTCGATCTGGAAAACGGGAAATACTTTGTCACGGTGATTACGGGAAATCACGGTGTATTTCAAGCGGTTGGCACTCACAATGAAGGCCGGACTTCAATGACATTTGTAAAGGCAAACGGCCAACTCAAAGCTGTGGGAGACACACTCACTTCGGGTTACTTCGATCATAAGGCATTTGAAATTGAAGTTACAGATGGTTCACTGCTGTTAGAGTTTTATGGAAAAAACATCGGGCCTTTATATGCAAACAGGATACAATGGCTTGTGAACGGGGTGATGATACAAAAAGCGAAAGAAAAACTGACCGCCCAGGCACAAAGGTATTATGAAAAGAATCAATTGCTTCAGGAAACCGCGATAAAAGACTGGATGATCGCCGGTCCGTTTGATGATGAAAGCTGCGAGCAAATGAATGAAGGCATCGATAGCGAGGCCGTATCAAAATGGACCTTTTGGAAAAATACGTCAAATGGATTCCCACTTGTGGCTTTGCATAACATTTTCAGCGAGATTCACAGGTCGATAGCCTATGCAAAAACATACATACGCAGTGACGCTCAACAGGATGTCTATCTTCATGGAAGTTTCAGTCAACTGGGAACAATTAATCTAAATGGAAAAGAAATCTATTCGGATGACCTGGCAGCCGGCCTGCTCGGAAAAGAAATAAAATACAAAATAGCACTTGAAAACGGCTGGAATGAGATTATCGTGAAATGCTCGAATTATTGGGGCTCTGATTGGTCCTTCTGGCTGGCATTGTCATCGAGGGATGACAAGCCTTTGGAAAACATTGTTGTCTCTTCCAGCCGGGAAAAGTGAGATTCAAAAGCCCTTGCGGCATAGAAAGGTATCGAAGATGGACAAAACAATATCGGAAAGGACCCGTTCCGAGAAATGGGAATTTTCAAAATCTATATCAGATACGGAAAGTAAGCGTACCAGGCCGGATGTCATCGTTTACTGTCCTTCCGGCAGGAATGATACCGATAATGAGCATTTTCTGGTATTCAAAGCACCCAAAAGTGAATCCCTGCTGGCTGTCTGGACCCAGAGTTCATGTGAGGGGCATGGCGATAATAAAATTGTAATGGCAAGAAGCAGCGACGGTGAGAATTGGCAAAAACCCAAAACGATCATCCCTCACAGGCATCAAAATGGACAACTGCTTCAGGCGAGCTGGGCTGTGCCGATGGTCAATGCCAGGGGGAGAATCTACTGCATTTACCTCAAGGAAGATATTCGATCCGATATGAATCGATCCACAACCGGAAATATGGGATGTGTCTTTTCCGATGATGACGGTAACACCTGGCAGGACGGCGGGGAGATTGATATGCCCAGAGACCGCTACGATCACCCGGACCCGCTGCTTCCTAAGAACTGGATCGCGTGGCAGCTGCCTATTCGGGATCAAAACGGCAGAATCTTCCTTGGTTATACGCAATGGACCAGCCCTGAGGTTTTCAACAAACAGATTGCCGGCTGGTACAGCAGGGACAGCCGATCAAAATTCATGCGTTTTGAGAATATTGATGATTCCCCTGACCCCAAAGACTTAAAAATTACATTCCTTCCCGATGACATCACAGGCCTGGAAGTAAATTATCCCGGAAGTGATGACATTTCTGTCGCACAGGAACCCAGCTGTGTCTTGCTCCCTGACGGAAGATTGTTTTGTGTAATGAGAACATTTACAGGGTTTATATACTATAGTGTCTCAAAGGACAACGGACATACCTGGCGTCAACCTGAACCCTTAAGAAATAAAGACGATGGCCGCCTTGTAAAGCAGCCCATCGCACCTTGCCCTGTCTATACCCTCAACAATGGCAAATTCTTACTCTTGTATCATAATAATAATGGTAATCTGGGCCAATACGGCCCCGGCGACGCCTTATACAATCGACGGCCCGCTTTCATCAGTATCGGTGCGTACATGCCAGACGCCTGCCAGCCGATCTGGTTTAGCGAACCCAAACAGATCCTCGATACAGATGGGGTCACTGTCGGCCCGAAAGGGACATGTGAAGTTGCAACCTATACCAGTCTCACCCAGTGGAAAGGTCGGACCACCTTGTGGTATCCTGACAGAAAATACTTCCTGCTTGGAAAACACCTCCCTGCGGAACTGGTTGAGTAAAATATTAGATTTCTGTTGCAGATAGATGCAAAAAATAAAAACAAAACTTATTCTCTCACTGGTGATTCTCTCACTGATCATTGCCGGCATCTGTATCGATGCGAAGAAAAAACAATCTTTTTCCTCAAACAACGTCACAGCTACCCCTGGAACTGAAATCCAGGATCAGCAAAGTCAAATCCTGTCCCAAGCCTGGAAACTATCAAGAGTGGGCAATGTGCCCAATGCGATAAAGCGGTTTACAAAAGTACTTGAAGATCCAAACGCCAACCGCGATCAAAAAGTGCAGGCTTTATTTGGCCTGGCCAATGTTTATCAGTTTTCTTCGCCCTCACAACCTCAACAGGCACAGAATTATTTTCACAGGATCATGACGGATTTCTCCGGGCATCGAGTTGTTCCCTGGGCCATGCTCAGGATCGCCCAACTGCAAAATGCAAATGATCCTGAAGCTGTGACAAAGGCAAGAGAGTTATATCAAGATATCCTTACGGATCATTACGATTCTGCTGCCTGCGACGAAGCCGTCCTCTCACTTGCAGCGACCTATTTTGCCGAAAATGATCCACAAATTGTCCAGTTAGGACTTGAAACACTCGAAAAGTATCTCGCCCAAAACCCGGACAACGCACTCGTAACCAGTATGCTCTTTCGGCTCAGTTACTGGTACCAGGAGGTGGAAAGAAATTACCAAAAGGCTCTTCCTCACAGCCTCAGGCTTGGTGAGCTGAAAACCTGCAATCCAAAACGATGGGCGATGGTCTACTGGGGCCTTGGCCAAATCTATAGTATTCAATTCGGGGAATATGACAAGGCATTACCATGGTATGAAAGAATACCTGTCGATTGCCCGAGGGACTATCTTACTTACCCTGCCCAAAATAAAATCGATCTGATGCGAAAAAAAATAAAAACTCAGGGAGAAATCAATGAATGACTTGTGGATCTACCTGAAGAAAAGACTCGCTGTTTTCGTTTTGCTCGCAATGTTGATCGCCTCTTCAGCATGGGTTGCCTACAACACCTTCCTCAGGCACCGCACCGAAGATGGAAATTCCATTGTCATTCGAATTGCCCATAAAGTGACTGATAAAAATGTCCAAAAAGCTTTTCAAGTAATTGCCGATGAATATGAAAAACGAAATCCCGGCGTAAAAATTGAGCCCCTCCTGATCGCTGAAAAGGCCTATCAGCAATGGATAACAACTCAATGCCTGGGCAAAACCGTTCCCGATATCGTACAAATGGGGGGCTATTACACCCAGACATGGCAGTCTCTGGCTTCCCGGTACATGGTCCCCCTGTCCAGCTACGTCAATAGAACCAATCCTTACAATAAAAACACGCCTCTTGAGGGAATTCAATGGCGACAAACCTATCTGGACAATATGAAAAGCGGATACTGGGACCATCTTACGGAATACTACACGATTCCTCTTACCGTCGAAACCATCAGGATCTACTACAATAAGAGCCTTCTGAGAAGGATTACAGGCTCTGGCCTTCCCCCGGAAAACTACTCTGATTTTATCAACATTTGCGAGCGGATCAATCAATATGCCGACACCCATCAGGAAAGACTCTTCCCCCTTGCCGTGGATGATACGAGCATTTACACCATATTGTACCGATACTACGGTGCACTCGCCGACGGTATTGTTGACAAATATGACGCCTGCTATTGGGCAAGCGCTCGAACGGAATGCACGCTCTACGGTCTCTATACCAATACATTTACGTTTCAACATGAAAAGATTAAAGCGGCCTTTGAAGTTGTCCGGAATATATTAAGCTTCAGTCAGCCTGGATTCATTTCCAGCGATTCCGCACAGGCAAGATTTCTTTTCATTCAGCAAAATGCTGCTATGATCGTTGGAAATGTTCGTGATGCCAAAGTTTACGCGGATTCGGCGGACTTTGAAATTGGCGTCTTTGATTTTCCTCTGCCGTGCAAAGACCACCCGCTCTATGGGGATTTCGTTGAAACCCAAATGTCAGAGTCCCAGGTTCCGACCATTCATTTCTCGATCTCACAAAACAGTCCGAATCCCGAACAGGCAATTGATTTTATGATGTTCTGCACTTCACAAAAATTCAATGAATTGTTTAACCAGCTTGTTTATTGGTATCCCCCCATCAAAGGGGCAAAGCCGCTTCCCCTCGTCGCCGAATTTGAACCGCATCCTGTCGGTGCCGGGGCAAGGATAATGCCGTTCGAGAGCAATCTGCCCCAGGTCTCTTTATGGTTCCGACAGGAATTTCCAAGATACCTTACCGGGGAAATCGAATATGAAACCTTTGCTCAAAACCTTGAAAAAATATGGCTCACACGGGGCAAAGAAGATTTTGTCATGCTCGATAAAACCTACCAGAGAATGCTTGTCAGGTCTCGTTACAACATCGCGGTTGAACAGTCAAAAATGCTTTTTGAAGAAGCCGGAGATGTTAATGTAGGAGGGCTTGTCGGCAGTTGTTCACCTTACCAGCTATCCGTAGAAGTCCTTAATGTAATGCAGCATTCCATTGATGCAAGAAGATATACTTGGTATCATTTGCAGCAGGGCAGCTATACCTTTCCTTGATTGCGAGTATTGATGAAGCAGATTAAACTGAAAAACCTGAAAAGCTACTGGCAATTATATCTCCTGGTTTTGCCAAGTGTCCTCTTTTTAGTAACATTTTCCTATTTTCCCGCCTGGAGTGCCATCTATCATTCCTTTTTCAACTGGGACGGGGGAGACATTAAAATATTTGTTGGTTTGAAAAACTATTTGCGGGCTTTTACGGACCCGGTTCTTGGTCATGCATTTATCGTTGTTTTTATCCTGATCTTCTCGAACTTCTTCAAAATGATCCCCTCGATCATTACTGCGGTCGTCATCCACAGGCTAAGAAGTCAAAAATGGGCCTATGCTTATCGAGTCTTGTTTGTGATCCCCATGATTATTCCCGGGATTGTCTGGCTTTTAATATGGAAATACTTTTTCGATCCGACCTTCGGGATCCTCAACAAAGTGCTCCGCTTTACGGGCCTGATGTCTCTTCTCCATTTCCTGGACAATACTTTTGGATGGGAAATATTCCTGGAGGGCGTTGATCCTGCCTGGTTAAGTCAAAAGGAACTCGTCATCCCTTCGTTAATACTCTGGGGTTTCCCCTGGGTCGGGGTTGTCGGGGTGTTGATCTATCTGGCAGGTTTATCGAATATCGGCAAAGATGTCTATGATGCCTGTGAAATAGATGGTGTGGGATGGTTCAGGAAATTCACATCGATTGAACTGCCTCTCATACTCGGCCAGGTCAAAATTAATCTCGTGCTTATGATCATAAATACAATGAGAGGGTACGGTCTTGTCCTCGTTCTTCTCGGAAATACCGGGGGCCCCGGAGGTGCAGGTATGGTCCCGGGGTTATACATGTTCAGGAAGGCTTTTGTAGACCAGGAAGCGGGGTATGCCTGTGCCGTCGGACTCCTGATTTTTCTCGTTATACTCGTCCTGACCCTGATCAACAACAAAATACTCAAAAGTAACAGGTAAACTCTAATGCCGGCACAAAACATAACACTGAAAAAAAGATATCTTCGACAGGAACTGCCCAAACACCTGTTCATATGGCTGATCATGTTCTTTTCGTTTTTTCCATTGTATATGATTTTGAATATCAGCTTGAAGTCCAATAAGCAGTTTTTTAATCAGCCATGGCTGCCGACCTTTCCACTTCATTTTGAGAACTGGATCGCAGGCTGGGAAACGATCGGGGGTTCCATCGGGAATTCCTTCTTTATTTGTATTTACGGAACACTGCTTACGATGATACTTGCCCTGGGAGCTTCTTATTTTTTTGCAAGATACCGGATGCCGGGCTCGAATCTGCTCTGGTCATTATTTATTGTACTCATGTTGATGCCCAGTATTGCCAATCTGATCCCGCTTTTTTCCCTTTTGAAAAAAATGAATCTGCTCAATACGCTCTCTTCGTTAATTATGTGTGGTGCCGCAACCGGGCAGGTGATTACGATCTATGTATTACGCAATTTTATTTCAGAGATTCCCGATGACCTCTTCGAAGCGGCCCAGCTGGATGGGGCCGGGCATATCAGTCAGATTATTAATATCGTGATTCCGATGAGTGGTTCTATTTTATCGACCCTTGCTATTTTAAGATTTATCGCGGAGTGGAATAGTTTTGTCCTTCCACTGGTCGTCCTGCGCGATGAATGGAAGCTTCCAATTGCAGTGAAACTGTATCAGCTTGAAGGGGCTTATGTCAAGGACTGGGGACCCATGATGGCGTCTTATGCGATTTCTTCAATCCCCCTGATTATTATATTTCTTTTTTCCATGAAACTCTTCGTAAAAGGCTTGAGTTCAGGAGCGCTGAAAGGATGATATGATGAAGCGGTGTCGTTTAGAAATTTTCGTAGAGGCAGTATAAATGAGGACAAATATCCCTCTACTTACTATTCAGTATAAGCCTGATACAGGCGATGCGAAAGAGTGGGCGAATGTCTTGATTCAAAATGGGAACATCGTCAGGCTTGTGGTTACATTTGCATCAATCTCACCCAATCCTCCAAAAAACGGGATTAAAAAATGGTAAATGATATTTCTTGTACAGGAATTTGCAATGGCTCAGGTAATTCTGGAGAAAGTTAAGAAAGTCTATGACGGCAATATCGTT
>CAYVUI010000024.1:0-43062 GCA_964454745.1 uncultured Pirellulales bacterium | reverse complement strand
AAGTAAAGGATGTATATTGTCCGGTACTGTAGATTTTTTCGCTTTTTTTCCCTGACCGCGTCTTTTTTTTGAGCGTCGGCGGTTTTTCTGCGTTAAGAGCAGTTAAAATCTGTCCGATAAAAGTAAATTTTTCAGTGTTCGCGGGAGTGATTGGTGAGATTTTTGGAAAATATCATGCCCCGGCGGTTTCCTGCCGAAAGCACTGCTGATAAGATGCTATAATATTGTAATAAATATATCCAGCGGTCCAAGTGGGTTTTCAGGTTAATTTTCGCTGTTTATGGCACTGAAAACGCTGTTTTGGCCGTTTTTTCTGTACAGGACGATAAAAAGGCAATGCTCGAGATCTTCCAGGGACGCATTCTGATCGTGCGGGTGATTATGCTGGCCGCGATGGCCGGGCTGATTACCATTGGTATCCTTACTATATACGCCTCGGGCAACCCGGGCGACAACGCGGCGGATTCCGGACCCGGGATGTTCGCTTCCGCCTGGAAAAAGCAGCTTTTTTTCGCGATGCTGGGCACCGCGGCGATATTAGCGATTAATATGATCGATTACCGGTGGCTCGGGCCGCTTTCGTACTGGATATACGGGGCGATTCTGGGGCTTTTGGCGCTGCTTTTGGTGGGAAAATTCGTGCGGATTCATTTGCCGCCGGTGATTATGATCCCGGTGATTAACGGGACGTGCCGATGGATACGGTTCGGGACGGAATCGACGTTTATCCAGTTTCAGCCGTCCGAAGCGTGCAAAATCGCGTATATCCTGGCCCTGGCGTGGTACCTGCGGTATCGGGCCAATTATGACCATTTTAAGGGGCTGATCGGGCCGTTTGCCCTGACGGTGCTGGCGATGGTGCTGATTTTGTTCGAGCCGGACCTGGGGACGGTGCTGTTGATGATGCCGGTATTGTTCTCGATGCTGTTCGTAGCGGGGGCGAAGGTTAAGCATTTGCTGATTATTATCCTGCTGGCGGTGATGGTGAGCCCCGTTTTATGGGTGAAAATGAACCATTACCAGCGGCTGCGGATCAGTTCGGTGCTTTTGCAGAGCCCGTGGCTGCGGGAGCAGACCCGCGAACACGAGATGCTGTCGAAGATTTTGACCGGCCGGCGGACCTTCAGCGAGGCGGCGTGGAACCGAGGCAGCGGATGGCAGCTTACCAGCTCGAAATATGCGATTGCGTCGGGCGGCGTGCATGGCTACGGCTTTGCCGATGGGCCTTACATTGACGGGCCGTATTTGACGTATAACCTGCCCGAGCGGCATAACGACTTTATTTTCGCGATTATCGCGCACCAGTGGGGGATTTGGGGGACGATGGCGGTGATCGGGCTGTACGCGGTGTTTATCGCGTGCGGGCTGGAGATCGCGTGGCTCAATACCGACGCATTCGGCCGGCTGGTGACGATTGGCGTGCTGGCGATGTTCGCGGTCGAGGCGGTGGTGAATATTTCGATGACGCTGGGGCTGATGCCGATTACGGGTCTGACGCTGCCGTTTGTAAGCTATGGGGGGTCGTCGCTTCTGGTGAGTATGGCCGCAGCGGGGATTTTGAACAATATCGGCAAGTTTCGGCCGTTCAGCGTAGCGGGCAAGGCCTTCGAGTCCAGCGGGAACCCGTATTTGAAACGGTATTAAAACCGTACACCGTCAGCCTACCTGACTGCTAATGACTATCAAGCAGATCATCAATCGCTGATTTCAGCACAGGGACATTCGTCTCAACGATCAGCCATACCCTCTCTAAATCAATCCCCAAATAATGATGAATCAGGATATCTCTAAAGCGTGCCATTTCACGCCAGGGAACCTCGGTATGCCTCAAAGTGGTTTCGTCGCTTAATTGCTTTGTCGCTTCACCAATGATCTCAAAATTACGAATCACTGCATCCTGTATGATCCTGTTATCCATAAAATCGTCCTTGCCGCCGCGAGTATACTCCAGAATATTTGATGCACATTCCTGGATGTGTTCAAGATATATGCGGTCAGCTTTCAAAGGGCTACCCCCTCTGCGATCACTTTATCCCGGATCGCCCTGTGTAAAGCGGTTTCGCTGACGACATCCACCTTGCAGCCGAGAAGCTCTTCCAGATCGCAGATCAGGGCGATATGATCGATCAGGGAACGACCGTCTTCAAGATTTACGAGGAAATCCACATCACTGCCGGGCTTGGTTTCTCCGCGGGCCACCGAGCCGAATACACGAACATTATCCGCTCCGTGCTGCTTTGCCAGCTTAAGAATTTCCTGCCTTTTTATGTAGAGGTCATTCATTGAAACCATCGTAAATCCCTTAAATACAAGATAATTGTACCTTCCGTTTGCCTCGACGTCAAGGTATGGATAATGGGATTCCGGTTCGCAGGGCGCATAAAAAATCGGGCCCGGTTTTCCACCGAGCCCGTTCCCGAAACCTAACCCGTCCGTGATCTTTGCCCGGCAGCGATCCGTCATTGATTGCCGGGAAAGTGGTTAAGCGTTATTCAATTGTTGGTGCCTGTCCCTAATTTAATCATTATGAGCATCCCATCGAGTTTCCGCAGTTGAAGCACTTGTAGCAGGTGCCGTTTCGCACGGTGATCGAGCCGCAGATGTCGCAGGCGGGTGCGTCGTCCTGGAAGTGCTGGAACTGGCTGTTGAACTGCTGCATGACCGCCGATTCGCCCTGTGTGCCCTGATCGGTAATTGCAGATTTTACAATCGAGGCGACCAGTTCGCTGCTGGGATCGGTAAATCGGTCCGTTTTGGGTGCCTGCGCCTGCGAGCTCGGCTTAGCCGCTGCAACGGGTGCATCCTTTTTGGCCGCTTCCGACTTGGCCGGAACGCTCTGGATGGCCCTTGCCTGGTCAAGCTTTTTGGCGAGGGTCTGGGTTTTTTCGACGATTTCCCTGGCAGAGGGACCCTTTTCGGCCTTCTTGGTTGCCGAAGAAGAAGACGAACCCGAACGGTTGGGTGTGTTCTTCTCGGCATAGCCGGGAATGAACTGGCAGCCCAGCCAGCAGAAGATATAGTCGATCAGGCTCTTGGCGAACGGGATGTTCTTGTTCGAGGTCATGCCCGAGGGGTCGAACCGTGCATGGCGGAATTTGTCCACCAGCGTTATCAGCGGTACGCCGTACTGCAGTGCCATCGAAACGCATGTGCCGACGACATCCATGAGCCCGCCAACGGTGCTGCCCTCTTTGGCCATGGTGATGAACAGTTCGCCGGGCTGGCCGTCTTCGTAGAGGCCCACGGTGAGGTAGCCCTCGTGGCCGGCGACGGAGAATTTGTGCGTCAGGCTCTGGCGGGTTTCCGGCAGGCGGCGGCGGAAGGGCTTGGTCGTTGCCGGTTCCGCAACGACGGCTGCCTTGGTCGTCTTGGCCTTGTTTTCTTTTTTGGAGGTATTGAGCGGCTGGAGGCGCTTGGAGCCGTCGCGGTAAATGGCCACGGCCTTTAGGCCCATTTTCCAGCCGTCGATATAGGCGGACATGATCTGCTCAGAGGTCGCCTCGTGGGGCATGTTGATCGTCTTGCTGATCGCACCGGAGATAAACGGCTGAACGGCGGCCATCATCTTGAGGTGTGCGCTGTGGTGGATACTGCGTTTGCCGTTTTTGGCCTTAAAGGCACAGTCGAACACGGGCAGGTGGTCCGCGACGAGTTTTTTCGCCGTTTCGATGGTGTCGTCCTGGTCGATGGTATCGCAGATTTCCTTGATGTCCGCGGGGCTGTAGCCGAGCGTATCAAGGGCCATCGGAACGGTGCGGTTGACGATCTTGAGCATTCCGCCGCCGGCGAGGATCTTGTACTTGACCAGTGCGATATCCGGCTCGATGCCGGTGGTGTCGCAGTCCATCATAAAGCCGATGGTACCGGTCGGGGCGATCACGGTGACCTGCGAATTGCGGAAGCCGTGGAGCGAACCGGCCTCAAACGCCTGGTCCCAGGCGTCCTTGGCGGCGTTTAGCATGTAGTCCACGCAGTGGACCTCTGGGATCTGCCTTGCATGCTCGCGGTGCATGCCGATGACGTTGAGCATGGAGTCTTTGTTCTTTTCGTAAGCGTCGAAGGGATTTTTGATCCGAGCCAGCTCTGCACTTACGGTATAGGCGGTACCGGTCAAAATCGCGGCAATCGTCGAAGCCCAAGCCCTGGCCTGATCAGAATCGTACGGCAGCGCCAGGCTCATCATCAGGCTGCCGAGATTGGCAAAACCCAGGCCCAGCGGGCGGTAGGTATGGCTGTTTTCGGCGATTCGCTGTTCCGGGTAGCTGCCGTGGTCAACGAGAATCTCCTGTGCGATAACAAACAGGCGAACGGCCTTTTTAAAGCTCTCGACGTTAAAGGTGCCGTCCTCGTTGCGGAACTTCATCAGGTTCAGCGAAGCGAGGTTGCACGCGGAGTTGTCCACGAACATGTACTCGCTGCACGGATTGGAGGCATTGATCGGCCCGGAATTGGGGCAGGTATGCCATTTATTGATGGTGGTATCGTACTGTAGGCCGGGGTCACCACAGATACGGGTGCCCTCGGCGATCAGCTCCATCAGCTCCCGTGCGGAGAGCTGCTCGATGTCCTTTCCGGTCGTGATCGACTTGGTATACCATACGCCGTCCTTATCAACCGCTTCCATGAAGTCGTCAGTCACGCGGACGCTGAGGTTGGCGTTCTGGAACATGACACTGTTGTATGCACTGTCGGCATCGTAGCCATCTTCAAGGAGAACCCATGCCTTTTTCTCTTCGTCGGATTTGCAGGTGATAAAGTCCTTGATATCCGGGTGGTGAATCTTAAGCGACTGCATCTTGGCTGCGCGGCGGGTTTTTCCACCGGATTTGACGACGGCGGCAATCTGGTCATATACCCGCATAAAGCTAAGCGGCCCGGAGGGCTTTCCGCCGCCGGAGAGCTTTTCGCGGCTGCTGCGCAGGGTGGAAAGGTCGGTACCGGTCCCTGAGCCGTGCTTGAAGAGCATCGCCTCGGAGCGGGCCAGACGCATGATATCTTCCATCGTGTCATCGACCGACTGAATGAAACAGGCCGACGCCTGGGGGTATTCATAGCTGTTCTCGCAGGGAACCGCCTTTTTCGCGGCAGGATCCCAGCGGAAGTTGTGCTCGCTGCCGGCAATGCCGTAAATATCATACAGGCCAACGTTGAACCAGACCGGCGAATTAAACGACCCGTACTGGTTGACGCACAGCCAGGTCAAATCCTGATAAAAATTCTCCGCATCCGTATCACTGGCGAAATAACCGTCGCGCTTTCCGCGGTTGGCAATCGAGCGGCAGACCCGATGGACGAGCTGCTTGACGGAGTATTCACGCTGGCCGGTCTCGACATCTCCGTAAAAATACTTACTTACGACAACTTTTGTCGCCAATTGAGACCATGACTTGGGAACCTCGATATTTTCCTGCTCAAAGATGGCCTTGCCGTGCTCATCGGCAATTTTGGCCGAGCGTTTGTCCCATTCGAGCTCATCAAAGGGATGAACGCCCTCAGTGGAGAAATATCTGGACACAGATACTCCTTTATTCTGGTTCACTTCCGGCCCCTTCCATGGGTGGAACTGAGAATCTGAATCGTTTTTTGAATCAAATTCGCGGGTGTTTTCAACAGACATTGATACCTCCATGTAACAATTTCAAAACCACTATATGTGGTTGTTTATACAATATTAATCCTACATGTTGTTCGGTTAGAACGTCCTCAATACTATAAAAATTCCGGGGGGCATACAAGCGGAAAAATCAAAAAAAATCGTGTTTATCTGTTAGATTTCTGTTAGTGACTGCTATTATTGGATTAACAGGATGAAAAAAAAGTTTTTAACAGCCAAGGCGTTGTTTTTCTACCTTCTAAATCCGAAAACCATACTTCATAATGTTAAACTTTATCGGTCGTATCGAATGTAGCGACCATGAGTATTTCCCGAAATGAGCCTGCAAAATGTCGCAATTGACTCCAGGAGTCATTTGAATTATACTCAGATAATATACTGAAAAATCCGGCCTGTTTGCTGCCGGAACTGTCAACAATACAATGGATACTTAATCAAATGGCTGTGGCTGCACGGAAGCATAAAAAGAAATGGACTCTACACCCCGCCAGTGACCAGGCACGGGACCTGGGAACCACCGTTGGGGTCACTCCGCTTTTGGCCCAATTGCTGATTAACCGGGAAATTACCGATAAAACGACCGCTCGGGGGTACCTCGGCCCCAGGCTTTCCGACCTGATCGAACCGGAAAAGATGCCCGGATGTGCCCAGGCAGTCGATGTGATCCTTGAAGCAGTGAAAAAGAAGCAGCGGATCATTATCTACGGCGATTACGACGTGGACGGCATTACGGGGGTTTCCATCCTTCTCGAAATGCTCAAACTGCTGGAAGCGGAGGTCGATTTTTACATCCCCCACCGCGTGGATGAGGGCTACGGGCTCAATGAAGCGGCGATCAGCCTGCTGGCCGAGACGGGGGCAAACCTGATTATTACCGTAGATTGCGGCATTACAGCCCACAAATCCGCCGCCCTGGCCCGGGAACTGGGTGTAGATATGGTCATTACGGACCACCACCAGCCCGGAAAATCGCTTCCACCGGCCAATGCTGTCGTTCACCCACTGATCGATCCGAAATATCCTAATCCTGATTCCGCGGGGGCGACCGTGGCCTTTAAACTGGCCTGGGCGATTGCCAACCGCTTCAGGGAGCAAAAAGGCGCCCGCCCGGAACTGCGGGAATTTCTGCTCAATGCCACGACGCTGGCCGCGATGGGCACCATCGCGGATGTGGTGGATATCCGCGGCGAAAACCGTATTTTGACCAGTTACGGGCTAAAAGCCCTGGCCGAATCGAAGCTAAAGGGCGTTCGGGCCCTGATCGAACAGACTGGGCTAAACGGCCAGACACTGGAGACCTGGCATATCGGTTTTCGCATGGCACCGGTGCTAAACGCCGCGGGACGTATGGGCCATGCACGCCTTGCTGTGGAACTTTTAACAGGCAAGAGTGACATGCAGTGCTTTAAGATAGCCCAATATCTGAAACAGCAGAATCAGCAGCGGCAATCCGTCGAAAAAGGCATCTTCAAGCAGGCCTGCGACATGATCTCCAAACAGGGCCTGGATCATCCGGATCGCAAGACCATCGTGCTCAGCGACGATCAGTGGCATACCGGCGTGATCGGGATCGTGGCCTCGCGAATTATCGACAAATTCTACCGCCCGACTATCCTTCTCAATACCCAAAACGGAACCGCACAGGGCTCGGCGCGGTCTATCGACGGATTTGACCTGTACTCAGCCCTTTCCCACTGCAGCGAGCACCTCGAAACCTTCGGCGGGCACAAAATGGCCGCAGGGCTGAAACTGACCACGGAAAAAATTCCCGATTTCATGGCGGCTTTTGAGAAATACACCCGCGAAAACCTTCGTGACCAGGAAATGATCTGCCCGGTCATGATCGACGCCGCGTGCCAGATCGCGGATATTACCCCTCGATTCGTAAAGGAATTGTCCCTTTTGGAACCCTTTGGCCCGGGGAACCCTGAACCGCTGATCTGTACGAAATCCGTTCGGCTGATCTCCCAGCCGCGGCGGGTCGGCTCCAAGGGTGAGCATTTGCAGATCAATATCGCGGACGATACCGGTTCGATGCGGTGTATCGGCTTTCGGATGGGGTCCATGGAAAAACGCATCGTGGAAGCGGACTATTTCAACGTCGCATATCGTCCGGGGCTAAATACCTATAACGGCAATACATCGATCCAGTTTGTGCTCGAAGACATCCGCTTTGACGACTAATCCGCAGGCCGCTTATTTTACCACCTCGATCTTATCAACGGTAAAATACCCCAGCGTATTGATCATCCCGAAAAAGTCCGCTGGATCGCCGTTGCCGGTGGCCATTGCGATGTGCCCGGAAGTATAACCGCCCTCACTCGAACGTGTCGCGTCAAATGCGATCCAGGCTTTGCCGTTGTAATACTCGCCCCAGGCATGGCCGCCGAAGATGGTCCTGCCTTCTAAAAACGTATCTGAATAGACAATCCCGGTAACCACTCGTGAGGGGATTCCCAGTGAGCGGCACATGGCGACCGCAAGCACTGCATGCTCAGAGCAGTCGCCCTGCCTGCTCTGGGCTACTTCCGCGGCAGTGGCATAGCCGACGGAAAGGTTTTTGTCCGAGATGTACTCTTCCACGAATGCCTCGATCTTCGCGGCCGCATCGTCAATGTCTTTTGTGGAGCCTACCGCTTTTTTCGCAAGCTTTTGAACTTCTTTATCATCGCTTTGCAGATAACGGGCCGGTTCGATGAATGCCTTGATTTCTGGATCGTCGATCTTCAGCGGCCAGGTTTCTTTTGAATTCAGTTTTTTCGACGCAGGATCAATCGTAATGGTCACAGCTTTCTCCCCGGATTTCACCTTCTGCTGGCCGGTTTCGATGAAAGTCAGCTCAGCATCCTCCTGCGGCACAAGGTGATACACCAGTTGCTTTGAACGCTCCTTTTCGGTCAGTTCCTTCGGGCTCTGAACCGTCACCTTCTCGAAGAAATCGACTACATCATTCTTGCTCATCGCCACGCTTTTGTCGCACTGGATCAGCTCCAGTGTAATTCCCATCATCGGGATCACCATTTTGTAAGGGATCATTTTTTCATCGATGTAAACCTTTGTCGTCATCTCCTGCATCTGCACGGTCATGTGGTTTTCAACCTCGTAGAGTGAAACAATTCTGCCGAACAGATCGACCTGCTGCTTTTCACCGATTTCCCAGGTCGAGACGACCGCCTTGAGCAGAGCAGGGCTAAAGACTTTCGCACTGCCTGTGGTACCCGGTTCAAGGCCTTTCTTTAGCTGTGCCTGCAAGAGCCCCTCGGCCATGAGTGCCCCCTGTGGATAGGTAAACGGTATCTGCTGGCGTGTACCCATGGATTCACTGATCACGGTAAACGTACCATCAGACCTTCGTTTGCCCTCAATATTGAGTACTGACATGCCGTTCATCTCCTGAACGGCCCGAAAGGCCAGCGGTATACCCGAGAGGGATTCCACCGTTGTCTCCTCGCTGGCGACTTCCATGGCAATCCCTGCGCGGGAGATCGAGATATTCATCTTCTCGGAATTGGTCACTTTGCCCTTTTCGATGCTGCGGATGTGCTCTGCAAAACCGATCTTGGCGCCATCGGCGATGACCGCGTAATACAGGTGTTCCTGGGCAAAAAGACTCCCGGCTAAAGAGACACAGATCAGCAACGGGAGAACAACACGCAAAAAACCTCTCATGGTATCGATTCCTTTCATTTTCAGGCGATCCCGGCATCCCGGAAAGGCAAATGTCATTATCGGACCTGTCGGCCGGGATGCATTATACCCGAAAGTAGTTTCCCGTCAAAAGATGCGCATAAAAAAAGCGGCCGCTGGGGCCGCTTTATCGGACATTGTCAGTTCTGAACCAACAATCTTTCAAGGCAAAGGTCCATACATCGGACCGTAAGTCCCTTGAGCTGATCGGCAAGCTGGCCGTTTTCCATCTGCCAGGGCTCAAAGGTTTCGGACATCAATTGGTCATTGACATCCTGAAGTTCCGATAAGGTCATTTGCAGTCTCGAAAAATCCATACTTCTAACGTCATTTGCCGTTTCTTCCAGGAACCCGGCGATTTGAACCAGATCTTTTTCCTGCATAATTCGCCCTTTCCTTTTCATAAATGACGGCATATTCCAAAGTATAACATAATCTATACGCATCTCCAAATCCGGCGGGGGTAAATCGGGCAAGTTTTTTTTAAGCCCCCTCGAAAAGAAGGTCGATACCATCAAAAAGGTATTTTTATTGAAGGGTTAATAATGGACACAAAAAATAAGAATAACAATCCTGAGCTTTTAAATGCCCTCAAGGATTTCGCGGACCTGCATGACAAGGCGATCGATTCATTCGAGGAACTTGCCGACCAGCTCGCTCAAAACCGCGAAAAGGTCGAAAATCTCGAATCTGAGATCAGCCAGACCAGCAGCGACATTGAGGCCCTGAAGGCTTCACTGAACAAATAATCCGCATTTCTTCTACAGATAGGGATGAAATGGAGTTTATCCCCACGCAAATTCCGGAGGTGGTGATCGTCCAGTCCGAAGTCCACAAGGACCAGCGTGGATACTTCGCCGAAACCTATCGCGTCGAGGAATTCCAAAAGGCAGGGATCGACACAGCCTTTGTACAGGACAACCACTCCCACAGCATCCAAAACACGCTTCGCGGGCTTCATGCCCAGGTGAAAAGCTCCCAGGGCAAGCTCGTTCGGGTTGTGAAGGGGACGGTGTTCGATGTCGCGGTGGATATCCGCCGGGGCAGCCCCACTTTTGCCAAATGGGTGGGAATACGGCTTTCCGAAGAGAATCACCGCCAATTGTATATCCCCCGGGGGTTTCTGCATGGCTTTTTCGTATTGAGCGAGACGGCAGATTTTCAGTACAAATGCGACCGATACTATGATTCGGACGATCAGCTCCAGGTCCGCTGGGATGACCCCGAGATCGGGATCGAGTGGCCGGCGGACAATCCGCTGATGTCACAAGCGGATGAAAACGCGCCTCTGCTAAGGGACATTGACAAATCCATCCTTCCCGTGTATGACTAAGATCGCGTTTTATGCGATGGAATCCGGCTAAGATCCGTGTATTTTTTGGAAGGAACCTGCCATGATGATCGGAACCGTCAGGGAGATCAAAACCCATGAATATCGTGTCGGCCTGACACCGGACTGCGTGCGGGCCTATTGCGGGCACGGACACACCGTGCTGGTGGAACGATCCGCAGGAGTGGGGGCGGGTTTTACGGATGAGAGCTTTGAGCAGGCGGGCGCGAAGATCGCCGCAAGCCGTGAAGAAGTTTTCGATACCGCGGACATGATCGTCAAGGTCAAAGAGCCGCTGGAAGAGGAAATCCCCCTGCTTCGTGAAGGACAGATTTTGTATACCTACCTGCACCTGGCGGCCTCAAAACCGCTGACCGAGAGTGTGCTCAAGCGAAAGATCAAGGGGGTCGCTTACGAGACGATTGAAGGGCCAGACGGGAGCCTGCCGTGTTTAAAGCCCATGAGCGAGATCGCAGGCCGCCTGGCAGTACAGGCCGGGGCACGATTTCTCGAAAAGCCCGCCGGCGGCAGAGGGGTACTTTTAGGTGCGGTTCCGGGTATTCCGAGGGCCAAAGTCGCAATTCTTGGCGCCGGGGTGGCCGGTTCCAACGCCTGCCGGATCGCGGTGGGAATGGGTGCGGATGTCACGGTGCTGGACCTCAGTGCGGCAAAGCTGGCCTATATGGACGATCTGTATTTTAACCGGGTAACCACGCTCTACAGCAATGAATCCAATATCGAGAAAATTGTACGGGAATCGGACCTGGTGATCGGCTGCGTGCTCGTCCACGGGGCCAGTGCCCCCAAACTGATTCTGCGAAAGCACCTCAAGATGATGAAACCCGGCTCGGTGATCGTGGATGTCGCGGTGGACCAGGGCGGCTGCATCGAAACTTCCCGGCCAACGACGCATCAAGAACCGGTATTTACCGAAGAAGGGATCGTTCACTACTGTGTGGCCAATATGCCTGGTGCGGTTTCTCTGTCTTCGACGCAGGCACTGACAAGCACGACGCTTCGACTGGGGCTTTTAATCGCGGACAAGGGGCTTGAAGAGGCCTGCCGGATCAGCCGGGAGCTGGCAAAAGGTGTGAATGTATACCTGGGCAAATGCACATATAAAAATGTGGCTGTCAGCCTCGGCCTGGAGTATACACCCCTTGAACAGGTCCTGGGCTAAATCAGCCACACTCTGAATTTCTTACCGTTTTTCGTTTGGTTCTCAGGCCGTCTGCGTCTGGTCGCTGCTCTCGAACGGCTCGCTGTGCTGTTCTTCAGCGGGCGGAGCTTGCTGCGGCTCACTCTGGGCCACTTCTTCGAGGTTTTCCGCGGGACGGATAAACTCGCTGGCTGCCTGTGCCGCACTGGCCACATTTTCACCAAATCGACCGTAGCTTTCAGCGTTGTCGCTGGTCCACTGATTCAAAGCGGCTTCGGTCTTGTCCAGCTCGTCGAGCATGGAATCGAGGCTCATGCAGGCATCTTCACCTTCGTTGATATACTCACCTACAGCCTTTTGTGCATCTTCAAGGCCCAGTTTCTTCTGGGCTTCTTCGGGTTGGATCGGTTCAAGGTTCATGGTATTCTCCTCAATACTTGAGTTTATTTCTGTGTTTTCCACAACAGGGGCATACTCCGGTGCAGGTTCACTGACCGGTTGCTCGTAATTGGCCCGAAGCTGCCGCGCCATTTCGAGGATTCGCTCTTCATACCTCTGTTCTTCTTCAGGAGTCGTTTCCGGCTCATCCCTGGGCACAATCATTTTACGTGCTTTTACGTTCAGGTCGTTCTCAGTCCATCCCTCGGAGAGTCTTATCTCTTCCTCTTTGCCCTTGAAGGAGGCTTCGACACGATCCAGTTCGTCCAGGAATTTGTCACATTCGCCCCTGAAATATCCGGAATCTCTGTCAAACAGTTCCAATTTTTGGGCCCTTTCGATTTCCAGTTGTTTAGCGGTTCTTTCCAGCTCAATATTTTTAATAGTACGTTCAAGCTGGATCTGTTTTTCACTCATCTGAATCTGGAGGTCTTTTTGACGCTTCTCCAGTTCCAGTTTTTGCTTATCGGACGCAAGCTGGCGGTTTTCGCCTTTGAGCTTGAGTTTTTTCTCATTGATCCGGCGAAGATGCAGGCGTGCGAGGCCGATTTCGAGCTTTTTATTCGCTTTCTCAAGCTCGAGCTGGCGGTTGGTCAGTTCCAGCAGATGCATCAGTTCCACGCAGGCCTTTGTCAACCGGGGAAGGTCTTGCCGGGCCTTGCTGATGAACTGGAAATTGTACCAATCCTGGATATGCGAACCGGAATTGAAGCAGACGATATTGCGCCACTTGTGAGGAGGTTGATCTGTATTGACCGAGACCGTTTTTTCCCGGACCAGGCTTCGTTTCCATGGTCCCGGGGTTGCCCGGTCGCAATACCGCTTGATTTTGACGATTTCAGCCTTATCCATGGCTACGCCTTTATTTACCCTGCTTACATTGAAGTGTACAAACGGCAAATGGCATCATTTGCCTGACACAAAGCAAGATTCGGCATATATGGAACGGGGCTTAATGAATTCCCGCCGATAAATTCATTTTTTTTATCCTTCATTAGCCGGCAAAAAAACGACCTTAAAATCAGTACCAAAAAAAAGGACTATATCTATTATTTAATTAAGTGCCCCCCCTGCTATGCCGAAAAATTTCACTGTCAGCCGAAGCTGGCCAAGTAAAGTTAATTAACTAATTCCAGTTCATGATTATGGAGATGTAAAATGGCAACACCGAAATCAAGACCCATTATTCTGGCAGAAAAGGCAGAAGAGGCTGCAGTTCAGGCTGTAGCAAAGGCAAAGGCTGAAGCAGAAGCTATCAAGCTGCTCGAAAGAGCTGAGAGCGAAGCATCTGAAGCTGTAGGCCGTGCAGAAGAAGCTGTACGCAAGGCTGAAGAAGCTGCTGCTGAAGAGAAAACAAAGGCCGAAGAGGCTGCTGCTCGTGCAGAGCAGATCGCCGCTCAGGCACGTCGTGCAAAAGACGATGCAGAGAACGCTGTTGCCAAGGTAAAGGCTGCAGAAGTTGTCGCTGCATCTGCACGCGTCAAGAAGTAAAAAGCCTGACGTTATCGGCACAGATATGTCTACCGGGCATGTCTGACACGAAACGGCGAAAGGAAGGTTTGTTCTCGAACAGGCCTTCCTTTTCTTATGCGCACCGGCCAGCGGGATTACTGGGAGAAAACCGTATCAAGCAGATCATCAAAGGTCGGGGAAGTCCCCTCGGGCCAGCCGGCGACTTTTTCGCCGTCCTGGGTAACGACGACCAGGGGCGTGCCGATGTACCACTTCTGCTTACGGCCCTTTTCATCGCTGCCCAGCTCGGCAAGTTTGCCGTAGATACCGAACGCGTTATCGGGTATGGGCGAATCGGCAGGGTCGCCATACGGGGGGATTTCGACATAGGCAACAGTTATCGGAATATCGCCAAGTTCTTCGATGGCCTTTTCATAAGCCGGTATCACATCCCGACACGTCGGACAAGTAGTATGAAACAGTACGGTAATCGCCATGCCTTCTTTAAGGGTATCCGCAATGTCAATTAGCGGCAACAGCTCCCACATGTTTTCATTTTCTTCGGAGGCGGCCGGCTGCTGTTCGATTTGAATCTCTTCGGCCTCGGTCTGTTTTTCCGAAACGTTCTCTTGTTCAGTTGACGTATTGGCTGTTTGCGGCTCTGGAGTCTCTTGACTGATATCCACCGGCTCGGACTTCGTATCCTCAGGAGAAATTTCGGGGTTACCCGGATCGGGCTCGACTTGAGCATCCGCTGGGGCAGATTGGTCCGTTTCCGGCATCTCAGCTTTCGGCCCCGGCTGCACTTCTGTTTCAATCTCGACTGGGTCCGGCAAGGCTGGAGAAGCATCCTTAACCACAGGATCCGGCAGGGAAATCTGTATCCCGTCGATCCGCACCGGTTCGACCTTATTGATGGCCATAAAGCCTACTGTCGCGGGCAAGAGCAGGGCCGTAACCACCGCAATGCCGATAAAGTGGTCCCATCGGGGCCAGTCGAAAAGCTTCTCGCCCTTGGGCCGGAAGATAAGCATCAGGGCCAGAAACGGCAGATTGAAGGCAAACAGTGTAACCCAGGGATCCACCTCCACGGTACCGAAACACCCGCAGGACTCGGCCCCGGTCACAGCCTTGTAAACCGTATCGCCCAGGAAGACCAAAAGTGCCAGGATACCGAGTATCCAGCCGGCCTTGCGAAACAAACCGCTGACCAGCCATATCCCAAGGCCCAACACCAGCGGTACCTGGATCAGGAAAAACTCCCATTGTTCCCACAAATGGTCACCGACGATCGGCTGGGTCGTCATCAGGTGCACCTTTAGAAAGCTGGCGACGATCAGCACCGACCCGGTCAGGATCATTACTGCATGATTCATTTTATTGTTCATATAAAACTCGAAAACGGGGTATACAAATACCTGAAAACACGACTATCCAACCTTTGTATATCTGACAACAAAAACCGGTCAAAGTTCCCCCTATTCTACCACAAAACCGCTCCGGAACAAAATATCCGAGCCGAAAAGCCCGAAATTTCAGTCAAGGCTTCATCAGCAGGCCGCCGTTTACGGCAATGTATTCGCCGGTAATAAAGCTTGCCGCTTCGCTGGCGAGAAAAACAATCGCATTGGCGACATCCTCGGCGGTGCCGTTTCGGCCAAGCGGGGTCTGCTGGGCAACTTTTTTTCGCCGCTCAGGTGTGGAAAACTGCTCATGGAACCGTGTTTCGATCAATCCCGGCGATACCCAGTTAACGCGAATCCCGAATTCAGCGAATTCCTTGGCCATGGCAATGGTCATCGTGGCGACGGCGGCCTTGGCCGCGGCATAAATACCCGACCCGCCGCCCCCGCCATTGTGCCCGGCAATCGAGCCGACATTGACGATACACCCGCGGCTTTTTTTCAGCGCATCAAGGCTGGCCTGTGCCCCTAAAAAGCAGCTTCGCACATTCGTGGCGAAAATATCGTCATGGTACGCAACTGTCGCTTCGGCCAGAATCTGCCGATCGATCAGGGTGCCGGCGTTGTTGACCAGTACATCGATCCCCCCTGCCTTTTGGGTAAACTGCTCTACCATTTGCGCAACCTGCTGCGGATCCCGCATATCCGCCCGGACAAGGTGCCCGGTGGAAACGGCATTGACCTTTTCCAGCGTCGCTTTGCCGCCGTCCTCGGTGTGGAAATAATGCACACCGACAATCGCCCCCTGTTTTGCGAACAACTCGGCCGTGGCAGCCCCGATTCCGCTCGATGCCCCGGTTACGAGTACCCGTTTGCCCTTTAGATCATCACAATGTATCATAAATTCTCCTTCTCGGATTCCGCATGAATCTGGTCCAGTGCGAGGTTGAGTTTATCCAACTGCTTGCTGCCGTCGCCGTACTGTGAATACGCATTGTTCAGGTGCCGGCCCAGCACCCGCCAGGTCTCGCCAAAGGCGTTGAAGTCGCGTCCCAGCTTGCCGAGGTTCTGGCGAATCTCTACGGCCTGCTTTTCAATCTGCAAACCCCGCAGCCCCATCACGATGGTCATCAAATAGGCCCACAGCAGATTCGGCGACACCGGGATCACCCGCCTGGCCGTCGCCCGGTCCAGCAGCGAAACCTTGTCGCTGTCATAGGTCGTTATCATCTCGTAATACACATTCTCGGCGGGCACATACATCAGTGCGAAATCCAGCGTCCCTTCCTCGGGCAGGATATAATCCGACGCGATCTTGTCGATATGCAGCGTTACATCCTTTTGGAACTGGCGACGGGCCCTTTCGCGTTCGCTGTCATCTTCACTTTCGAGGATCCGCTCAAAACTGGGCAGCGGAAATTTCGCGTCCACCGCCACCTTCGCCTCGGGCATGGTAATCACGGCATCGGCAATTTTATGATTTGAAAACGTATATTGAAGCGAAAAACTCTCCGCGGGCAGCACTTCTTCGAGAATCCGGCTCAGTGAAAACTCACCCAACTGGCCGCGGCGTTTGGGATTCTTGAAGATGTCGCCGATTTTCTGTACCTGCTCGGCGACCTGGACCATCTGCCGGCCGGCACTTTGGACCTGCCCGATCTCTTTGTGCAGTTTCGTCAGTGCTTCCTGGTTGTTCTGCAGGAACCGTGTCATATTCGCCTGGCCTTCCCGCAGGTTCTTATCGAGCGTTTCGCCCTGCTGGCTCTGGCGTTGATTAAGCGATTCAACCTGTTTGCCGAGGGCCTCGATTGCCTGGGCCTGCAATTCACCGCGGCTTTGCCCGGCTGCGATCGCTTTGAGTGCATACACCACCGCCGCCAGCACGCCGAGGACCAGAACCACCAGAATCGTCAGTAATACCGTAACCATCATCCCTCCTTAAAATCGATCCTTCATGGGACGAAGCCGTCCAAAAACTTCAAAGGCTTGTCGTCCCTGCATTTTCATAGTCTCCTGCACAGCAGGCTCACCGGCCCTGAGAAAAATATTCCACTGTTTTTCCTGCCCAATCGTCGAGGGAACGGTAACGCCGCCCTGCCGAACCACCTTACCGGCCTGGTCCGCGGCTTTTTGAAAAGCCCCATCTTTGGGCATCACCTCGCAGGCAAAATCAAAATTTTCAACCGTATACTCATGCCCGCAGTACACCTTGGTATTTTCATCGAGGCCAGCAAGCTTTTGCAGCGAATCCCACATGGTTTTTGCATCGCATTCAAAGAGCCGTCCGCAGCCGCCGACAAAAAGCGTATCACCCGTAAAAACCGCCTTTTCTTCCCCGGCTTCTACAAGAAAACTGATCCCGCCGCTGGTGTGCCCGGGAGTGGTTAAAGCCGTGATTTCCAAGTCGCCGAGTCGCAGTTTTTGCCCGTCGCCCATGATCTCATCAATTCCGCTGATTCGTTTATCGCCGCCGAACACTTTACAGCCGAATTTTTTCTTGAGCGGCTCGACACCCCCGACATGGTCAAAATGGTGATGCGTTGCCAGGATTGCGCAAAGTTTACCCCCCTTTAACGCACTTTCAACCGGCCCGGCACCGGTCGGGTCCACACACAAAAACTCGGAATCGCTGACAGGGACCAGGTAGGAATAATTATCACCGCCTACCGGAATTATTTGTACAGGGATCATGGCGATTACCTTCTTACCATTCCGCGGACAGCGGGTTTTCCGTGTCCACCTTCTTCTCCCAGGCCCGCAGCATTTGAGCCATATCCTTTACCAGGGCCGGCTGCTGATCCTTAATATCCGTGGTCTCGCCGGGATCGTTATCCAGATGATAAAGTTCCATCACCGTCTGTCCGTTCTTTTTGTCGGTCACATGCAGCTTCCACGGCCCGCGGCGGACAGCCTTTCGTTCTTTGATGCGGAAAAACAGGGTGCGTTCGGGCAGTTTCCTGCCCCTCGTAAGCAAATCCACCAGGCTGATCCCGTCGATCTGGTCAAGATTGGGAATAAATCCGCCTGTCAATTTTGCGAAAGTCGGCAGCAGGTCCATCGTCAGCGCGATTTCACCGGTTTGCGAACCGGCTTTAATGCCGTTTGGCCAGTAGAAAATCCCCGGTACGCGGTGGCCGCCTTCATACAGACTGCCCTTGCCGCCCTTAAACGGCCCGGCACTGCCGCTGGCAGGTCCGTTATCCGAGGTAAAGATAATCAGTGTATTGTTCTCGATCCCGTATTTTCGCAGTGCCTTGCGGATGCGTCCGACATTGTAATCAATCTCTTCAATCGCGGCAGGATACAGGAAATCACGGCTTTTTTTGTCCCCCTCGACAATGCTGTCCATCTGCTCTTTGCTGAACTCTCTGCGAAACGGCTCCGAAGCGAAGACCGGACGATGCGGCATCGAATGGGGCAGGTAGACCATGAACGGGCGGCTATGGTTTTCCGCGATAAAATCAATCGTGTGGTCAGTATAGCGCTCGGTCAGGTATTCCTGGTCGGGCGTAAGTTCCACGATATCCGTCTGGTCGATAATCGGCAGCGGCGGACGGAAATTGTTTGACCATACCGGTGTCATATCATTGCTAAACGGAGGGCCGTAATACACATCAAAACCCTGCATAGGCGGCAAAAACGGCTTGTGGTCTCCCAGGTGCCACTTTCCGAACAACGCGGTGCGGTACCCGGCGTTTTTGAGTACTTCTGCAAAAGTAACCTCTTTGTGCGGCATGGTCTTGACCTGCGTATAAAAACGGGAACGGTCCACATCGACCATGCCCACGCGCTGCTGATATTTTCCCGTCAACAGGGCCGCCCGTGTGGGCGTGCAAACCGGACCATTGGAATGGAAGTCCGTAAACTTCATGCCCCCGGCTGCCAGGGCATCGAGATGAGGAGTGTGAACATGCCTGCCGCCGTAACAGGAAGCATCGCCGTAACCCATATCATCCGCGAGGATCAATATAATATTGGGTTTTGTCTGCTTAGGAATTCCCCCGGCCATTGCCTGTGGTAGCCCCCCAACCGTACAGCTCGCAAAGGCCGCAGCGGCGGTTTTTAAAAATGAGCGTCTTGAAACAGCCTGTTTTTCCATGTCCAGCTCCCGCAAAATTCTATCTGCAATTTGATTTACGCACAACTGTATCTCTCTTCTTGTACCACAGAAATCTCAAAATTGCAACGCATCTTTCCGGCAAGAAACCATTGAAAATCACGTTACGCGCAGAGACAAAACGATGTCACGAAGAAATAAAAAGACAGGGAAATAAAAAAAATATCACTTCAAACAAAAAATTAGTATTGACAAGCCATGAAATGTACGATTATTATAGTAGGTGTTTCAATGAAAGGTTGCTTCAAACACATCATCCACGAAGCAGCCTTTTTTGTTGCGCGGATTTACTCGTTGAATTTTTCCCGGTTGTATTCTTCTTCTATTTGATTTGTACGCTGGAGACTCTCTTCGCGTTCCCGCTCGTGCTGACCGATTGGTTTGATCTCCTGGATCGGGATACCGATTCCCGGTTCCTGTTCAAAATCCTTTACATCCTGGATGGACTCCTCTGTTGATTTATGTCGTTCCGAAGGTGTTTGGCTCTCTTGGGCCTGATGTGCGGTTTCTTCTGCCGGCTGCTGAACTTGATCGGTTTCATTTGGAAAATCTTTTCGCAGCAGGAAATCCGCTACCTGCTGGTAATCCATTGCCCCGTTACAATCCGGTTCATATTCAAAGATCGTCTTGCCGTGACTGGGCGCCTCGGCCAGTTTAATGTTTCGCCGGATATGAACCGGTACAATTTGGGCCCCCGACCATGGCAAATCAGAATCCTGTGCATTTCGCAGGAACTGATCAATATCATTTTTCACTTCCCCGGAAAGCGAGGTCCGGCTGTCAAACATGCAAAGCAATATCGCGGATATCCGAAGGGAAGGATTGATCCGCTGATTGACAAGTGAGACGGTCTGCAATAATTTCCCAAAACCCTGGAGAGCCAGGAAATGCGGCTGAACCGGGATCAGAATCTGCCCGACCGCGGCCAGGGCATTTAGACTTAACAGCCCCAGTGACGGCGGGCAATCGATCATCAGGTAATCAAAATCGTTCTTGTACGGCTCGATGGCTTCGCGAAGAATAATTTCTCGGCCGACGACACTGACCAGTTCGCTCTCGGCACCGACCAGGTCAATATTCGAACCGAGCAGCCAGAGGTTTTCACGGACCTGCGTTACACTCTCACGAAAATCCGCACCCTGGGTCAGAACAGAATAGGTTCCTCCGCCATGCTGGTCCGCGTCGACACCGTAATGAATCGTCAGGTGCGCCTGCGGGTCCATGTCCATGACCACGACTTTCTTACCCCGCAGGGCAAGGGCCGCCGCAACGTTCGCAACGGTCGTGGTTTTTCCGACGCCCCCCTTTTGATTTAAAATTGCATATCTTTTCACCGAACCATCCCTTTGAGTTTCTTCAAAATCGCATCCAGAACCCCGTTGACAAAACGCGATGACTGGCTCGACGAGTATTTCTTCGCCAGCTCAATCGCCTCGTTAATGACAACTTTGCCCGGAATCTCCTCACAATAGCGAAGCTGGTATGTGCCCAGCCGCAAAATACTCCGATCTACCTGCGACAACCGCGACAACTGCCACTTGATCGCGGCCTGGCCGATTAACTGGTCACACTCCTCTACATTTTCCCATGCCTGGTGTGTCCACTTCTTCGCAAGCTCCAGCACCATCTGGTCCGATTCATTTTCACGAAAAAAATGATTGAGCTGAGGGAGGATCTCCCCCCCCTGGACATCCAGTTGATAGAGCGCCTGCATCACAAGTTCTCTGGCTCTTGATCTGCGATCCACAAATTTATCCTAAATGAAAAAGATCCGTTGCTGCGTATTTTATCCAAGCTGCGAAAGGAGATTGACCATCTCCATCGCGTTCATGGCCGCCGATGCGCCCGCGTTGCCGTGCTTGGTGCCGGCCCGCTCGATCGCCTGCTCAATCGTTTCGCAGGTCAAAACCCCAAAGATCGCCGGAACCTCCGTATCGTAATTGATCTGGGCAATTCCGCGAGTGACCTGCTGACAAACATAATCGTAGTGGCTCGTTTGGCCCCGGATCACCGCCCCGAGACACAGCACGGCGTCACAATCGCCCGATTGGGCCAGTTTTTTCGCTGCCATCGTGATCTCGACCGAACCGGGAACCCATACCACCGTGATTTGCTCTTCTTTAGCGCCATGACGCGTAAACGCGTCAATTGCACCGCCAAGCAGCTTGGAGGTGATAAACTCGTTAAACCGGCTCACTACAATCGCATAGCGAAAAGAACCCGCATTCAGTTGTCCAGTAATCTCTTTTACCATTGTCAAAACTCCAAAACCTTACCTCAGTGGGGCCGCCCCCGAGCCGACTGACTCCCAGCCTCTGGTTAACTGTCGAAATTATAAGACCTTATCTGCCAACAATCCAGTATTTTTTTCAAAAACAACGCTTACGGTTCAGACCAGCCTGTTTTCAGACGATAACCACAATGTCGAACGAAACCGGAAATCTGTCTAAGCGCGAATGACAAGGCCGATATGAACGAAGCTTTCTTCAACGATAACGAATATAACTCCTGGGACCAGGCCGAAGAAAAAGCGGTCGCCGCGTATGAACTTTATGAACTTGGCGATATGGAACTGGCCCTTAAACACCTCCGGGACGCGATTATTATCAACCCGGACAACAGCGCATGGCATTTCAATGCCGGGCTGACGCTGGACGCAATGAACCGGTTCGAGGAAGCCATCGAAGAGTACCAGGCCGCCCTGGAAATCACCCCTGACGACCCTGAAATCCTCAATTCTCTCGCCGTGGACTTCACCCGCATCGGCCAGTATGAACTCGCTTTGAACACGTTCGAACATATCCAGAATATGGACCCAGGCTTTGAGCCGGGCTACTGCAACCGGATCATTACTTATACCGAAATTGACCGGCACGACCTGGCCGAGGAAATGTTCTACCTTGCTCAGCAGATCAACCCGGACTGTCCAATCTGCTTCTACAATATTGGCAACTCGCTCTTTAGCCGAGGATCGTTCAAACGAGCCATCTGGTGCTGGGAGCGGACCGCACTTCTGGAGCCGACACATCCACAAATTAACTACCGTATCGCCCAGGCCCACTGGGCCAGCGGGAATCTGCGCCTGGCACGCAAGCACTTCCTTGAGGAACTGCGAAATAACCCGGGCGACTGCGATGTAATTCTTGATTTCGGGATGTATTTGCTCAAATGCGACGAAGTGGACCGGGCACGTGAGAAATTTGAGCGGATCCTCGAACTCGACCCCGACTCAGCCGCGGCCCTGTTTTACCTCGGTGAAGTCGAATTTCGCACCAGCAATTACGATAAGGCCCACGATTTTTACAAGCTCTCACTGCGTAACAATCCCACATTTGTGGGCCCGCGATATCGAATGGCACAGATCGCCTTTGAAACCGGTGACCGGGAGAAAGCAAGGGCACTGCTCCAGGCGGAAAGCCGTCTGAACGTCGAAGATGCGAATGTGCTTCTTAATATGGGTGCACTGCTGATCGAACTCGACGAACCGGACTATGCCACAGACTGCTTTTTGCGGATCATCGATGACGACCCAAAAAACCATAAAGCCTTTTACAGCCTGGGGATATCACTGGCCCAGCGCAAAGACTACCACGGGGCGATCCAGTTCCTCGAACACGTCCTGCACATCGATGAAAACAACCTCAAAGCCGCGAAAAATCTCGCGTATCTCTATTTCAGGTCCAAACAGTACACCCTGACGAAAAAAATGGTCAACCGGGCTGTTCAAATCGATCCCAAACACGGTAAAATGCCCCGGCTTAAAGCCCTACTGATGGGCCGCAAGGTGCTGAATGCCTTGCAAAGTCTCATCCAGGCAGTGCCCATTTATAAGCTTAAAATGGCGTTTGCGAAACAAAAATCCAGATTTCGCAGGGCTATCCGGGCAAATGCGGAAGCTTCTGAATAGTCAACATAGCGACTCCATTTTTCCACATTCTCAGCGTCTCTCAATAAAAAACTTGCATCCCATCACAAAAGGCCTATAATTTGCTCACCGGCTTGGAAGAGCGGAAACCCGCATCCGCAGGAATCTAAGATAGGCGAGTGGGAAGTTCCGGAAACCTGAGAAAGTCTCTTCAAGTCAAACCCTGATCGAAAGCCGGTTCTGTGACCAGGCCAAAAGCCTGTTACCTGCCGAGTTACGGCCCAAACGACCGGCCGAGTGGCGGAATGGCAGACGCTGGGGACTTAAAATCCCCTGCCCCCTGGGGCGTGTGGGTTCAAATCCCACCTCGGCTATTAAAACTGGACTTTAAAGAATAAAAGACTATGAAGAGTGAAAAAACGATCAAATTAACCTGAAAGATGGGAGATATCTTATGGCAAACGAAATCAAATTACAAGATGTTGAACGGCCGAATCTGTATCGAGAAACTTTTCCTTACAGTGAATTTCCGAAAGTTATGTTTGATGGATCGGTTGTTCCTTATGATATCCCGGATGAAATCTGGATCACGGACACCACATTCCGTGACGGCCAGCAGGCAAGACCTCCGTATACACCCGAACAGATCCTGCGACTGTTCGATTTCATGCATGAAATCGACAATGGAACCGGCCTGATCCGCCAGAGCGAATTTTTCCTCTACTCCGAGCGGGACCGTAAAGCGGTAGAGCTTTGTCTTGAAAGAGGGTACAAGTTCCCGGAAGTGACCGGCTGGATTCGCGCGGTTGCATCCGATTTTAAATTTGTAACGGATATGGGCCTCAAGGAAACCGGTATTCTGACCTCGGCAAGCGATTATCACATTTTCCTGAAGCTTAAAAAGACCCGCAGCCAGGCACTGGAAGGCTATCTTAATGTCGTAAAAGCCGCACTGGACAGCGGCGTAAAGCCCAGATGTCACTTTGAAGATGTTACCCGTGCGGATTATGAAGGTTTTGTCCTGCCCTTCGCACAGGCATTGCTGGACCTGGGCGAACAATATAATGTAAAAATCAAGATGCGTCTTTGTGACACGCTTGGTTTCGGCGTAACCTACCCCGGCGTTGCCGTCCCGAGAAGCGTACCGAAACTGGTGCACGGCCTGCGTCAGATCGGCGTCACGTCGGACTGCATCGAATGGCACGGCCACAACGACCTGCACAAGGTTGAGGTTTGTGCGGCAACCGCATGGCTGTACGGCTGTTCCGCGGCCAATACCTCCATCTTTGGCGTAGGTGAAAGAACCGGAAATCCGCCGCTGGAAGCACTCGTAATCGAGCACGCACAGATCAAGGGCACCAATCCCAAGATCAACTACCAGGCGATTACGGAAATGGCAAACTACGCCCAGAAAGAGCTCGGATTCGGCCTTCCGACCAATTATCCCCTCGTTGGAAAAGACTTTAACGTCACACGGGCCGGTATTCACGCAGACGGGCTGCTTAAGAACGAAGAGATCTACAACTGCTTTGACACCAAGAAACTGCTCAACCGCGAAGTCGGCGTAGCCATTACCGACAAGACCGGTGCTGCGGGCATAAAGCACTATATCGAAGACCGTTATGAAATTGAAATTCCCAAGCACGATCCTCGCGTCGTCTCCATCAAGGAAAAGATTGATGCCGAATACGCCGCGGACCGCGTCTCATCTATTTCCGACCAGGAAATGAATACATGGATCGAAGAAGTCTTCGCAGGCGATATGCCGCCGGCAAAGTAAGGGATCTGACAAGGTGACAAACCCGGAAATCAGGGGCGTACTGTTCGATCTCGGCGACACGCTGCTCAATTTCGGCCCGGTCGATCGAAAGGCACTGTTCAAACAAGCGGGAAAGCTTTCCTATGCTTATATTCAAGCTTTGCGCCCGGATGTTGTCCCTTTAAAAAAATACCTCCTGACCAACCTGATCCGGCTTCGGATCCGGGTGATGCGGTCGCGGCTATTCAAACGCGATTTTGATTCATTGGAGGTCATCAAAAAATACGGGAAAAAGCTCGGGCTCGAACTGGAAGACAACCAGTGGAAGCAGGTCAACTGGCTCTGGTATCAGCCGCTGGCGGAAATGGCCCAGAAAGAGCCCGATCTTTCCCAGACACTCCAGACCCTAAAAGACATGAACCTCAAGCTGGGAATCGTCTCGAATACCTTTGTCAACGAGACCAGCCTGGATAAGCACCTCGAAATAGAAAAGATCATCGAATTTTTCCCCATACGGCTTTATTCGTGCCAGTTTCGGTATCGAAAACCGGATAAGCGGATATTCCTCAACGCCGCCCGGGAGCTTGAAATCCCGCCGGAGAATATCCTTTTTGTCGGCGACCGGCTGGAAACAGATGTAAAAGGAGCACTCAAAGCTCGAATGCACCCGGTACTGAAAAGAGCCTACACAAACGAAAACAAGCGGATACCCGGTTCGGTTCCGGTGATCGATACGATATCCCAACTGCCGGAGCTGGTCCGGCAGATCAATAATCACGATTCCACCCCGGCAAAACCGCTTTCTGAATGAGGTTTTCTCTACCCATTTGCCCTCGTTTCAGGTATAATCCCCCGCATTGTTGTCAAAATCAGTATTAAAGGAAACAAAATGACCCAGAAGTACGCGTTTCAAAAGTGCATAAACCCGGACTGCCAGGCAACGTACTCGACGGATGAAATCCTCTTTAAGTGCCCTGCCTGCCAGGACCTGCTCGATGTGGAATATGAATGGGACAAGATCGCGGTGCCGGACAGGCTCGATGGCTTTGCCAAACGATGGACTACCCGCCAGAACCGGCTGGACTTTTCGGGCGTGTGGCGATTCAGGGATCTTCTGGATTTTTGCCCGGATGACGACAAGGTCTCCATCGGCGAGGGCCAGACACTGCTCCAGCCAAACTGCGGCCTGGCGGTGGAACTGGGCATGGATCCCAACAGTCTTTTCCTGCAATATGAAGGGCTCAATCCCTCGGGGTCTTTCAAGGACAACGGCATGACCGCGGCATTTAGCCACGCGAAAATGGTTGGTGCCAAGGCAAGCGCCTGTGCTTCGACGGGGAACACCTCCGCCTCGATGGCCCTGTACGCTCATAGCTGCGGGCTCAAATGCACGGTGTTCATCGGATCGGGCCGGATCGCATTCGGCAAACTCTCGCAGGCGATGGATTACGGCGCGCACACGCTGCAAATCGACGGCGACTTTGACGACTGCATGAAACAGGTACAGGATGTCTGCAAACAGCTCAAAATTTACCTCGTCAATTCGCTCAATCCGTTTCGGCTCGAGGGGCAAAAGACAATCATGTTCCGCATTATCGAGCAGCTCGGATGGAATGTACCGGACTGGATCATCGTCCCCGGCGGCAACCTGGGCAATTCCTCGGCATTCGGCAAGGCCTTTATCGAACTGAAAAAACTGGGCCTGATTAATAAAATCCCCCGCCTGGCGATTATCAACGCATCGGGAGCGGACACACTGACCGAACTGGTCAATAACCGGGGGCTCAAATGGAATGATTCGCACGTAGACCAAAGCATTATCGACGGCTTTTATGATGAACTGACCGCCAAGAGCTTCTCGCCGCATACCTGCGCTTCTGCGATTGAGATTTCCCGCCCGGTGAACCTGAAAAAATGCCTGCGTGCAATTGACGCATGCAATGGAATCGTCATGGCGGTCACCGACGAGGAAATCTGTGACGCCAAGGCCCAGATCGGGCGGTACGGCCTCGGGTGCGAACCGGCTTCAGCGGCGACCATCGCGGGACTGAAGTACCTGCTTGCAGATAAAACCATTGCCCCGGATGAAAAAGTGGCCTGCGTACTGACCGGCCATGCCCTCAAGGACCCCAACGTGACGGTAAACTATCACAAGGACAACCAGGGGCCGTTCAGCAATCCGCCGGTGGAAGTTTCCAATGATCTCGATAAAATTATCCAGATTATGACGGCATAAGGTCGAAAGAAGAATATGAAGATTCTCGACAAATATATCGCGAAAAATTTTCTCTTTGGCTACATGATCTCGTTCGCTGTGCTGATGGGCCTTCGGATCGTGCTGGACCTGTTTATCAACCTCGACGAATTCGCCGAGCATTCCGACCTGGGCGGTGCGGCAGTGCTGATGAACATTGCGCGGTACTACGGCTTTCAGTCCGCGCTGTATTTTCGCGATTTCGCTGGAATGATTACGGTAAACGCCGCGGTGTTTTCGCTGTGGAAAATCACACGAAATAATGAGCTGATCGCTGTCATGGCTTCGGGCGTAAGCCTCAAGCGCGTGCTGGCACCGATCGTCGTACTGGCTATCGCGCTGACGTCGCTGTATGTGGTCGACCAGGAACTGATTATTCCCTCGATCGGCTCAAAGCTGATGCGCACCCACGATGAACTGCCCGGGCAGGAAAAATATCCGATTACCTACATCGAAGACGAGAACAACACTCTCATCAGCTCGGCAAACTTTGAGGAACAGAACGCGGAAATGACCCAGCCGGTCCTGGTTTTTCGCAGCCCGGCACAGGCAAAAGCCCGGTTTCAGATCGATGGGGTTGTCTGGGCAGATTCGGCCGAATACAATTCCGATCTTGGCGGCTGGAATCTTGAAAACGGGAGATACTTTTCCATCCAGCGAACCCGTTCCGATGAGATCAACCTCTACAAACCCCAACCGATTGAATTCTACAGCTCCGACCTGACGCCGGAGCAAATCCCCCAGCGGCGCAAACAGGCATACCTGAGCATCCTCAGCTCCGCCCAGCTTGCGGAACTGGCACGCCAGAAATCACGGATTAAAGACCTCGCCCAGTTGTACAGCCAGAAGCATTTTCGGATTACAGACCCGGCGATTAACCTTGTGATGCTGCTGCTGGCGCTGCCGCTGCTGGTCTGCCGCGACCCCAAGCAAATGAAAACAGCCGTGATGTACTCATTCGCGATGACCTTCGCCTGCTTCGTAGTGGCCGCAGTCTGTAAGATGCTCGCTACGGAGGTGTTCTTTCAGCACGTCTGGCCGGAACTGTGGGCCTGGGCACCGGTGATCATCTTTTTCCCGATCGCATGCCTCGAACTCGAGTCCATGCGGACCTGACGGCTTACCCCTTTACGCCCAGCATCTCCCGCAAATCACGGTTGATCCGCACGCTGCACCAGTCGCGCCCGCACATCGTACAGAAATCCAGATCGCCCTGTCCGGCGGCTTTGCTGCCTTTGCAGGCTTCTTCGTGCATGGCCTGTGCGCGTTTGGGGTCCAGTGCCGATTCAAGGTGCTCTTTCCATTGCAGGTTCGCCCGTGCTTCGCTGAGAGTGCGGTCGCGCTGGGCGGACTGTCCGAATCCGCGGGCCACATCCGCGGCATGGGCGGCGATCTTAGAGGCGATTACCCCCTGGCGGACATCTTCCTTATCCGGCAGGCCCAGGTGCTCTCGCGGCGTGACGTAACAAATAAAGGACGCCCCGTGGAACCCCGCAGACGTTGCCCCGATTGCCGAGGTAATGTGATCGTAGCCGGGTGCGATATCCGTTACCAGCGGGCCGAGAACATAAAACGGCGCACCGTCGCAGATTTCGTCCTGGATACGCATGTTGTATTCAATCTGATTGAATGGAACGTGGCCGGGCCCTTCGACCATGACCTGGCATCCGTTTTCCCTCGCTCGCATCGTCAGTTCCCCGAGAGTGCGAAGCTCGGCAAGCTGGGCCTCATCGGTTGCATCAGCGATGCAGCCGGGCCGAAGGCCGTCACCCAGCGAAAAGCATACATCGTACTGACGCATGATCGCGCAGATATCGTCGAACAGCTCGTACATCGGGTTCTGCCTGCCGTGATGGACCATCCACTTGGCCATGAGCGCACCGCCGCGGCTGACGATCCCGCACACGCGCTTTGCAGCGGCGTCGAGATGTTCCCGCAAAATTCCCGCATGGATCGTAAAAAAGTCCACGCCCTGTCTGGCCTGCTTTTCGATCACCTTGAGGATCGTTTCGTGGTCGATATCCTCGACACCCCGGTCAATAATGACCTCGTAGACCGGAACCGTGCCAAACATCACCGGGCACAAACCCAGCAGCTTCTCGCGGATCGCGTCGAGGTCCTTGCCGGTACTCAGGTCCATGATCGCATCAGCGCCGAGCGAAAGGGCCATTTCCATTTTCTCTATTTCGCCATCGAGAGAAGAACGGACATCGCTGGCACCGATATTGGCGTTGATCTTGATCGAGAAGCCGCGTCCGACCGCTGCGGGCTTAAAGCCCCTTGCCAGGTGAATCGTATTGGCAGGGATTACCGCGCGGCCGCGGGCGACCTCATCACGGACAAATTCCGGTTTCAGGCCCTCTGCCTGTGCGACCTGCCGCATAACTTCTGTGATTTCTCCCTTGCGGGCGAGTTCAATTTGCGTTGCCATAACATACTCCCGTCATCTTTACAAGGCCGTGCCGTCAGGCAAAACCTCAAGCCATCTTTACAAAAGGGAACCACGCAGGCAGGAAAAGTCAACCATACGCTTCCCTACGCAGGTAAAGCAAACGCTTCCCTGATCAGGTTCGAAGGGTTTATTCTCAGATCGGACCAGCCGACCACCCCCAGCGAACTGTTCGCATCATACCACAATCCCCCCGAATCCGCAAAGCCTTTCTACAAAAACGAACACAAAACAACACTCAAACAAACATTTACCCCATTTTAATTAAGCAGCCCATCCGGCGGCGGCAAGATATCCACGCCCAGGACAAAGGTTTTCTCCGGTTTGGCGTTTTTCTCCCACGGGCGGATATACACCATCCTGATCTCCGTTCGGCCGGTCATAATCGGCTGGAATTTGAAGGTATAGGTGCCCTCGCTGCCGAGCTTGTCCGAGCCCTCGGTAAACTTTCCAAGGCCCACCATCCGCATCATCTCGGTATCCAGGTCCACGAGCTGCCAGACATAGCCGGTGCTCGGGCTGCCCTGTAAATCCACCTTTACGGTATCGCCGATCCGCGTTTTAACGGTATAACCGCTGTCCTTGAAGGAATAGCCCCGCGAACAGCCGCCGCACAGACCCAGCAATACCGCCCCTGTCAGGACCAGAATTGTCGTCGTCTTCATATTACACTCCCTTACAGCAAAATTTCCTCGATTTTTTCATGATGAAACCGCCCCTGGCGGCTTTTGCTCAATATTTTCGCCCCTTTTGGGGTCACCAGTACATCGTCTTCGATGCGGATGCCGAATTTGCCGGGCAGGTAGATCCCAGGCTCTACGGTGACCACATCCCCGACCTCCAGCGTCTCCTTTGAGCGGCTCGACAACACCGGCGTCTCGTGTACATCCAGGCCAAGGCCGTGGCCGGTGCCGTGGCCGTATTCCGGAAAGCCCGACTCCTGAATCACCGCCCGCACCGCCTGATCGACATCCGCGGTCTTGATGCCGGGTTTTATCATTTTAATGCCGCACTGCTGGGCGGCCAGAACCGCAACCCAGGCTTTTGAATATTCCCGCCTGGGTTTGCCCAATACGAAGCATCGGGTAGTGTCGCTTGCATAGCCGTTATAACGAGCTCCGAAATCGATCAGAATCGGATCGCCTTTTTTGAGTTTTCTGCCCCCCGCCTGGTGGTGCGGCCGCGAACCGTTGGGGCCAAAGGCCACAATCGTCTCAAACGAAGGTTCCGAGCCGGCACTGATGATACCGTAATCAATCTTCGCCCGAAGCTGCGATTCGGTCATTCCCGGCTTGATTTCGCCCAGGGCCATGTCCAGGGCATCCCACGCAATCTTAGCGGCCCGAGAAATGTATCTCGCCTCGGTATCATCCTTTTTTCGGCGGACTTGTTGAACGATCCCCGCTTTGGCTTTGCATTTTACCGCGGCTTTTCGCAGGGCCTTTTTGAGCCCGGCAAACGCCCCGACCGGCAACATTGCATCTACCAGTACGGTCTCAAGCGTTTTATACCGCTGGAGTTCTTTCGCAACGGCATCCGCCATCGGCCCGGTCCGTTCAACGATCCGAACCCCGGCGCACTGGCCGGCGGCCTGCTCGGTATACCGACTGTCGGTCAGCAGTACAATCCCCCGCTTTGTCACCAGGGCCCAGGAATCATGCCCGCTAAACCCGGTAAGATAGCGTACATTATTGACATCGCAGGCAAGGTAACCCTGACCGCCTGCGGATGCCAATCCCTGTCGCAGTGCCTGCAACCGTTGTTTTATCATTTCCGTTTTTTTTGCCATAAGCATCGGTCAAATAATCAGTAACAGATATATCCGGATTATATAACAGAAAAGCCGGCTTGTCACCGACAATGTCAGTCTCAATATTCCATTGCACGATTATCCCTTGTCTAAACCCTGCCGGGGGCGTACAATAAGGCTTGAAAACTGACAATGAAAACCCAAATTCGCCGCGCGGGGGATCGCGCCGCGACAAAACAGGATTACCATGATACCGTTACGTACCAGTGTCGTCGCACGAAAAACACCCTATATTAACTATTCGCTCATCGCGATTAACGTCATCATCTTTGCTCTGAGCTTCGCACCGCGCAAGGTGATGACGCCCGCGGGGATTATCGAAGAGCCGCTGCGTGAATGGGCAAACATCTTCATGCTCTACCCCCTGCGGCCGCAGCTGTGGCAGTTTATCTCCTACGCATTCCTGCACGGCAGCATCATGCATATCGCCGGAAATATGTACTTTCTGTACGTTTTCGGCAACAACGTTAACGAGCGGCTCGGAAGCGTCGGATATCTCGCTTTTTACCTGTCCGGGGCGGTTTTTTCGGCACTGGGGCACTCGCTTTTTGCCGGCAACCCGGTCCTCGGGGCTAGCGGGGCCGTTGCCGCGGTGACCGGGGCATACCTGGTGCTGTTCCCGCAATCGATCATTACCGTGCTCTACTGGTTCATTTTTATCGGAACCATCGACATTCCCGCGATCTGGTTTATCGGAATCAAGCTAATCGTTATCGACAATGTCATTATCCGTTCGACCCCCTACGTCGCCTATGACGCCCACCTGGCGGGATATGCCTTTGGCATCCTCTCGATTATGGTCCTGCTGGCGTTTAACCTGCTCAGCCACGACCAGATGGACCTTTGGCGGATGTTGCGCCAATGGAATCGCCGCCGGCAGTATCGCGACGCGGTTTCATCCGGATATGACCCCTTTACCGGGAAAAATCCAAAAAAACGCGTCTGGGTCTCTGTTCAGGACTCTAAGAATCCCCAATCCGGTGAACAAGCCGAAACGATACGAAAGCTTCGCGGGGAAATCGCTTCGCATATTGCCGCAAGAAACCTCCACACTGCGGGTGAAAAATATGGAAAACTCCTTGAAATAGACCCGGATAATGTCTTGCCAAGGCAAAATCAGCTCGATATAGCCAATTTTCTCATGTCCGAGGGAAAATGGCACCTTTCCGCCCAAAGTTATGAGCTTTTCCTCAAACATTACCCAAATTACGTGTATTCCGAACAGGTTCAGCTCATGCTCGGAATACTGTATGCCCGATATCTTAATAACAGCCAAAGTGCGAAAAAGTATCTTTCGCAGGCTTTAGACCGCCTCAGTGATGAGCGGCAAAAGAATATGTGCCAGCAGGAGCTGGACAAGCTAAAGGATGTCAAAGACGCCTAAAGCGGTATGAAAACACCGTTGACAGGGCAAGAAAACAGCGGTATCCTGTAAGATTACAGGGAGCCGGAAAACAACAAGGACGACAGGAGTGGCCGGACCAATTGACAGCGTCCGATAAACGTCACGCCGAAAAGGACAAAAAGATGGAACGAAGAACAACAGATCAAAATGTGAGTCTGCTGGTTCACAAGAATTTCAAACCTTCATATCTGTCAGGGAGAAAGACCATGAGAGCGCTTCAAATCGCCATCCTCATAGCGGGCATCCTTATCACAGTCCCCACGCTGTTCGCACAGGACGACGCACTGGATAAATACCCTTACGTGGCGAAAGTCACCGGCAATGACGTTTATGTACGCAGCGGACCGGGAACGGCTTACTATTATACCCAGAAGCTCAACGGCCCCGATGAAGTAATCGTTGTGGGCAAGAAATACGACTGGCTCAAGATTATCCCTCCCAAAGGCAGCTTTTCGTGGATTTCCAAGCGGTATGTAGACCCGGTTGCGGGCAATGAATCGGTCGGGATTGTCACCGGTGAGAACGTGCGGGTTTATGCGGGGTCGCCCAATGTTTCGCCCCGGAATTCCTCTTCGCTGCAGACCAAGCTCTCCGAAACCGAGGTAGTCCGCCTGACCGGGGACGAAATGGAGGATTATTACAAGATCGAGCCGCCGGCTACGGCCTATTTGTGGATGAGTGAACAGTTCCTTGAATATGTCGGCCCGGTCAAGGAGAAAAGAAAACCGGCCCCCGAGCCCGAACCTGCGCCGGTTCAAACCAAACCTGAGCCCAAACCGGAGATTGTCCCTGCGGAAAAACCTGCTCAAGCCGAGAAAACAGAGGAGCAGACAGTTGCGGCCCAAACCACTGAACCTGCCGGGCAAGAGAGTACGGAACCTGCGACCCAGGGCACTGAACAAAACGAAGAACCTGCCGAACCGCAAGTACCCGATGCGGTACGCAGGGTGTTCGATATTGAACAGGCCATCAACAATGAAGTGATCAAGCCGCTGGAAAAGCAGGATTATTCAGAGTACAAAACACAACTCAATAAAGTCATGGAGGCGGACGAATCTGCAAAAGCGGTTCGTTATGCCCAGTTCCTGCTTGAACGCATTGAGCGGTTTGAGCTGGCCAAACTCTCGCAAAACCAACTCGATGCCCAGCAGCGGCAGCTCGAAAAGATTCGCGAAAAGATCAAGAAAGAACGTGAGCAGTTGATCGCTGAGATTCCGGATCCAGGCAAGTATATCGTTGCAGGCGTGCTGGAAGAGTCACACATTTATACCGAGCAGTCCGGTGACAAACGCTATGTCATCTACAGCCCCGAGGACCGCGTACTTTGCTATGCCGTCCCGTCCGGCGATCTTGAAAACATGAACATGGAGATGTACATTGGTCAGAATGTCGGTCTTAACGGCACCGCCAACGTCGACGAGATTACACCGTCTTCGGTCGTAAAATTTGATCAGATCACTGTACTGGAATAAACACAGGATCTACTCACTGGCTCCAAGCAGTTCGTTGGGAGCATTGAGTACGGAAAGTGTCTGGGTCTTGATCTGCGGCCGCTCGGTCGTGCCGGTCACGTGAATCTGGATGATCGCCGGGGAGACCACCGCAAGCAGTGAATCCACAAACGAAGGTTCCCGCGTCATTTTCTGACCAAACGCCTGGAAAGTGAGGTCCAGTTGGTTGGTATTGAGATCGAGGCCTCCGCTGCCGCGCAGCACCGAGGAACCATCCTGCATCAGCACTTCCTCAAACACCAGCTTATCCCTCTGGACATACGACTCGACAAGGATTGTATCGAACTGAAAATGCGGTGACGGTTCCTTGACCTTCGCCGCCGAAACCACTTTGCCCGCAAGCGTACGCTGGGCAAACTGCATCCCGAGAATCTCGGCGTTAAACCGCCCGACCCCGGCCCCGGGCTCTTTCGTCGAACCGGTCAGCGTAAACGAACCCTGCGCCATCCCGGCCGGATAACTCGTGCGTCCCCCCTCTTTCTCCTTATCCAGCATGCGGGCCACATTCACACTGTCAAAGACCACCTCCAGCAGGTAATCCATTCCCCCGGAATCCGCCCTGTTTTCCCGGGCGGAAAAATCACCAATCAACCGTCCGCCGTACACATTCGCCGTAAACGCATCGCTTACGAATGCCCGCGCCTCGGGTTCGTACGCAAGCTGCCCTCTCAAACCCTCAACCCGATGTCCCTTTACATTAAAACCACTACCCAGGTACGAAGCTCCCGCGGAAATCAGCCCGCCGTTTAGATCAAAGATTAGCGAACCCTCCGCCTTGATGCCTGCTTCTGTAATCAGGCCTTTCCCAAATTGCCCGTCCTTTACGGCACCAGAACCGGTAACCTCGGCGATCATACCTCCCTTTTCGTCTTTATGTATCTTGAATAAATCCGTTGAGACGTCCAGCCGCCCGCCGGCATTTAGCTGCGAAATTGCATCCGCATCCATCTTCAAAAATGAGGAAAGCAGCACGTCGTTGATCGCAATATCCTGGCCATCGAGAGACAAAACCGCGGAAGTAATCGCATTTTCTTCCGTCAGCACCTCCCCGGAAACGCGAATTTCCTGCGTAAATCCTTCATGCTCGGTTTGCGAGACCAGTTCCTGAATCTCAATTTTATCCTTTCGGACGGTCACTTCCCCGGTAATATTCTCCAACGGGTAACCGATCTTGTCATAAACCAGGCGGTTGCCCAGGCAGCGAACAAAAATTTCGTAATCCCGGCAATCCGCTTCTTTGGAATTGAGATTCAAATCCGCCACGACATCAATCGGGCCCGAAGTCTCAACGTGTTCAAGGATCGACTCGCCCCGCTGGGGAAGCGCCATGAGAATATCCTCGTTGATCTCGATCGAGTCCGCCTCCAGGTGCACACAAACGCCCAGTTCCTTATTGATCTCGTTGACCGGCCAGACCTTGCCGGTGGCGGTAAGCCGACCGGGGCCGCTGCGGGCACTGACCTGTTCAAGCCGCACAAGGTCCGGTGTCAAAATCGCATCCACATCCACATCCGTCCAGCGAAGCGGCAGTTTCTCATAGGCGATCTCAGCGCCGCGTACATTGACCCATGCGATATACTCGACATCACGCTTGCCTACCTCGTTGGGGAACACCTTGATTCGGCTCTGGGTCCTGGCGTCCACCTCAAACTTTTCATAAAAATCCTGGAGTTCGGCAGGCATCGCCGCCATCAGCCGCTCATCAATCGGCACATCATTAGCATCGATGATAATATTAAACCGTGGGATCTCGGATTCTATCTCCGTAATCCGGCCGTTGAGAGTAATGTAATAATCGCCCTGCGGGTGTTCATACGAGGAGCGGACATTTTCGAGCAGAATTTCGTTCGGGTCCATCGAAAGCCTGCCGGTCAGATTGACCAGCTCGTAGGGAAAGTGGGAATAGACTGCGCGGGTTCCGGCCAGCTCGACCTGGAGAGAATCCTGTTTTTCCTCGTAAGGACGTTTCTGCGTTTCATATCGGATCGCGACCTGCCCTTCCGGGGTAAAGGTAAGCCAAAGCTCCTTTTGCTTTTCATCGAGAGCATTGTGCAGATCGGAGTCCAGGCGCATATTCGGGCTTTCGATCACCAGCGACAAATCGAGGGCCTCACCGCCGCCATAGGCATGACCGCTTAAAACCAGGTCAACATCCTCGTGATTGCATTGAAGTTTTTCAAACCTCGAACCTTCCTGGCTGACTTCCAGGCGACCTCGCAGATTCTCGAGCAGATACGGAAACGCCTCGTCCATCAGGGTCACGTCAAAGGTATCGAGCACGCCTTCACATTGGGTATTTACGATGTCCTCGAATGTCCCGGAAACCCGGATGTCCACATCACCCCAGCCGCGAGGCTGAAACTGCGCAAGAAAATTCCGCAGGTCTTTATGAATCAGTGCATCGGTCTGGCTGGAATAAACCAGGGCATTGGGCGTCAGTTCATCGTTGAGGAACACATTCTCTGCCTGGATACGAAAATCAAATATCCCCTCTCCGCCGAGGTCTTCGATTCCGCCGCGAAGCTCAGCACGGGTCTTGTCGCCCATCGTAAAACGAATCCACAAGTCATCGATGCTGTCTTTCGTGTAGGTCAGGTCCATATTGAGATTGTCGATAAACCAGAGATTACTCAGTACAGGCGAATTATTCATATAGAGCTGCGAGTCGAGGATCCGCAAACTGCCGCCCTCTTTGCCCGCCTTCCATACCCCGTGAATATTTGAGCTTCCGAAACCGAGCCGCGGGTCGGCTTCGACAAAAAAGCCGTATTCGTTCCGCTTGCCCTGGGTGTGCGAAAATGTGCCGCTGATACCGATGATTACCACATCTCGAAGGACACCGTTTCTTCGTTCACTGTACTTTAAAATTCCCTTTTCCGCGCGGATAATCGGAACCGGCTTGTCGCCGGAAAATTCACTGCTGTTCAGAAAGCCCAGGTTCCACGACTTGTGATCGACGTCATACTGGGCATTCACGAAAAAATCGCCCACGGTAATCCGCTTGATCTCGGGCGAAAACCGCAGCAGGCTCCACGGCGAAAAATAGATATCCACCTGGGCGGCCTTGAGTACCCGGTTGTCGTAGTCCGCAGCATCCGCGGTCGTCACACCCACGTAATTCATCCGGACATTGCCGTTGAGGCGAAATTTCACCTCGCTGATATCCACCTGACCGGACGTCATGGCCTCGATCTGGCGGACGGCAATCGGTTTTAGAACGCTGTTGCCGACCTGCCCGTAGATCACCATCAGGGCCAAAAGGCCCAGCAGGCAGAAAAACAGTTTACGTAGAAAAGATTTGCGAATATGAATATGGCGTCTCATACCTCTATTATCGGCCAATCAGCCCCCCGGTTCATTTCAAATCGAACAATGAGTCACTTTTTCATCCGCCCAATCGCCTTGTCGGAAATATCGCTGCGATAGGTCGCCCCTTCAAACGAAATCTTCCCGACGGCTTCGTAGGCTTTGGCCTTTGCCGCGGCGATATCGGCCCCCATCGCTGTGACGCCAAGTACACGCCCGCCGCTGGTCACAATTTTGTCGCCCCGAGCCGCGGTTCCGGCATGGAAAACCTTCACGTCCGCACCTGATTCTGCCGTATCCAGACCCGTTATCTCCAGACCCTTTTCGTAGTCCCCGGGATACCCGCCCGATGCCATAACCACGCAGACCGAGGGCCTTTCATCCCACTGGATCGTGATCTCATCGAGCCGTCCGGAACAAACTGCATCCATGACCTCGAATAAATCGCTTTTCATCCGCATCAGGATCGGCTGGGTCTCCGGGTCACCAAACCGGACATTATATTCCAGAACACGCGGTCCGCCCTGGGTCAGCATGAGCCCCGCGTATAAAATCCCCTTGTAGGGGCATCCCGCCCGGTGCATCCCGTCAATCGTGGGGACAAGAATCTCTCGAACGATCTGGCTGGTCAACGCCTCCGTAACGCAGGGCGCAGGGCTGTAGGCCCCCATTCCGCCGGTATTGGGCCCGGTATCACCGTCGCCGATGGGCTTGTGGTCCTGCGAGCTTTCCATCAGGTAGATCGTCCGGCCGTCCACAAACGCAAGAATCGAGGCTTCTTCACCGAGGAGCTTGTCTTCGACCACCACCCGCGAACCGGCTTCGCCGAAAATCCGGTCCACCATGATCTTTTCAGCGGCGATAATCGCGTCGGAAGGCTCCTCACAGACGAATACGCCCTTGCCCTTGGCAAGCCCGGCGGCCTTGACGACGACCGCTTCATCCCGGCTGGCAATGTAAGACCTCGCGTCCTCGTATTGATCAAACGTACGGCTCTCCGCGGTCGGGATCGAATTGGCTCGCATAATCTGCTTGGCAAAAGCCTTGTCCGCCTCGAGCTTGGCTGCGGCGCCGTTGGGCCCGAATGACTTGATCCCCGCGGCCTCAAACGCATCCACAATGCCCCCGGCCAGCGGGTCTTCCGGTCCAATAACCGCAAGGCCCACGTCGTTGCCCTTCGCAAAATCGACCAGCCCTTTGAAATCCATCACATCCAGGTCCACATTGATACCCACTTTTGCCGTACCCGGGTTGCCCGGAGCAATAAAGATTTTCGAGACCTTTTTCGACTGCTTCAGCTTCCACGCGATTGCGTGCTCTCTGCCCCCGGAACCCACGATCAATACATTCATTGTTCTACCTCAAAACCTTCCGTGAAAAATTTTTCCCGCTTTTCTTACTTTGTAACCTTATGAAATTCCAGGCCGATTGCCATTTCTTCCGGATCGACCGGCAGGTCATGTTCCTGGTCATTGGCCACGATCTTCATTACCGGAATGTTAAACCAGTCGGCCCTCCAGGTAGAAAAATCAGGCGAAACAACGCCCTGGAAAATATCCCGGCTTTGACCGACCAAACGCGTATCACCAACTTCGACATTGAAACTTTCAAGCTGGATTTCCACGGTAAGGGTCATCTGAGTCGCGTCATAATCCACATACCAGGGCCCGGCAACGAATACACCCTCGCCGCCCTCTCGCATCTCGACAACATTACGCCGGTCCGGACCGAGCTTGACCCATCCCATCGGGGCCACAACCGCCTCCGTAATCGAACCATCCTCGGCGATTTCGATCTCCCATTTTCGGACATCATCCCGCCAGCGTCCGATCAGGGCTGCCGGAAATTCGTCCGTACCGGTCAGCTTGACATTTTCTCCCAGGTTGCCGGAAGCGGACTGCTCCTGGCACCCGCCGATAAAAAATGCCGCAGCGGCTGCACAAATCGATAAAAAGAAAAAAATCCGTTTCATAGGTCCGATCCTTAAAAGAATTTCGCGTTTCGACGATCATAGACGCAAGCCCCCAAAATGGCAATAAAAAACAGATTCTCACTTCAAAAACACCGGATTTTTGACGATAAAATCAGGACTGCACTCGTATACAAACATCCGTGAGCGCTTTTCTTTGAACCAAACGGCAAAATTCGATATAATAACACCCAGGGATCGGGGTGATGATATGATGATGCGTTTTATGGTATTAATTTGTTTGCTGCTCACAGGCCTGGCTGCCGCGCAGGTTCGTTATGTTCCTGGTGACCACGCGACGATTCAGGACGCTCTTGTTGTAGCGACAGACGGGAATGAGATCATCGTCTCCCCGGGCACATACTACGAAAATCTCGATTTCCTCGGCAAAGCGGTGCGGCTGGCGTCAACGGACCCTGGTAATCCGGAAATTACAGCCTCTACAATCATCGACGGCTCCCAGCCGAGCGATCCTAACCAGGCCTCGATTGTCTCGTTTCTGACCGGGGAAGGTCCGGATTCGATTCTGGAAGGATTTACGCTGCAAAACGGCCGGGGGCGGCGCGACTGGACGATTACCACATGGCGGACAACATTTGATGATGACAACGCTGATGGCGGCGCGGTCTTTTGCCGGCAGGCGAGCCCGACGATTCGGAAAAATGTCATCAGGAACAACTCCGTCACCTATGGCGGAGCTGGTATCTTCTGCCACAACAACGCCAGCCCATTGATAGAAGACAATACCTTCGAGGACAACTTTGCCGGGTGGTATGGCGCGGGGGTATTTGGCAGGGTGAGTTGTTCTCCAACAATCCGCAGGAACAGATTCGTTAATAACACGGCACCCACACTCGGCGGCGCAGTGTACCTGGCGGATAATTCCACATCAAAGGTCTACGACAACCTGTTCATCGGGAACACCTGCACAAAGCTTTATGGCGGGGCAATCTACGTCTTCATCCAATGCAATATTGACATTATCAATAACATTTTTATCGACAATACCTGTCCTGCCCTGTTTAACAACCAGCCCTCCGGATCAGCGATTCGTATCTCCCCGGGAGCAAAGGCAAGGATACTCAACAATTTCTTTACCGGCAACATCACACCCAACGGCCCCGGTGCGGTAATCTCCATTTACTCAGAACAATCCTCTACAATCGCCAATAACATCATCAGCGATAATTACGATGCCGCGATAGAGACGCTTTTTAATACCCCGACACAAACGATCGCAAACAACCTCTTCTACAGCAACACCCAAGGCAACTTCGCGGGTACCCTTGCGGATCCGGTCGGGCAAAACGGTAACTTTGAGGCAGATCCCAAACTCGCGCCCAATTTACCTGCGCCGTTCACGTCATATGAACTCAATCCCGATTCGCCCTGCATTGACGCCGGGGATGATATCTATCTGCCCGCATGGGTCACGACAGATTATGACCAGACGATGCGAATTGCCCGCAGCGGGATTGACATCGGCCCGCAGGAATATACCGCCCTTTCTGTGCCCATTGATTATCCGGGCATTCAGGATGCGATTAACGCCGCGCCGGACGATTCCGAGATCATCGTTGCAGCCGGTACGTGGTATGAGAACATCAACCTGCTGACCCACAACCTGCGCATCCGTTCTTACAATCCGCTTGATCCCAATACGCGCATTGCGACGGTCATCGACGGCACGAATACCCAAAGCTGCGTGAAAATCACTGCCGGCCAGAATGAACGAACCGCCATTGCAGGCTTTACGATTACCAACGGCCGGGGACAGTTCGGTGGAGCGATCGATGTCGAAAATTCCGTCGGACCGATTACCATGTACAACCATATCCACCACAACAGTGCCTACAAACCCGAGGGGCAAACCACTGGCGGCTACGGCGGCGGGATCGACTACCGCTGGGATGCCGGGGGCACGGTAAAACACAATATCATCGAGTACAACACCGCCCAGGTCGCAGGCGGAGGCATACACATCGGCCCGCGTTCCTGGCTTCTCATCCAGGAGAATATCATTCGCTATAACACCGTTGACGGCGGTGAGGCGGGCGGGGGCATCTACCTTTACAACAAAACCCGCGCGGACATCCTCGATAACGAGATCGCCTACAACACTGCTTACATGGCCAACGGCGGCGGCATCTGGCTTTGGGAGGCTACCGGTTCAACGGTTGAACGCAATTTGATCCATAACAACATTACAATCACCCATCGTCCGCAATCCGGTGACGGCGGCCTGGGCGGTGGGATCGGCTGCCTGATTGGTGTTACACGTCTTGCCAACAACGTCATCGTCGGCAACTGTGCGGACATGGGCGGCGGTATCTGGCTAAACGGTGCCGGCAATCATGAGGTAATCAATAACACCGTTGAAGGTAATTTTTCCATCTCCGGCGGCGCGGGCATCGGCATGGCCTTTAAGGCGAATCCGCTTATCCACAACAATATCGTTACCCGCAACCGCACGGGCGGAGGCATCTGGGCACGTCCTTATATCGGCAGCGAATCCACCCCGGAAATACATAACAACTGCCTGCACCAAAATGAGGACGGCAACCTGGCCGGTACCCTCAGCGACGCTGTGGCGGATCCATCCAACGTCTTCGCCGATCCATTGCTGATTGCGCCGGGACAATTAAACGATAACGCAACCCCAGCCGATCCAAACGATGATACATGGACCCCGGGCAACTATAGAATCGGATATTTCTCGCCCTGCCGGGATGCCGGAAATGCCCTGTATCTCTCAGAGACAGATTACAGCCAAAATCCGCGAACAACCTTTGCCGACCCTGACATCGGGGCCCTTGAACTGCAATGCATTGACCTTACCGCTACCGGCACGGTGGACATAACCGACCTGCTGTATTTCGCGGCGTACTGGCTAAACGGCTCTACCCCCGCGGACATCAACGCGGATAACCAGACCGGTTTCCCGGACTTTCAGGCTGTGTTCAATTCCTGGCAAAACTGCCCGTAGCCGGGATACTTACTGAGGTGTAATTTTAAATCCCGCGTTTTTGTTTTCCTCTAAAAGCCCCTTGCCCTTGCGGAACACGAGCTGTTTCTCCACCGGCGGCTGGACGCCAAGACCAACCACCGTTGACTCATTGAGCCACTTGGGCGTCCAAAGTGTACCGCCTCCCGCGACCGGGCCGGTAAAAGTATCCACCATTTCGCTGATTACTTCCTTGCCCTGGGCACGCAGGTAAAATTCTTTTGTCACGATGCGAACCGTCAGGAGATTCTTCTGCTTGTTATACTCCCAGCTCATCGGCCCCATGATAAAATAGGAAAAAACCTCCCCTTCCGGATCACCGATTTGCGCCCCCCTGTCTTCCATATCAATTTCAATCCCCGCATACAGGGTTAATTGGTCAATTTCACCATTTTCACCAACACCAAGCTGCCACTTCTGAGGCTTATCACAAATCCAGAGCCCCTGAAGATGTTCCGGGAAATCCTCGGATTTCATCTGCCCGGCCTCCTGATGCTTCTCCTCAACCATCGCTTCATTGACTGCCTGTG
>CAYVUI010000023.1:0-43369 GCA_964454745.1 uncultured Pirellulales bacterium | reverse complement strand
GATGGAATTGAAATGGTTCTTTGGAGTTGTTAACATGGGTAAAATTTAACTTCGGGCCTTTTGGGCTTGATTTTGAGGGTAGAAAAACGGATGCGGGTATTGACAGTGACGGCGGGCCTTGGAAACAGGCAGCGCCTGGAGATAGAGAATCGGATTGAGCGGGCCGGGCTTGTATGCCACAGGTGCAGGGACATTTATGACCTGTGCGCCAGGGCCCTTAGCGACAGGGCGGGGCTCTACCTCGCTGCGGTCCTGTTGGGCATTGCCGACCAGGAAGCGGCTCAGGTCGCCCGCCTGCTGACCAGGCGGTTCGAGCCGGCCGTTTTTCTGCTCTGTCTGCCCAAAAGCGGTTATCAACCGGCATGGCAGGCCCAGAAAGCCGGAGCCGTCTGCCTGGACAGCCTCGACGGCCTTGAGTTTGAGCTAAAGAAGCAAACAAAACGGTTCGATGAAATGTATAACAACGGGTCTGCAGGCAGGCCCGATAATCTCAGCCGGCAAAGAGGGCCTGAGTCGATGACCGACTCGATGACCCTCAGTAAAGACGAGCTGGATGCTATTCTTGGAGCGGGATGATGCAAATGGAGACACAAGCGATACAAACGGCGGGAAATGTTATGGGAAAAATTCTGGTGATTGGGCAGATGCAAAACAGTCTCCGCGGTCAGGCGGGCCGGGAGATCATACCCATTGACCATGCATCAGACCTGCTCGACGGCATCGCCCGCGCTGCGACAGAGCACTACGACGCGATTGTTGTCGTGATGAGCGGTTTTTGCGGCAAGCTGGTTTCCGCGGTCCAGGCACTCAAACAGGCCTCCCCCGAAAGTGGAATCTTCCTGGCGGCCCAGATGTATGAGGAACCGCTGGCCCGGCAGATTCTGACCCGCGAAAAGCCCGGTGCGGACGATTATTTCATCTGCCCGGTCGATCCCGATCAGGTCCTCCACTACGGCTCGGGCAATGGCAAGTCCGTCCGAGCCGCCGACGGCACACAAGCTCCCGCGCCTGAGACCAAAACCTATGAACCCGACTGGAAAGACCAGCGGATTCGCCAGCTCGAACAGCTCGCGACCGAAGACGACCTGACCGGCTTGAAAAACCGAAGGTATGTCCGCGAATTCCTCAAGCAGATTCTCGATCGCGCCCAGCCTGACCAGCTCAAAGTGACCCTGCTGCTGTTTGATATCGATAACTTCAAGCACTACAACGATACCTACGGCCACTCCGTGGGCGACAACGTCCTCAAGCAGGTCGGCGTGATGATGCAGCGCTGCTGCAGGGCGCATGATGTCATTGGACGCATCGGCGGCGACGAATTTGCCGTCGTCTTCTGGGATTTACCCCCCGAGCTTAGCGACGAAGAAGCACACGTCCAGCAGGAACGCCGCGGCCACGGTGAGCATCCGCGCGAAGCCGCACTGATCGCAGAACGATTTCGGGGCGAACTCCAAAAGGCGGACCTCTCCTTCCTGGGACCCAGTGGTAAAGGACAGCTTACGATCAGCGGCGGACTGGCCTCCTTCCCGCAAGACGGAACCAGCGTGGAAGCGATCCTCGAAAAAGCCGACCAGGCCATGCTAGAAGCCAAACGCAAAGGTAAAAACCAGATCACAATCGTCCAGGGCTCCGACGAAGGGTAGTCATACCGATAAAAAAAAAGCAGATGCCCCAAAGCCCATGAGACATCTGCTGCACTCAATCCTTCAACAAAATTACAGTCACTCAAAACCGTATGTATGGAGTTTTCACCCTGTTACCGTTTTCGTATAAGCAGTCCTCCTGAAATTGCAAACAACAGTAAAGATGCCGGCTCCGGAATACACCAGGTATCGATGATCAGTTGATCGACGTCAATGAGCCCTTCGATCATAAAGAACTCATCAGGCGGATTACCCTCGATGCGCCAGACAAACGTCGTCTCAAACCAGCCGTCCCCGAGGTCCACATCGCCCTGACCGGTCACCCTTGGCGGATACGCCGAAGAGAATGTCGGATCAAAATTGGTCAGCATCGGCACGGAATCCGGCGTGCTGCCCTGGGGACGCCAGGTGACCTGAACCCACATAATCTTCCACAAATTGTCGGGATCATGGTTATCCACCACGACGCTGATAGACCCCGAAAGCGGCCAGATGCCCGTCCTTCCGGAAGGATCATCCGGTATCCACTCCATATTCGGCCCGGGTTCTACGAATAACCCGGTACTGGGCAAAAAGCCGGGTTGTTCATACGGAGCCCCGATGGGATCATCAATTAGCGGACCGGGGCCGTCAGGCGGCAGCGGAGCCGTTGCGCCGGGATCCGGTGTGTCAAAATTCCAGTATTGCCATGTCGTCGAAAATTTACCTCTCCAGCTTGGCCGCTGAACATCGTCCGTTACAGCCGGCGGCACTAAAAATGAGGTGATTAATAAAACAATTACATACTTCATAGATTTAACCCTCCGAGTTTGAAAGAGTGTCTTTCCATTTCTTTCCTGCCCGATCTATTAGAACGGTCATTGCGGATCATGGCCGACAGACGGTGGATGACAGGTTACTTCAACAACCTCCCCCACTTTGGGTTGCAAGCAATATTAACTCAATTCTACCAATATCTGCACTGTATACAAAAAGCAACTATGAATTCTACATTTTACCTCCAATACGCACCCTGCAGGAAATATACCCGGCCGCGTCAGGAGATTCCTGAGTAATCCTCGGGGAGGAATTGACAAAACCGCCCAAAGCTGTCAAGATGTTACCATCATGGACATGGTCAGTTTTTTAATCATGGTCGTTAGTGTTTCGCTGTCCGGGGTCATGGCGCCGGGGCCGGTTACCACCGCCGCGATCTCGCACGGGGCCCGCAGCCGCTGGGCAGGGGTATGGATGGCAATCGGACACGGGATCGTCGAAATCCCGCTGATCGGCATCCTTTTGCTGCTGCTTGAAAAGGGGATGCAGGTGGACGCCATGCCCGTTTTTGTCGGTCTCGTCGGCGGCCTCTTCCTGGTCTGGATGGGGATCACGATGATCCGCCAACTGGCCAAACCCCTTTCAGAACAGAATACGATCACAAAAGGAGGCCCCCTGTTCACCGGGTTCATCCTCTCGGCGATGAATCCCTATTTCCTGATGTGGTGGGCCACCGTGGGCCTGAACCTTGCCATCCAGGCCAGGGAATTCGGCACGACGGCCCTGCTGATCTTCGCGGGCGTCCACTGGCTGTGCGACCTGGTCTGGCTGACGGCGCTGACATGGAGCAGCAGCGCGGGAACAAACTTTTTCGGAGAGAAAGTGCAGAAAGTCGTGCTCGGTGTTTGCGCGGTTGTGCTGATCGGCTTTGGCGGATGGTTCCTTTACGATGCGCTGTTTTGATCCGATTCATCAGGATCGGGATCAATCAACGGCGGCTCAACGTCGTCGAGCTTATGGAGTCCAAGTGACTGCTCATCCAAATCCAGCACATCTTTGAGCGTATGCCGGGCGAGCTGGTGGTGGTACTGATCGATAATCTGCTTGAGCTTACCGGGCTTGTCAATCTCCCGCTGAACAAACGAACCCTGCACCGCGGCCTGGGCGATCTGTTCAAGCGTAATATGCGAACCGTCCGTCGCCGGTGCATAGCCGTCATCCGGCTCAGAGATCTTGTGCAGCAGCTTCTGGTCTACCAGGTGATCGAGGACCTGTTCGCCGAATTCACGGGGCAGCTTCAGGTTTGAGCAAACCACCTGGGCCGAAACCGGCGCCTTTCGCCGCTCGAACTGTTCGAGAATAAACTCAAGGATGCGAATGATCGCGAAATCGTTAACCATGAAATAGTCCGACCCCTTCTGGACTTCCGAGAGCTCCTCGCGGCTTAGTTTCTTTAAATGCTGAGTGGTATACGTAAGCTGCAAGCCAAACAGTACAATGATCCAGGTGATCCAGACCCATAACACGCCCAGCGGAATCAGGCCCATCACCCCATAGACCTTGGCATACGGCACCGCCCGGGTCACATAAATCCCGAATCCAAACTTGGCCAGCGACCAAAGCAGCGAAGCAACCGCAGCCCCCCACAACGCCGCCCTGGGGCTTACCTTGGTATTAGGCATCATATAATAAAGGAAAAACAGGGCCACCAGGCTGATGAAATACCCAATCACCGGCTGGAGATATTCAATGACCTGTGAATCCATCTTATTGAGAAAGAAAAACTGCGTTGCCGCGTAGATGGTCAAACCCAGCAGCAGCGGCCCGAGCGTCAGCAGGGCCCAGTAATTGATGATGCGATTAATAAAATTCCGACCCTTAGTGATATGCCAGATATTATTGAATGACTTCTCAATCGTAATCAGCAGCGCCAGCGCCGCCCAGACCACGATCACGCCGCTAAAAAGGGTAACGAGCCCCTTATTGAGCGAAGCGACGAAACTCTCGGTCATCTCGTTCATCTTGTCGGTCAGACGGATTTCCTGGTCTTCGCCGATCTGCAGCTCGATATCCGTCAGGTTGGCCTGCTCGTAGACAAAACGGCGAACCTCGTCACCAATGCCCTTCGAGGCCGGAATCGCCTGGAAGACCATCAGCACCACAATCGCCAGCGGCACAATCCCGAATATGGTATGGTACGATAACGCCGCCGCCTGCTCACCCGCACGGTTGCGCTGCAAAAGCTGGATGCACTTGGGCCAGACCTTCAGTTGAAAGACCGCAAACCGCGACCACCGGCCCAGCTCCTCGGTGGGCCGTCCGATAAATTCACGCAAACTCTTTCTGGTTCGTCCAAATAGATTCATGTACAGTATTATCGTCTTTATCACAGGCGGTGGTAAAGGCCAAATTTCCGACATTCGGGAGTATTTTCGCAATTTTTACCGAGCCAGACGACAAGATTTGCGTATACTTACGGGAAGTCGTAGTTCGAAGAGGATAAAGAAGGTTTAGATTTGGAGTGGTTATTGATGTTCAGGAAAAACACCGGCTGGATCGCAGGTATTGTCGCATTGATCGTATTTCTCGGGGTTATCGGATGTGAAAACGCAAAAACCGGCGGGGACATGCAATATGAGACCGGCGGCAGGGTCCAGGCCGATACGCCGTCAGGTAGATTCGATTACCGGAGGTCCGTACTCGACAATGGCCTGGAAGTCATCACCATGGAGGATTTCTCCTGCCCGATCGTAACCGTGCAGGTCTGGTACCGCGTCGGCTCCAAGGATGAAAACCCCGCCCGGCAGGGTTTCGCCCACATGTTCGAGCACATGATGTTCAAGGGCACGGATTTAGTCGGCGAAAAAGACCACTTCGGTCTGATCAACCAGGTCGGCGGCTCCAACAACGGCTACACCAGCTTCGACAAAACCGTCTACCTGCAAACCGTCCCGGAAAACCAGGTCGAGCTGGCCATGTGGCTCGAAGCCGAGCGGATGAGTTTTTTGAACATCTCGCCAGAGAATTTTCAAACCGAGCGAAACGTCGTCCTCGAAGAACTTCGCATGCGCGCCAACGAACCTTACGGCACAATGTACAAAAAAGTCGCCCGGGAACTCTTCGAGCAGCACCCCTACCGCTGGATGCCCATCGGTAAACTTGAACACCTCCAGGCCTCCCGCATCGAGGAACTCCGCAGCTTCTGGGAGAAATACTACGTGCCTAACAATGCCGCGCTGATCGTCGTGGGTGCCATTGACAACGACAAGGCCCTGGCCCTCGCGCAGGAATACTTTGGCTGGATCCCCAAAGAAGAGCCCGTCCAATCACAGACAATCCGAGAGCCGATGCCGACCCGGCCGGGCCGCGTAGTGATCGATGACGAAAACGCACCCGCCGGGCTTACCGGAATCGTCTGGCGGACCGTTCCGCGCGGGCACAAAGACGAAGTCGTCCTCGACATGCTCAGCGAAATCCTCGGCGGCGGCCAGAGCAGCCGGCTCTACCAGACCCTCGTAGACGAAAAACGCCTCGCGGTCAAGGCCATGGCTACAACGTACAATATCAAAGATGACGGCATTTTCGTCGCAGGCGGCGCCCTGATGCCCGGAAGCGAAGAATACGAATCCATCCTCTCCGAAGTCCTCGCCCAAGTCGAACAAATCCGCGAGGAAGGCATCACCGAAGCCGAATTTGAAAAGGCGAAAAACCAGATGCTCCGACGCCTGGTCACCGAGAACCTGACCATTGACGAAAAGGCCCGCATGCTCGGCGACGCCGCAATTGTCCAGGAAGATATCTCCCGGGTTAACACCATCTTTGACCGTGTGCGAAACGTCAAAGCCGGCGACCTGCAAAAAGCCGCTCGCAAATACCTCGGCCGCAAGGTCCGCTTCGAAGTCGTCATCAAGGAAAACGCCAAAGGCGCCGCTGCTGACAGCCAGGACTACTCCGCCGGCGAACCGCCTGCCGAGACTACCGAGTACAAACCCGGAAGAGCCGGCGTGACTCGCCCCGACGAGTACCCCAAAACCCCGCCGATGGATGAGGCCAAAGGCTTCGACTCCAGCTTCGCATACAAACCCTTCCAAATGGACAACGGCCTTCGCGTCATCGTGGTTGAGAATCACGAAGTCCCCTTTGTCACCGTCCGCCTGGGCCTTCAGGGCGGGGCATGGACCGAACACAAGCCCGCCACCGCGGCCATGGCCATGCGAATGCTCACGCAGGGCACGGAAAATTATACCGCCGCTGAGCTGGCCCACAAACTGGAACGCAACGCCATCGAGCTAAACGCTGCCGCGGGCATGGACACCAGCGAAGTCAACGCAAGCTTCGTCACCGCGCAAACCGACCGCGCCGTCGAGCTGCTCGCAGAGGCCGTCCTTCGACCAACATTCCCGCAGGAACAGTTCGACAAAATCAAGCAGGAAACCATCACCGAGCTGGCCATCCAGGCCCAGGAGCCGCGATATCTCGTCCGCAAGTATTTCAACAAAACCATGTACGGCGACCATCCATACGCACGCACGGTGCAGGGCGAGCCGGAAGATATCGAGGCACTGTCTGCCGCGGACCTTAGCCTATGGGCGAAAAAATGGCTCCGCCCCGACCAGGCGACGCTCATCTTCGCCGGCGATATCACACGGGAAAAAGCAATCCAACTGGCCAAACAGCACTTGGGCAAATGGCAGACGGACCTCGTCGAAACCGGCCTGGTTCTCCCGGACATCCCGCAGGTCAAAGGACGAAAAGTCGTCATCGTAGATCGCCCCGGCAGCATCCAGAGCCAGATACTCATGGGCAACGGCGGCATCACACGCAAAGACCAGCCCGAGTATTTCATCAGCCGCGTCGTCAGCAATTACTTCGGATGGTCCTTTAACAGCCGGCTCAATTCCGAGATTCGCATCAAGCAGGGCCTGACCTACTTCGTCTACGGCGGCTTTACCGCCCAGCAGCACGCCGGCGAATTCATCGTCAATACTTTCACCAAAACCGAAAGCACCGGCCGGACCGTCGAGGCCATGCTAAGCGAAATCGAGAACCTGAAAGCTTCCCCCCCCACGGACAAAGAGCTTCGCGACAGCCGCCAGTTTCTCACCGGCAGCTTTGTTCGTACCCGGGAGACGCCATCGGCCGTGGCCTCGGATATCTGGCTGATCGAATCGCAGGGGCTCGAACGCGATTACCTCAGCAGCCTGCTCGATACCATCGCCCAAACTGACAAACAGGACTGCGTAGAGCTGATCGAACAGACCGTAGATACTGAAAACCTCGTGATTGTGATCGTCGGCGATGCGGAGAAAGTGCGCCCGCAGGTTGAAAACGTTGGAACAATCGAAGTCATTCCAGCGCAGCAAAAAATGGTACGGGCTCAATAATCTCAAACTTTATTCCGCGCTGATCAGGTCGGACGCCGGACCCACGCGGTCAAAGTAATCCACCGCCCGCACCTTATAGTACCGCCGTTGGCCAATCGGCTTGGAATCAATGTACGTCGTCGCCAGCAGATCGGAATCGTTAATCCGCTGAAAGCTGCCCTCGGGCGTATCCGATGCGAGAACCTCATATGTCTTGATAAACCGTGACCCGCTGTCAAATCGAATCTGCACGTCTTCATGATCCGGGATCATGCCGATAAACTTCTCCATATACACATTCTTCGGCACTTCCGGTCCGCAGCCGTGGTCGCCGCTGACAATCACAAACGCCGTGGTATGCAGCGGAATGGTTAACTTCGTACTGTAGCTGTTCGATAAAAGATTCTCCAGCGGTTTGGCAAGCGTCAGTTCCTGTTCATCGCGCAAGACCCGAATCTGCACGGTCGTCGGCTTCTCCGGCGAGCCGAGGTCCTGCCACACACCATGCGCATTGGCATGCTCGCGGTCAATCCGGTACAGGGCAACCTTGCCGCGTTCAAAGGGCAAATTCTCCAGCGAAAGCTCCACCGAATACTGCCCGGTCTTCTCATGATCGCTGTCATACGCATAGATCATCACCGCGACCTGCTTATCGCCGCGGGCCGTGGGAAAAATACCAACCGGTTCATCAAAACCAACCTGCGCCTCGCGCGGCCAGGTCTGCAATACCGTATCGCCCAAAAGCGACTGCGCAATCATCTGGTTATGCACCGCCTGCTTGATCAGAACAAATTCATCTTCCGAGCCGAACCACTTAAAATGCGTCCGGTGTACCCAGTCGCCCAGGAACGCGTTATCATTGGCAATCCGGAAATCAACCCCCATAGCATGAATCAGCCGGTAATAATGCTCCGCCGTCTGGCGGGCAATATATGCCGCGTACCAGTGATGCGCACGGTACGGTTTATCGGTATGCTTCCAGCAGCACTTGACATCCCCCTCCGTGTTAATCACCTGCTTATTCTTAAAATACGGGTGCGCCGCCCGCAAACGCTCAACCACCGCGATGCCCTTATCCACCTGACGGGGCTGCTTGCCCTTGTAATGGTAGGAAACATAATCGATACGCGTCCCCTTTTGGCCGCTGAAAAAATTCGTACCGTTCACGCAATGGTCCACCAGTCCGCTGATAAATTCCGAATCGCTCTTGGCCGTTCCCGGCCCGCCGAATCGCAGTGCCGGATCGGCCTCCATCAGCCCCGCACTGCACGCATCGTAATAATTGTAAAATTCCTGGAAATCCCACTCCCAGCGGTAATCGCCGTCCGGCTCGTTCCACGTCTCAAAATACCAGCTCCGAACCTCCCGCCGGCCGTACCGCTGCTCGAGATGGACCGCGACATCCTTGACCAGCCGCTTCCACTGGTGAACCTGGTCGGGGTCATTAAAATCGGTAAAATGCTTCGACGGGTTGCCCATCACCTCAAAAAACATCTTCTGCCCGCTCTTGATAATCAAATCGATAAATGTATCAAACTGCGAAAAATCATACTCCGGCGTATCCGTATCCATCCCCGAAACCTCGATCAAATCCAGCAGCAAATGCGGCCGCTGGTAGGCACATCCCTCGTGCGGAATCGAACCGATCAGCAGCATATTTTGCCGCTGAACGCTGGTCGAATAATCCATCACCAGGCCCGAGGCATTCCAGAACATATCCAGGTCGCCATACGGTGCGGAACAATCCACGGTAAACGAATACTCCCCGGCAAAACAAATCGAAACAGAAAACACAATCAAAAACAGAAACAATCGCATGGCTTTCTCCTATTCATTTTTTAGCATTTTCGGACTGAATATAGCAGAGAACCCCCGGCAGGGAAAGAACTTTATGAATCCTCTCCCAGCCCGAACACCCGCATCCACCAGTCCGTCTGACCCTCGGGAATTCCATCATATTTTTCGCGGGGTTCCGCAGGCTTTCGCGGCGACTGGCGAATCACATCAATCATATGAAACCAGAACAAATCAGATTTGACCGATATCGCCCTTCTCCGTGACGCCGCCTTTCGCAGCCTCCTGTCGCTGGACACTACATGCAGCCGGCGCGGATGTGTATTTTTTTCGATGTATTCCTCGATGAGCGTATCTGCATCCGTATACGGACCCGAGAAGCGAACATCAAGAATCCGAAACTGCTTGAAGTTCTCCCGTTCCGGCGGGCCGCTGCCGTCAAAGACAATCCGCCCCTTTGATTTGACCCTGCGAAGAAATTTGGTCAGAAGCTGGCACAAACCAAACTCGGTAAGGATCTCAAAATCCGCGTCAAGCTTGCGAATGGCATGAACGAGGTTATGGCCGTCGATCAGGTACATGAAACGTCATTTCGCCGCTTGCCCGTAGCGGACTTCGCCGGCAACGATCGTATGTTCCACTTTCCCTTTCACCTGCCAGCCCCGGTACGGACAGTTCGCCGCCTTGGAATAAAACACGTTCGGATCAATTGTCCAGGTTTTGTCCAGGTCAAAAACCGTCACATCCGCCTGCTTGCCGGGTGTAAGTGTACCCTTGTCAACCCCCAGCACATGGGCCGGCTTACAGGTCATGTGCGCGATCAGTCCCGAAAGGTCAAGCACCCCGGTATCCACCAAAGCCCTGATGTACAAAGGCAGGGCACATTCCAGGGAGGCAATCCCGAACGGGGCGTTTAAAAACTCCAGCTCCTTTTCGCTCTGTAAATGCGGGGCATGATCGGTCACCAGTGCGTCAACCAGCCCATCCGCAATCAACGCCCGCAATGCCTCAATATCCGCCTGGGTCCGAAGCGGCGGATTCACCTTGTAATCCGTATCGTAATCCATGATCTGGTCATCGGTAAACAGCAAGTGGTGCGGTGTCACCTCGCAGGTCACAGGCAGTTTTTCTTCTTTGGCCTGGCGGATAATTTTCGTCGCCCCCTCCGTCGAGATATGCTGGGCATGGTAGCGGGTGCGCGTCTTTTTAACAAGCTGGACATCGCGCCACAGCATCATTTCCTCGGCCAGCGGATCGATCCCCGGCAGCCCGAGAATCGTCGAATTATACCCCGCGTTCATCACACCGGAAGAACCCAGGAAATTATCCTGGCAGTGCTGGGCGACAAACGTATCCAGCATCGAGGCGTATTTGAGCGCTTTTAGCATCATCGCCGCGTCCTGCAAACCGGAACCGTCATCGGTAAAACCAATCGCACCGGCCTGGTGCATCAGCCCCATCTCCGCAAGCTCTTTGCCCGCTCGGTCCCGGGTCATCGCGCCCATCGTATAGATAAATGTCTTCCGCGCCTGGCGGCCCATCCGGTGTACAAACTCCACACTCGTCTGGTCCTGGATGCACGGATCGGTATTGGGCATGCAGACCACCGAGGTAAAACCGCCCGCCACTGCCGCCGCCGAACCCGAGGCAATCGTCTCCTCTTCCTCATCGCCGGGTTCACGGAAGTGCACATGCAGATCGATCAGCCCTGGGCAAACAATCTTGCCCGTCGCGTCGATCTCGATATCACAAGTACGTTCGATCTTACCCGCCTCCGCGATCCAGCCGTCCACGATCAGCAGGTCAGTAGTTTTGTCCATGTGGTTGGCGGGATCAATCACACGGCCGTTTCGAATGAGAATAGACTGCTTGACACTCTTCATGCTTTTTTCCTTTTTGCCCCTGCCGCCTGGTTGACTAAAAACAGCACTGCCATACGAACCGCCAGTCCGTTGGCAACCTGCTGGAGGATCACCGAATTCTTGCCGTCCGCCACTTCAGATTCCATCTCGAGCCCGCGGTTGATCGGCCCCGGGTGCATTACGATAATGTCCGGCTTGGCCCGCTTCATCCGCTCGACCGTCAGGCCGAAAAAGTGCGAGTATTCCTTGACCGACGGAAACTGCGACCCACCCATACGCTCAAACTGGACTCGCAGCATGTTAATCACGTCCAGCTCCTCGATCACTTCATCGAGACTGTACGAAACCTTTACCGGAAGCTGATCCACCCGCGAAGGCATCAGCGTTGGCGGACCGATAAGCGTCACTTCGGCCCCGAGCTTGGTCATCGCCCAGATATTGGACCGTGCCACGCGGGAATGCGCGATATCTCCTACGATCCCGATCTTGAGCCCGTCGAGCCGCTCACGTTTTTGCAAAATGGTATATACATCCAAAAGTGCCTGGGTTGGATGTTCGTTATATCCATCCCCGGCATTGACCACGCAGGCATCGATACTGCGCGACAAAAACTTCGCCGCCCCCCCGGCATTGTGACGGATCACGATAATATCCAGCCCCATCGCCTGCAGGTTCCGGGCCGTATCCAGCAGCGTCTCGCCCTTGCTGACCGAAGAGGCCCGCTTGGTAAACTCGATCACATCCGCACTGAGCCGGTTGGCGGCAAGCGTAAAACTATTCCGCGTCCGCGTCGAATCCTCGAAAAAGAGATTCACCACTACCTTGCCCCGAAGCGGCGGGGCCTTTTTCACCGAACGCGTCGAGATCTGTTCGAAACTTTTCGCCGTCTCGAGGATAAACTCGATCTCCCGGCGGGAAAGCTCACGCAGCCCGATCAGGTGCTTATGCGTCCATTCAAACTCCGCATCACGTACCGCCATACAATCATCCTTAACAGATAATGACCTCGTCGTGCCCGTCCGTTTCCGTAAAGCGAACCTTGACCTTCTCTCCCTCGTCCAGCTCGACGTGCTTAGCCGTATAATCAGCCTGGATCGGGAACTCCCGCCCCTGCCGCTCGACCAGGACCGCCAGGCGAATCGCCTTTGGCCGGCCGAAATCAATCAAAGCATCCATCGCCGCACGGACACTGCGCCCCGTATACAGCACATCGTCCACGAGGAAAATGATCTTATCGCTGATATCAAACGGAATATCCGTCGTTTTTACGGAAGGCTGCCCATCCGAATGGGGCAGATCAAGGTCATCACGGTACAGCGTAATATCCAGAACCCCGCAGAGACATTCACGCCCGATGATTTCACCAAGCTGCTCGCAAAGCCTGTGGGCCAGGTTTTCACCCCGGCTGCGAATCCCGATCACCGCAAAATCCGTATCTTCCGTCAAATCGCACGAAATCGACTCCGCCAGCGAGCGAATCGCGATACCAATACCGGTTTCATCTAAAATAACTGCCATAATCTTTCCTTTACATTCAATTGGCCTCAAGTGTAACAACCCTCCTGCCATGATGCAAGAATACAACGTACCTATATATTTTTTCTATTGAACTGCCGATTCCGTTTTAGTAGAATAAATTCTGTAAGTTCTTATTTTATGAGGGATTATTCGATCAGTGAGGATCACGCAAAGTTGACATTCCCGCCGATGGTCACAGCAATGGCAGTGACAGCGGCCCTGTTATGTACATTTGCATTTGCGGACAATACAGATACAGTTATATCGAAACCGGAAGTTTTCACCCGCATCGGCCTAAATTCACTCCGTCAACAGGACGAAATGCTCACTGGCAGCCAGGTCTTTCTCGGGCTGGTATGCCGAAGCATCAGCTATGACCACGATCAGACCGGATACGACTATCTCCCGATGATTAACCACAACTGCTTTCTCGGCAGCGATATCCTTTTCGAGGACGACGGTGAGATGCTCGGCGGAGTCTCGAACCACGCCACGGCAATCTGCGGACTGCTGACCGGCCTTGATCCGGACGCAAAACATCCGGATTACGGCAGCTTTGCCTATGTCGGGGCCCTCCCGGGCGCAGCGTTTGATGTCTACGAATTTCATCATTTCATTGAAGAGTATCTGTATAACAATAATCCTGTTACTCCCGAAATCCTCTCTCTCAGTATCGGCAGCTGCTTTGAAGACTGGTGGACCCGCGGTTTTCAGGCCCTCGCGGAACATCAGGACAAGATCATCATCGCCGCCGCGGGAAACGGCACCGACGCTTTTGATCCGCTGCTCTATCCCGCTGCCGGGGGCAACGTCATCGCGGTAGGAGTGATTGAAAACCTTGCTGACGGCTCTCTGGGTCTTGTATATCCCGAATCCAGCAGCTCCGGCCCCACCATTGAGGGCACCAGCAAACCCGACCTCGTCGCTCCCGGAATCTGCATGGTCCCGGATACCGAATCCCAGCAGAGCTACACACTGACCGAGGCGGGAACCAGTTATGCCGCCCCGGTGGTCTCGGGCACCGTCGGTCTGCTGCTGGACAAGGCCAAACAGGACGCAGCCCTTTACCGCCGGCTCATCGAGGCCGGGCCCGGACCTATGCTCAAATCCATCCTGATGACTTCCGCAGACAAGCTGCCCTACTGGCACAAGGGCAAGGTCAGCCCCGAAGACGACACCTATTACCCCGGAGACCGCCTCCAGGGTGCCGGGATGGTCAACGCACAAAAGGCGATGGAAATCCTCCTCTCACCGGCCCCGGCAGACAGCCAAACAATACAATCGCCCGATCCCGCCGGCTGGAGTTACAAAACCCTCTTGGCCGAGCCCGAAGCTTATGACACCTATGATTTCTCGATCGAACAGCCTGCCGGCAAGCGGCTCGCAGCGACATTGACCTGGAACCGCCATTTTGAAAACCAGTATCCCTTCGCAGAGATCAACAGCCAGTTTACCGACCTCCGCCTTGAGCTGTGGGCCCTGTACCCCGAAGGTGCGGTCATCATCGACGAATGCGACAGCCCCTGGGACAACCTTGAACACCTCTTTACCCCCCTGCCCGCCGATTGCACACAATATCGGCTCATCGTCCGCTTCAATCCCCAGCAGCTTTTCAACCAGCTCGAACGCAACAGCGAAAACTACTGCCTCTCCTGGCAGGTTCACCCCGAACCGGACAAACAAGATATCCGCTGGTTTGATCTCAACCGCGACGGCGATGTCACCATTATGGACTTCGCCTTCCAGATGGAAAACTACAGCGTCACCGATACCCGCGACCTGCTCGCCGGGGACATCAATCTTGACGGCACCGTGGACCTGGCCGACGTCCAGGCCATGCTCAACGCAATCCTGCGTGTCCACCCTGAGCTTTGGCAATCCCCCGCGGAACTGTAGTCTCAAACCGCTGACACACCAAAGCGCCGGCACGCAAACTCCGTATCAGCACAGACAAATCACACACTCCACGCGCATAAAAAAAGGACCGACAAGTTTCATCGGTCCTTTTGGATTCTCAATTAGTCCGGCCGCTGCCGGCCCCGCTCGATTACGGGATCACTTCATACCACGCAGAAGGAGCACTCTCGTTGCCGAACACATCAATATAGATCACGCGGTACTCGTTGTTGAAGTTCTGCGAAGCAACCGGTACTACATAAATCGGGCTTTCCTGCTGGACACGTGCCTGGACACAATTGCTGCCTCGGCACTCGAAGATGTATTCCACGGCGGACTCATCTTCCGCTTCCAGTGCCACCATCGAATGATACCACTGACCCGATATCTGGTACTGATCCGGCTGTCCGCCAAGAGCGAATGTCGCCGGCTGACCCTGTACACCACCGCTCGGATACGGAGGCAGGCAGTCAATGCCGTCGCCCACAATCGCAGACGCCTCTTCAGAGAACGCCGTCATATTGCCCTTGCTGTCGCGTGCCATGACACGATAAGAATACTCGACACCAATGGTCAATCCGCCCTGGGTCCATGTGGGCGATTCGATCCACCCGCTGTCCGTCAGGTCCGTCGTATTCTCAAAGAAGTATTCCACCGGCTCGCTGGCATCAGTCGCCACGGTCGCCGTCATCGTAATCTCTTCACAACCCGAAGACGCCGGAGCAATTGCAAACGTCATCGGATCCGGTGCCGGCGGCGTTTCGTCGATATCCGCTCCCACGATCACAGAGGCATAATCTGAAAGTTCGCCCTGGTTCTGGAACGGAGACTTATCACGATAAATCACCGCATACTGCAGTGAATCGCCTTCCATCAGGCCCGTGTCTTCATAGGTCGTGCTGTCCTGCCATCCGCTGTCATTACAATTGCCGGATACACACAGGAAGTTATACTCGACACCCGATGGGTCTATCGCTTCAAGCGCTTCCATCGCAACCGAAGTGAGGCTTGTCGAATTCGGCAAAATCGAGAATTCAGCCTTGAGCGGTTCCGGAGGCGTTGCATCCGCACCGGTCGTCACGAATATCTCATCCGACCAGTCCGTCATATTTCCGGCATTGTCCCGTACACGGACACGGTAGGAATACAGCTCATTCGCCAGCAGACCGGTATTTTCGTAGTGTGAATCCACCTGCCAGCCGCTGTCGATACAGTCGCCAACTACACAGTCAAAGTAATACTCAACCTGGTCATCCCAGTTATCCCGCGACGTAGCCGCGGTCATCACAATGGATGTCTCGGTATCGGAAGTCGGAATCCCGCCGCCGGGCGCCCACTCGGACGGATTCGGGACCGGAACTTCCGTATCCTGTACCAGCCAGCAGCCCGCGAGTGTCAAAATATCAAGCATATCCACCCGCTTGTTGATATCATAAATGACATCCGCCCCTGCACACCATCCATTCGCCGGACCGCAAACATTATCCGCATCCAGCCAGTAGTACGCAAACAGCGACAGGTCATTCATATTCACGATACCGTCATATTCAAATTTAACCAACGCGTCCGGAGCATAATAATTGGGATCAAAAATACCCAGCAAATCACAACGCTGACAGATATCGAAGGTTTCAAATCCTCGTGTCGGATAATGGAAGCCCATATCCACTACACTGACGTCCGCCAGGTTATCCGTACGGGTCGTATAATCCCCGCCAAAGCCCGACAGCATCGAACCCTTATCCACAGCATTACTCTGCGGCTGGTTGGGATCAACATCTTCCTGGCTGAGGTAATAAGCCCCAAGGTTGCCCTGTATAAATTCCGGGCTCGCACTGATATTGCCGCTGCCCGGTTCCGGCTGCCAGTCCATCGTCTGCTCATCCTGGGCAAAACCTTCGATCGAGCTGTTCGTTTCCACAATGACCGGATCACCAAACGGGATCGTAGGTGTATCAGAAAACGATTTGGCCTGGATAAATACCGCCGAATCCAGTGCTTGGTCACTGGCATCTGCAATCGCCAGTTTGATCGTATGCGTTCCCGCACCCAGGCCGAACTTCTGCGCGGTAAAGACCTGCGTAAAGCCGTCATATTCAATGTAATGGAACGGCCCGCCGTCTGTGAGGTCATTGTTGTTAAACAGTTCCTCGTTGCTGGCGTTGATCCCAATCGGGTTGCCGCCGTTTACATTATTGATCGTAACCGGAACATTCGTTCCCGGGATCAGTGCGATATTCTCACCGTCCAGCAGGAAGGCGAACACATCGTTAAACGAGCTGTTCGTAAATTCGTTATACTCTTCTGAAGCAAAGACGAAGTTAAAGAACAAGTCCCCGCCGTCACTGCGGAATGTGAAAGTAAGCACTGTGGCGTCCTGAGAAGTCACTCCGCCGGGCAGTAACGCGTCAAGGTCTTCATCGCCGGGTTCATTGTTAAACGTACTCGTGCCATCTGAGCTATTCGGTCCGAGGGCATCAGTCGCTGTACCGGTCGTCATAATGATACCTTCTTCGATGCCGATACCTGCGGAGATTCCGCCCTTGAAAGTACCCGAGGCCATCGCGTTACCCGTGTAAACCGGATCGCCAATGATTGAAATTCCTTCACCGAGGATCGTTTCGACCAGGATCGAAGGCGTTCCCGTCGCCGCAACCGTCAGGTTCGGCTGAACCAGGATATCGTCCGCCTCAGTCTGCACATTGCTGAAGTCCAGCTTCATCGAAGAAGGCTCCGGATGTCCATCCAACCCGTCACCCACATAAAGCTGCGAACCATTTGATGCGAGGTTGCCCCAGATAATCGTATCGATCGTATCGATCGAGCTGTTGAGGTTCGCACTCAAACCGCCGCCCTGGCCGGTATTCCAGTACGCACCGTTATCCGCTACCGTACAACTGTCCAGCGTAACCTGCGAGAACCAGCTTGAAGCAATTGCACCACCCGCACCGCCGACATAGTTATTGTCCAGCAGGCAGTTAAACAGGTTCGACTCGATGATCGTCTCGCTCGAAGAACCCTTGAAGTACAGCGCCCCGCCTTCCGCGGTCGCCAGGTTCTCGGTAAATACGCAGTCAATGAAATCCGTCGGCGTGCCGAACAGTGCCAGTGCGCCGCCCTGGCCGAAGATTACGTTTTCTTCTTCGTTGGCCACTTCCTCGCCGACCGTACCCGGCTGAAGCGTCGCTCGGTTCGATTTAAACGTCGTCGCGTTAAAGAACGATTTGGAGTTCACACCCTGAATCGCACCGCCGTTAAAGGCCTCGTTTTCTTCAAACCGGCAATTACTCAGCGCGACATCGCAGGTATCGTTATAATACAGTGCGCCGCCAAGGCTCGCTTCGTTGCCGATAAAATCACAGTCTTCAAATGTCAGCACACACTCAGTCTCCGCGCAGACACCGCCGCCGTGACCAATATAAAAGTCCAGGTATTCCGGGGTTGCCCAGAAGTCATCCGGTTGGCTTGGAGGGGCACCATGTCCGGGCAGTACTGAAGAGTTATTTTCAAAAGTACAGCCCTGGAACAGGACATTGGTGTTTTCTGCACAGTAAACCGCCCCGCCAAAACTCGGCAGTTCATAGCGATACGTAGGAAATGCCCGGAAACCGTTGCTGTCTTCTCCGCCCAGGCCGGTTCGGCCGCCCCACGCGGTATTCTCCTCAAAGGTACAATTAATGAACGTCGGCGAACTGGACTGATCACAATAGACCGCACCGCCGTATCCGGTATAATAACGCGCAGGACCTGCATAGCCCCACTCCGCCCACAGGTCACCTTCCACCCAGACCACGCTGTCACGGGTGACATTGAACGTCTGGGAAATACTCCAGTTTCCGCCGTAGTTGGCGAAAGTAGACGGGTGGCCTTCATTACCACCGTCTCCACCCATACCGCCGACAGCCTCGAGGTTTCTAAACTCGATATTCTCAAAAACGGGCGCCGCGTTTCTCCCGATATAAATACCTCCGCCGCGGATAAAACCGCCCCATCCGCCGCGACCGGCATTGGTTTCATCGTCACCGTCTGCACCCGTACCCCCGTTACCGGCGCGAAGCAGGGAGTCTTCGATCACACAGTTGCGCAGGGTCGGGCTGACCATCCCGTCAATTGTAATCACGATACCTGAGACACTGGCTCCATTTACGCCATTATCACCTGCGTTTTCGCCATCTCTGCCGTTCGCACCCGAACCTCTCCACTCACTGAAGGTCAATCCCTCAACAATGGTATCCTCATCGGCGGCCCCTGTAATCACCAGGGCCTTCCATTGGGCACTGTTGCCAACCTCGTTGCCGTTGATGACCGTACGCTCCGGGTTTTCCGGGGAATCGGACGTCAGGCGAATCGACTTATCCAGGATAATCGCTCGCTCGGTATGCCAGATACCCGACTGGATGACCACAACATCGCCGTCTTTCGCGTTATTGATACCTTCCTGGATATCCTTGATCTGCGAATCACCGCCGACATAGATAAAGTCCGGCTGTTCGAATGAGATCGTGATCGTCTTATCCGAGGAAACCAGGACACCGTTATCATTTTTCGTGGAAGAATCGTTCGAAGTACCGCCCGACCAGCGCCCCACGCGGAAGCCCGCATCCGGAATCGCCGTAATTGGAACATACGTACCCAGCGGATACTGCGTCGCCGGGAACGGATTGCTCGGACCGTATACACTGCCGCTGATCTTGAATTTACCATATGGAGTAAGCGGATCAACCTGGACATTGAGCGTATAAGAAGGCAGAACCAGCGGGTCATCTGAATTGAGGTGATGGTATCCCTGGTCTACCTGCCCGGTATCCGCGATGTTATCCTTGCTGGTCGTAAAGCTGGAAGTAAAGACATTCGACGCCGCCTGGGAACCGTTGTCCACAGCCGGGCTGTAGGCCTGCTGGAGATAATAGGCACCCAAAGGTCCGTTTTCAAATCGGGGATCACCGATTTCATTATCAAAACCGGCCTGGCCGGCATCGCCGGCAAAATCACCCGTATCACTCTTGTAAAAGTCCGCCGGGGTATTCTGATAAAACAGGTTGAAAGAGGAAACAATCTGACCACCGAAGTTCTCTTCATAAAGAGCATACTTCGAGTTCTTGTAAAAGATCGAATCCCTGACAACCGCCGGATGACCTGAAAGACCCCAGCCCTGGTAAACCGCACCCCCCAGGTCGCCCGAGGTATTGTAAGCAAACGTACAATTTGCAATATCAGGCTCCGTCCAGAACTGGCTGATAATCGCACCGCCATCCTGGTCCGCCTTGTTCGATTCAAACAGGCAGTTAAAGATCGTATGGAAAGACGGATCATTATCCCCGCCAAACAGGTTGATCGCACCACCGTACCCCTGCTCATTTGTGGCATCATTGGCACGGAAGATCGAGTTTTTCAGGTCCAAAGCTGCCGCGGAACATACAATCGCCCCGCCGCCGACATTGTCAAAATCGCCGCCGATGGCATGGTTCTGTAAAAACGTACACTGATCAACTGTATTATCGGTACTGTCAAGCAGATAGATCGCACCTGCAGATTCCGCCGTATTGTCCTGGAAGTAACACTTGTCAATATGAACATCACTGGTGGCCTGGTCGACGAAAATCGCACCGCCCCAAACGGCCTTATTGCCCACAAAAGTTGTCATATCAATATCCAAAGGCCAGCCAGCTCTCGAATAGATACCACCGCCAAGACCGCCTTCACTGATATTATCAGAGAATGAACTGTCCGAAATATATACGGCACTGAAAGCCCAGATCGCCCCGCCGTCTCCACTGGCAATGTTGCCGCTGAAAGAACTGTCATTAATCGATAATACTTCAGATGAGCGGAATTCAATCGCCGCACCGCGACCGGCCTCGTTCGCAATAAAATCACATGTATTGAGAGTAAGATCTGAATTGATTACCTCAACCGCGCCGCATACATTCTCGAAGAAGCGGCAGTTATCCATCGTCATGCCAATCATATCTTCGATATAGACCGTCGCATTGCTGTAATCATTTTCCTCCGGCTCAAGAATAAACGCTGTATCGCCGCCCAAACCGTACCCGGCAAAAATTTGTTCTTCATAGGTACGGTTCAGCTCAAACTGGCTGTTGGAAATCGAAACCGCCTGCTTGGCACCGGCATCCGAATCTCCGGAATAGAAGATCGCCGCGCCCAGCATATCATTCGAACTGTCATTTGAGCCGACATCTCCGACGCGGCTGGCCAGGGCGTCATCACCCCGGTCGTCACCGAGTCCGCGGGAACCCGCATCGCCGCCGCGGCCGTTAGTGGCTTCATTGTCAAGAAAAGTACAATTTGTAATCGTCGGAGCCGATCCGTATTCAACCCAGATCGCCCCGCCAAAACCCTCGCCGTCACCGGCAAAAGTATCTACAGGAAGCTGCGGTGCTCCCTGGGGATCGACACCCCCTTCTCCGTATGTCATTCCATCCATGGTTTTCGCACCACCGTAACCGCCGTTACCACCGCCGCCGACCTGGCCGTCACCGGTTTGGTCACCGCCGTTACCGCCGTTACCGCCTTCGCCGCCTTTGGCGACGTTGCCTTCAAAAATACAGTTGTCAAACTCAGGAGTGGATGTATTTCGTGCCGCTACCGCACCGCCATAGCCGAAACCGCTTCCATGACCGCCGTGACCGCCCCATTCCGCGTTCAGTTCGCCGGCGCCGAATCCCTGGCCGTCCGCACCATTACCGCCGCGACCGCCCATCACCGTATTATTCGCAAAATGACAATATCGGAACTTCGGTGACGCATCGTTTTCACAAAGAACCGCACCGCCGTAGCCGTCACCTTCGGCATCCAGGCCGCTGCTCACACGCCACAAAAATTCTGTAGGCGCCGGGATCTCTTCGCCCTCTTCCACGATCTGTTCAAAATCAACAATCTGTGCATTACCATACTGACCCACCGCACCTGCGGTCACACCGTTGCGGATCGTAAAGCCGATGATCTCGATATTGGTTTCTGTGCCGTCAAAATAGAACGCTCGCCTCGATTCAAAAACACGCCATGTTCCCGCCGTAGCATCCACGTAAGCCTCGTCAACTACGCCGGTTGCATCAGTCACAGCCCCTGCAATCCCTCCCAGGTAAGCTTCGTAGGTCTCGCCGCCGCCGCAGTCAATCACCGTCTGTGTAACGACATCCCAGTTCGGACTGTCCGGGTTAAACATACTGGTCAGTTTAATGTTTGACTTACCCGCAAACTTCAAACCCTCGAATTGATACGGGTAATCCGCATCACCAGGCTGATCAGAAGCCGGCAGTGTATACACACCCGGCCGTACCAGGATCGTATCACCGTCCGCCGCCGCCTCAATTGCAGCAGCAATCGTCGAATACCGGTCCGGAACCGTCAGAATTTTTGCGTTAGCAGTTGAGAAAATAAGAAAGATAGCGAAAATCGTAAATAGAACCTTCCTCATGACATCCTCCGAATAGCGAGCGTAAACGTTCATTGTTTATTCCTTATTCAATCCCTGATTAGAACACATAAAAAGATAAGGGCACTCTGTGGGTGCCCCTGCTCTTATTTTTTATCCGGTATCTTATCGGATAAAATACAACAATAGTTTAAAGCTATATCTTAGCAATCGAGCAAAAACACGTCAAGTTAAATCTATCAAATACCGTAACTTATGGGACCTGCATGCAAAATCACCATCCAACTGCCACTGGACAATACCGGCCCGGATACTCCGAAATCAGATCTGGTTTGCATCCCGATTCTTTCAGCGTTACTACCTTAGTCCAACCTGGTTTGTTTCGTTACAAATTTTTTTACGGCAAAAATATTAATAATCCCCCTTTTCAGTACTTATATCCAAATTTTAAAATAGGCAATATAGACATCCTTTATTCACTTGCTCGGAAAAACCCTTGCATTTCACAACAAATCTGCTACATATATCGTTTCTATACACAGAAACAAAGGCGGCCCCATGCAGTTAAAAGTACAAAAATCCAGTTTATCCGGATCCGTCGCGATACCCGGATCCAAGTCACACACCATCCGCGCGGTCTGCGCCGCCGCCCTCGCCGAGGGGACATCCCGCATCGAAAATCCCCTCATTTCCAGCGACACCCTAAGCGCCGTCGAAAGTTATCGGGCCCTCGGAGCAAAAATAGATACCTCCGATCCAAAACTCTGGACCGTCACCGGAACCGCCGGCAGCATCGAAACCCCCAACGTCCCCATCGACGTGGGCAACTCCGGAACTACCCTGCGCCTTGCCGCGGGCTCGGCCGCTTTGCTCCAGCGCGGCTGCGTCGATTTCACCGGAGATGACCAGATATGCTCGCGCCCCATCGACCCATTGCTAAACGCCCTCAAAGACCTCGGCGCTGACGGAATCTCGCTCAAAAACAACGGCTGTGCACCAATCCGGATATCCGGGACCCTAAAAGGCGGAAAAACCACCCTCGAATGCGTCACCAGCCAGTACCTGTCCAGCCTCCTGATGGCATGCCCGCTTGCAAAGGGCGATACCGAAATCGAAGTCACCCTGCTAAACGAGCCCGATTACGTCCAGATCACCCTCGACTGGCTCGACCGCCTGGGCATCCAATACACCAACCACGGCGACATGAAGCGTTTCACCATCCCCGGCCGCCAGGCATACCAGCCGTTCGAAGGCCCCATCCCCTCCGATTTCTCCAGTGCGACCTTCTTCCTCTGCGCCGCGGCAATCGCCGGCAAGGATGTCCAGCTCACAGGCCTTGATTTCACCGACAGCCAGCCGGACAAAGCCGTCGCACAATACCTCACCGACATGGGAGCCGAGATCAATATCCAGGCCGACAAAGTCCACATTTCCGCCGCTCCCCTTACCGGTACAAAAATCGACATGAACCGCACCCCGGACGCACTGCCCATGATGGCCGTTATCGGCGCCTTCGCACAGGGCACCACCGAGCTGGTAAACGTTGCACAGGCACGCAAAAAGGAGACCGACCGTATCGCCTGCATGGCAAAAGAACTGGCCAAACTCGGCGTACAAACCCAGGAACTGCCCGACGGCCTGATCATCCACCACTGCCCGGACATCAAGGCCGCGTCCGTTTGCGGCTGGCACGACCACCGCATCGTCATGGCCCTCGCCGTCGCTGGCCTGGCCCTGAACGATCCCATCACCATCGACACCGCCGAGGCCATGAAGGTCACATTCCCCGATTTTATCGAAAAAATGACCGCCCTCGGCGCCAAAATGGACACGACCAACACATAAATCACTATAATATGAGCAGTTACACCCGAAACCTTTACTTAAGAAACAGGGAGAAAAAAATGATCGGCTGTCACGTTGGAAGATGTTTCCAGGTTACCGTATCGGGAGGCTCCTACCAGGACGGGCTTAGCACCGTCATCCAGGGCGTTCCGTCAAATCTATTCATCAGCGAGCAGGAAATCTACGGCGACCTGCTCCTGCGCAAGCCCGGAGCCGACGAGCTCTCGAGCCCGCGCAAAGAGCCCGACCTGCCCGTAATCTACACCGGCATCAACAGTGCCGATACCATCAAGGGCGCCGGCAACGCCTATCACACCAACGGTACCCCGCTTACCATCCTGATCCCCAACCTCGACCGCCACTTTATCCACATCGAGCAGTATCAGGACACCAACCGCACCCCCCGGCCCGGCCACGCAAGCTACGCCACCTTCATGAAGTACGGCCCCGCAGACGACGCCATCGGCGCCGGCATCTTCAGTGGACGCTACACATCCACAATTGTCGCCGCAGGCTACGTTGCTAAAAAAATCCTCAAAAAATGCGGCATCGAGGTCTTTTCCTTTATTAAAGAAGCCGCCGGCGTAAAATGCCCCGAGATGGACTCCAAAACCATCTTCGAGTACACCGAACGCTACAAAAAGATGCGATGGGACTATGATCCCTTCTACCAGGAAGTCTTCGTAAAAGGCCGCTACAAAACCGAGATGCGTTTCCTCGAAAAAACCGCCGTCCTTGCACAGATCGAGCAGGAAATCGACCCCATCCGCGAAAAGGCCCCCAAGATTAACCCCAAGAAGATCCAGGACGAATACGGCGTCCACCACGTCATCAACTGCCCGGATATCCAGGTCGCTGAAGACATGCGTAACGCCTGCAACAAGATCACCCAGACCGGCGACTCCTCCGGCGGAACCGTCGAGGTCGTCGTCACAGGAGCCCCCGCGGGCCTCGGCGAACCGGTATTCGACAAGCTCGACGCCGAACTGGGCCGCATGCTCGGCATCGGCGCGGTCAAGGGCGTGGAAGTCGGCGCAGGTTTTGGCGTAAAAGACATGACCGGCTACGAATCCAACGACCAGATGTACAGCGAAAACGGCGAAGTGAAGTTCAAATCCAACCACGCCGGCGGCATCACAGGCGGCGTCGCGACCGGTCAGGACATCATCTGCCGTCTCGCGGTCAAGCCCACCCCCACCATCGACCGCCCACAGGACACCATCGACAAGTACACCAATGAGAACACACAGCTCGCCGCGATCACACGCCGCGATCCTACCATCGTCGGCCGCATCTGGCCCGTCGCCGAGAACTACACCGCGATGGTCATCCTTGACAATCTCATCGCACATTACGGCTACCAGGCCCTGCGTCAGCAGATGGAAAAGTAAACCATACCGGCCTTACAACAGCGCAGCAAAAAGGGCGTCTCATCGACGCCCTTTCTTTTTGTCATATCAGCATCCCGGGTAATGGGAATCCTATTGATCTTAAAACTGAAATCCGCCCGCTTCCATCGCGGCAACCGCGTCTCTCTCGGTCTCGTCCTTCAAGAGCAGCGTTGGCTGGATCAGGATCAGCAGTACCTGCTTGTCCTTGATCTCACTGCGGTTGGTAAACAGGCGACCCACCAGCGGCAGCTTGCTCAGTACCGGCACACCGGATTCAATCTCACGCTCCGCGGTTAATGTCTGCCCGCCTAAAAGCACCGTACCGCGATCCGGCACCAACACACGGGTCTCTACCGTCGTATACTGAAGCTCGGGCAGCTCAAACTCGATCTGCTCAATCTGCCCGCTGATAAATCCGCTGTTAAAGGTCTGCAAGCCGCTGGCCAGCTCTTCAACGAAATACGTCGAGATACGCAAAATTACATACTTGCGGTCATACGTCACTGTCGGCGTAACATTGAGCACAATACCCGTTGTCAGCAATCCAATCGTTCGGTTAACCGTCGTGACAAACACATTATCCGCAGCGCCGTCACCCAGGTTCAGGGCTTCAGAAGAGATTTCCGCGTTGGCAATAAAGTTTCGTTCCTTTTCCACACCGATCACCGCAGATTCACCGCTGAGCACCGTAACCTTCGGGGCCGTCAGTGAACGGGAATTGCCGTGCATCTTCGTGGCCCGAACCATAAAATCAACCGCGAGCTCATCGAGAAGCTGACCGCCGAAATCTACTTCAAGTGCCGGGTTGCCCGCAGCCGTACCGCCAAGCGAGGAAGAAACACTCGTGGAACCTACCCGTGTGGAATTAAAAGTCCCCTGCGTAGAGAAGCTCTGGTCAAAATTCACACCGCCAAACGGTGAAAATGACGGGTTAAAGTCCATCTGAATCCCAATGTCTTCCAGGTAGTTTTCATCCACCAGCAGGAACCTCGCCTCAATTGAAATCTGGTCACCGGTCATCTTAATCAGCGTCTTGAGGAACTCATCAATCTGCTTGTGCACTTCCGGCGTCTGCCACACGATCAGGTAACGCGAACCGAAGATCTGGATCGAACCTTCCCCACCGGCGTCAAACCAGCTATCCGGCTCGATGGTTTCAATAATAATTTCCGCCAGCTCGATCGCCCGGTCTTCCGCCAGTTCCGAACCGGTAATCGTCGGTGTACCCAGCTCGGTCGTCTGCAGGTTCGTACCGCCCCGTGTACCGCCACCGCTTCGTCCGCCACCGCTGCTTCGCCCGCTCGAACGGCTGGAGCTCGAACTCGAGCTTCCGCTCTGGCTGCCTGAAGAACGGCCACCGCCGCCTCCGCCGCCGCCTGTACCGCCCTGGACACCGGCGTTGATATCCTGACGTTCCATCTCGAAGTCAACCGGGGAATGAATCACCTCGGTTACATTGTACACCTTCTGAATATATCGTTCCGGCAGAAATTCCGACGTCGCAACCGTCACAATACCATCCTGAACCACGTAGGAAAGCTCCACCAGGCCCCCGCCGACCGACTGCAAAAGCCGCTCCAGCGCCGTGCCCAGCCGAACATTCGAAAGTCCTTCGCCCGACATACCAATCGGTTCATCCTTCTCGATAAACCCGTTCTGGCTCAAATCCTTCCAGTTGACGATAATCGGAAGCGCTGGATCAATCGAGTTGCGAATCAAGTCAATCGCCTCTTCCAGCGTCGTATCTTCCGTCAGCATCGAAAGGTCGACCTGCTTATCCAACTGCTCCATCACCAGTTCATCGGCAGGGTTCAAAACACCGCCGAAAAAGTCCGAGTCACGACGCGCAACCAGTTCCTTCCAGTTCTTGGCAAAGGTCACCTCATTGGCAAACGGGATCGATCGGCGGTCCGCGTCCAGCAGCACCTTCATCTCTTCGCGGTCGGTCTCCTTCTGGATCTCAACCTGCTTGCGCCAGCGAACCGTATCTTCCAGCGTCTGCTTTAACAGCAAAGCGTCATTATTCAGCGGATCGAGCACCAAAAGCTGCTCAAGCTGCCCGAGTGATTCTTCATATCGCTGCTGCCGTACAAACGCCTTGGCCCGCGCCATGAATTCCTTCACGGCCTGCTGCCGCTGAGCGGTCATCGTCTGACGAATCTCTTCCTGGATCTGCTGGGTCTGGCGGCGACGCTCCTTTTCCAGCTCATCGATATATTTCTTCTGGGCCGCCAGGATCTCTTCCGAAAGGCTCGTAAGCTGCGAGTGATACTGCGTATACAGCTCATCACCGAGCAGGAGTTTATTCTTATTCACAACCGAAAACGCACGGGCCAGTGCCTGCTTGGCCGCATCGAATTCATTTTCGTTCATGAATCCGCGGGCCTTGTTCAGTGCGTCATTGACAACCGCCTTGGTGTAGTTAATCTGCCGATTCCGACGCATCTCGATCGTGCGAATATAATCGCCTTCCCGTCTCGCCTGCGTGTTATCTGCCGCCTCCTGTGAATCATTGGAAGCCTCTGAAGCCATCGGCATTTCCTGCGGCTTGGCCTGCTCGATCAGGATCACTTCCACATCCTCATCCTCGATCTCAACAGCCTCCTGCGGCGCGTCCGATTCGACCACTTCAATCACAACCGCTTCGCCCTGCTCTTCGAGCCGGCGGGAAAATTCCGCAATCGCCGCGTCCACCTGTCCCTGCTGACGGTCGCTCAGCGCCTCGCTGTCCTGGATCGACTCCAAAAGCGAAATCGCAGACGCAAAGTCACCCTGCGCCGCCATTTCATCGCTCTGGGCCATGATCCGCGAAATATCCGCCTTGTCCACATCGATCCGGCTGACTTTCGCAAGCATCTGGTCAACCTGCTTTTGCTCATCGCCGCTGAGATACCCATACATCTCGTTCTTGAGAGTACCGAGCGTCTCACCGGCTTCATCATACAGCTCGCGGTCCATCTGCTCGCGGGCAACCTTGAGCGTCATCTGTGCCTTCTGCTGCATCGACTCCTCTTTAGAAGCCGGGCGGGCCAGCAATGGCGCACTCACAGTCAAAATCACTACGACAAGCAATAACGACAAGAACAGCAGTCTTTGAACGGAAGGGCCTGAAATGCGTTTCGTAACCAACATATCTCTCCGATAAAATACCTGATATCAATAATAGCAACTGACATCCACGACACGTGTTAAAGGATATCAGAAAAAACCTGATTCAACTCTATCTACACTATAACTACTGATAAGACCTGTAATTCTAATAACGCGGCAGTTTATAGGCAAGCAGAATGCATTGCAAGGGGAAAAATTTTTTCGTCCCGAACAACCATTTTCTTGCAAACCGGACATTCTCTACCTATGGTAATGGAAGAATAAGCCCAAAAATACACGAAAAACAGAGTCCATAAACCAATAATGACGTTACAGAAAAATTTTTGAATTTATCATTCCGTAAAAAATACAAAAATGAAGACAAACAACACTACTCTCGCAGTCGATACCTCCGGCAGGCTCGGAAGCGTCGCCCTTTCCAATGCTGAAAATGAGGTGTTTACGTACACATTTTCCGGCCCGATGCGGCACACCGCCGAATTATTCCCTGCGATCAAAGACGTCATGCAAAGGGCAAAAGCCGACGAAAAATCGATTCGCCAGGTCTGCATTTCTGCCGGCCCGGGCTCCTTTACAGGTCTTCGAATCGCCGTCAGCCTTGCAAAAATGATGGCCCTGAGCAATCAGACACGAATTATCGCCGTAAATTCCCTCGATGCCGCTGCACAAAACGCCGACCGCGCCCAGCAGGAAATCGGCGAAAAAATTTCTCGTATTGGAGTCATACTGGATGCGAAACGGAAACAATTTTTCGCCGGAGTCTATAAAAAACAGCAGGAAAACTGGACCCCCATTGAAACCAACCTCCTGGTCTCTGCCGAAGATTTCCTCACTCGGTTCGCCTCGCCCGATTCGGGACCGATCCACCTGCTCGGGGAGGGCCTCCTATATTATAAGGATACATTTAAAAAAGGGAATGTTCACATTCTGAACCCTGAATACTGGCCCTGCCGAGCCGAAAATGTCCTCAAAATTGGCCTTGAAATGGCGCAAAATGGCGAATTTTCCGACCCCGCGACTCTGACCCCCATTTACATCCAGAAACCCGACGCCGTCGAGAAAACCAATCGCCCCTGACCTGTCAAGATGGCCCCCGCAACCGCCCCGCCAGCGTGTCAAAAGGGCAGTGACACCGAAAAAACTGGAAAACACTCCAAAAATCAATCCAAACGAAAAAAGCGATAAATCATTTTAAAATAAAGCGTTACAGAAATTCGCTTTGCCCCGGCAACCCCGCTGCTCCCATTGTGGTACCGGGTTTGCTAACACTGGTATTCAATGTAAAGTTGAAAAGTGTAACCGTTATTTTAATAATGACAGGAGAATCAGCTTATGGCAGTGAAAGATTTAGCTTACGAGTCGGATGCCCGTAAGGCCCTGCTGGCAGGCGTGGAAAAGCTTGCCGCCGCGGTCAAATCGACGCTCGGACCCAGGGGCCGAAACGCGATTATCGACAAAGGCTGGGGCGGACCCAAGGTCACCAAGGACGGCGTGACCGTAGCCGAAGAGATCGAACTTCTCGACAAGGCCGAGAATATGGGCGCAAAACTGGTCAAAGAGGCGGCCAGCAAAACATCAAAAATCGCCGGCGACGGCACAACCACCGCAACGGTACTGACCGAAGCGATCTTCAAAGAGGCCTTCAAGAACCTCGCCGCGGGCGCAGACGCCATGGCACTCAACCGCGGTATCCAGAAAGCCGTTACCGCTGCGGCCGATCAGCTCGTGAAGCTGGCAAAACCCGTCAATATCGACAAAAAGGACGATATCGTCAACGTGGCCTCCATTTCAGCCAATAACGATACCGAAATCGGCAAGAAAATGGCCGAGGCATTCATCCGCGTCGGAAAAGACGGCGTCATCACCGTCGAAGAGGGCAAGAGCCTTGAGACCGAAGTCGATTACGTAGAAGGTATGCAGTTCGACCGCGGCTTCCTCAGCCCCCACTTTGTCACCGACCAGGACCGCATGGTCACCGAAATGAACAAACCCTTTATCCTCGTTTTCGAGGAAAAGATCAGCAACGTCCAGAAACTCGTCCCCCTTCTCGAAGCGATCGCAAAGGCCAAACGCCCGCTGCTGATCATCGCAGAAGATGTCGAGGGCGAAGCCCTGGCAACGCTTGTAGTCAACAAGCTCCGCGGCATCATCGACGTATGTGCCGTCAAGGCCCCCGGCTACGGCGACCGCCGAAAGGCCATGCTCCAGGACATCGCCGTACTGACCGGCGCAACCCCGATCTTCAAGGACCTCGGCATCGAGCTCGACTCGGTCACCGTCAGCCAGCTCGGCCAGGCCAAAAAGGTCACCATCGACAACGACAACACCATCATCGTCGAAGGCGCAGGCTCCAACGCCGATATCCAGGGCCGGATCAACCAGATTCGCCAGGAAATCGACGCGACCACCAGCGACTACGACCGCGAAAAACTCCAGGAACGCCTCGCCAAGCTCTCCGGCGGCGTAGCACAGATCAACGTCGGGGCCGCCAGCGAAGCGGAAATGAAAGAAAAGAAAGCACGCATCGAAGACGCATTGCACGCGACCCGCGCTGCCATCGAAGAAGGCATCGTACCCGGCGGCGGCGTCGCACTGATCCGCTGCCTCGATGCGGTCAACAAGCTCAAACTCTCCGGCGACGAAAAAACCGGTGCCGAGATTATCGCACATGCACTGCGGATGCCCTGCTTCCACATCGCGGACAACGCCGGACAGGTCGGCACACTCGTCATCAACAAGGTTCTCGAAGGCAAGGACGGCTTCGGCTATAACGCCGACAAGGACACCTACGAAGACCTCTTCGACGCCGGTGTCATCGACCCGGTCAAGGTCACACGCATCGCACTGCAAAACGCCGCGTCCGTCGCGGGCCTGCTGCTGACAACCGACTGTGTGGTCACCGAGCAGCCCAAAGACAAGGACGACGCTCCGGCCGGTATGCCTCCGGGCGGTATGGGCGGCATGGGTGGTATGGGCGGCATGGGCGGCGGAATGCCGGGCATGGGCATGATGTAAGCCATTCATCCAAGGCAAAACCAAACGGAAATATAATAAAATTAGACAGAAAATACAGGAGTCAGAAAATATGAAACTTAAACCTTTGGAAGACAGAGTGGTCGTCAAGCCCCAGCAGGCGGAAGAAAAAACAGCAGGCGGCATCGTCCTGCCCGAAACCGCGAAAGAAAAGCCCCTCATGGGCAAGATCGAAGCCGTAGGCCCCGGCAAGCTCAATGACGACGGCAGCCGCGCAAAGCTCGCCGTCAAAAAGGGCGACACCGTCCTGTTCGGCAAGTACAGCGGAAGTGAGATCAGCATCGACGGAAAAGAATACAAGATCATGCGTGAATCGGAACTTCTCGGAATCGTTGAAAAATAAGCGCCCCGGCGCACATTTGGAGGCATATAATAATGGCAAAACAACTTATGTATCAGGAAACCGCCCGGGCCAATCTCAAAAAGGGCCTCTCGACCCTCGCCTCGGCGGTAAAGGTCACCATGGGCCCGACCGGGCGAAACGTGCTGCTGCACAAAAGCTTCGGCAGCCCCAAGGTCACCAAGGACGGCGTTTCCGTCAGTAAAGAAATCGAACTGCCCGAACCGTTCCAGAACATGGGAGCGAAAATGGTCAACGAAGTCGCCAGCAAGACAAGCGATGTCGTCGGCGACGGCACCACCACCGCGACGGTTCTGGCCGAAGCAATCTACTCCGAAGGTCTAAAGCACGTCGCAGCAGGCGTCAACCCCGTCGCTCTTCAGCGCGGAATCCTCAAGGCCGCTGACGCCGTGGTGGATTACGTTGCATCCGTTCGCAAGGACGTCAAGGGCAAGGACGTCGAAAAAGTCGCGACCATCTCGGCCAATAACAATCCCGACGTCGGCGCGAAAATCGCCGAGGCCATGGAAGCGGTCGGTAAGGAAGGCGTCATCGAGGTCGAAGAAGGCAAGGGCATGGAAACCGAACTGCACGTCGTCGAAGGCATGCAGTTTGACAAAGGCTACCTCTCGCCCTACTTCATGACCAACGCCGAATCGCTCGAATGCGTACTCGAAGATGCATACATCCTCTTCAACGAGCAGAAAATCTCCAACGTTCGCGAGATCGTTCCCCTGCTCGAAAAGATCGCCCAGACCGGCTCCTCCCTGCTGATCGTCGCCGAAGACATCGAAGGCGAAGCCCTCGCCGCACTGGTCATCAACCGCCTCCAGGGCGTACTCAAAGTCTGTGCCGTAAAGGCTCCCGGCTTTGGCGACCGCCGCAAGGCTATGCTCCAGGACATGGCGATCCTCACCGGCGGACAGGTTCTCAGCGAAGAACTCGGCATCAAGCTCGAATCCGTTGAACTCTCTCAGCTCGGTAAGGCCAAAAAGCTCGTCATCGGCAAGGAAACCACCACGATCATCGAAGGCGCCGGCAAGAAGAAAGACATCACCGCCCGCTGCGACCAGATCCGCAACATGATCGAAAAGACCACCAGCAGCTACGACCAGGAAAAGCTCCAGGAACGCCTGGCCAAGCTCACCGGCGGCGTAGCCGTACTCAAGGCAGGCGCTGCAACCGAAGCCGAAATGAAGGAACGCAAGGACCTGCTCGACGACGCACTGGCCGCAACCAAGGCCGCGGTCGAAGAAGGCGTCATCCCCGGCGGCGGCGTGATCTATCTCCGGGCACTGGCGGATGTCGAAAAGGCACGCTCCAAGGCACGCGGCGATGAAAAGGTCGGCTTCGACATCATGATCAATGCCCTCAAGGCCCCCACACGCCAGATCGTGGACAACGGCGGCGGCGACGGCGATGTCGTGGTAGCCCAGCTCCTTGAAAAGGACGGAAACACCGGCTTTGATGCCAGCACCGGAAAATTTGTAGACATGGTAAAAACCGGCATCATCGACCCGGCAAAGGTCGTACGCGTCGCACTGCAAAATGCAGCCTCCGTCGCAGGCCTGATGCTGACAACCAATGTACTGATCACGGACCTCAAGGATGACGACGCCGATAACGTGGTCACCGGCGCCGTGATATAAGTTAACCATACCAGCCGGGTCCGGTCGAGCCATGCACATGCACGGCAAAGACCGGGTCCGGCTTTTTTATCATACGGGATACGTAAATGGCTAAACGCGATTATTACGATGTTCTCGGCCTGAGCAAAGGCGCAAGTGCGGACGATATCAAACGTGCCTACCGCCGCCTCGCCATCAAGTACCACCCCGACAAAAACCCCGGCAACAAGGAAGCCGAGGAAAAATTCAAGGAACTCGCCGAGGCCTACGAGGTCCTCAGCGACCCCTCCAAGCGCCAGCGGTACGACCAGTTCGGCCACGACGGCCTCCGCGGCGCGGGCATGCGAGACTACTCGCATATGAACGTACAGGACATCGGCGACATCTTCAGCGATATCTTCGGCGACTTCGACATTTTTGGCTCCCGCGGCCGTTCAAGAAGAGGCCGCCAGCCCAACGCACCTACCCGCGGATACGACCTCGAAACCACCGTCGAGCTGACCCTCGAAGAGATCAACTCCGGCGCCGAAAAAACCATCGAATTCACCCGCCAGGACCTCTGCCCCTCCTGCTCCGGCTCGGGATGTGCCAAGGGCAAAAAGCCCGTCCGCTGCCCCTCCTGCGGCGGAACCGGACAGGTCCAGAAAGCAGGCCTGGGCGGCTTTTTCCAGATGGTCTCCACCTGCCCGTCCTGCCAGGGACAGGGACAGGTCATCAAAGACCCCTGCTCCAAGTGCAAGGGCAAAGGCACCGTACCGACCAACCGAAGGGTCAACGTCAAAATCCCCGCAGGTGTACACGAAGGACAGGGCATCCGCGTCAGCGGCGAAGGCGAACCCGGACGCAACAACGGACCCCGCGGCGACCTCTACTGCTACGTCCGCGTCAAGGCACACCCCTTCCTCATGCGCGAGGCCAACAACCTCATCGCCACCGTACCGATCAGCTTCACACAGGCGGCACTGGGCGCGTCGATCGAGGTACCCAGCCTGACCGGAACCAAGCAGCTTCGCATCAACCCCGGCACCCAGCACGGAAACGTCTTCCGCATCAAGGGCCAGGGCCTGCCCGATCTCCGCACCGGTTCACGCGGCGACGAGCTGATCCGTGTCGCCATCGAAATCCCGCAGAGGCTTACAAACGACCAGGAAAAAATTCTCCGTGCCTTCGCGGAAACTGAAGACAAAAACGTAATGCCGGAAAGCAAAAACTTCTTCGAGAAACTCAAGGAACATTTCGGCGGCAACTAAGCGGCCGTACCATACAGGGCGAAACCATGAGCAAGGATAAATCCAAAAAAGAAAAAGCCAAAGACCTCGACTCGCTCCAGCAGCAAGTCGACGACTACCGTGAACAGATCGAAAAGCTCGAAGCCAAGATGGATGAGCTCGTTAAAGAAAAAGAGGAACTGGGGGCAAAGTTCCAGCGGATCAGCGCCGACTACGCCAACTATCAGAAACGCGCGCCCCGCCAGATCGCCGACTCGGTCATGTACGAAAAGCGGTCCATCTTCCGCTCCCTGCTGCCCAGCCTCGACACCTTTGAGCACGCCCTGGCCAGCGGAGAGACCGCCCAGGACAGCGAACAGATCCTAAAAGGCGTCCGCATGATCTTCGACCACATGCTCGACGCCCTGAAAAACCACGGCATCACGCAAATGAATGACACCGGCGAATCCTTCGATCCTTCGCGGCATGAAGCCATGATGCAGCGAAACGAAGCCGGCAAGCCCGACAACGTCGTCCTCGAGGAATTCCAGAAAGGCTACATGCTAAACGACGAAGTCCTTCGCCCCGCAAAGGTCATCGTCAATAAAAATCCCGACATGCCCGTGGAAAACAATGCCGATTCCAACAGCGTAGAAGTCAAAGAAGTCGAAAGTTTTGACGAAAAAGAAAATAACAAAAACCCGAAACAGGACACCGATCAGTAGGAGCCGAATCCATGCCTACATACGATTACAAATGCAGCAACTGTGAACACCTCTTCGAAGAGTTCCAGTCTATCACCGCCAAGCCGCTCAAAAAATGCCCCGAGTGCGGAAAAATGTCCCTCAAACGTCTCCTCGGCACCGGTGCCGGCATCATCTTCAAAGGCTCTGGCTTCTACGAAACCGATTACCGCAGCGACTCCTACAAAAAAGCCGCGGAAAGCGACAAAAAACCGGACACCAAAACAGAGAAAAAAGACACCGCCGCATGTGCGAAAAGCTGTGATTCCTGTCCCGCTGCGAAAGAAACCTCCAAACCCGCCGCGGAAAAGAAAACCTCCCCGAAGAAAAAGGACTGATCCACAAACCGGCTTACTTGACCAGCCGGGCAACCGCCTTGAACTGCTCATGCGATGCGCTTTGTAGCAGCTCAAACAGGATCATCTCCACAGACGACCGGTTCGCACCCTCCAGCGCCATTCGGTCCAGTGCGATCTCCAGGTTCCGCGAACTCCGTGATGAAACCGCGTCACTGATCACCGCCACCTCGTACTCGTCGAGCAGGTCCATCGCCGTTTGGTACACACAGATATGCGCCTCGATCCCCGCAAGAATCAACTGTTTCGCCCCGCAAACCTTCAATGCCTTTTCAAACGCCGGCTCCCCGCAGCACGAAAAGCTCATCTTCGAAATCGGCTGCAAATCCCCCAAATGATCCGCCACTTCAGCAATCGTCGGGCCAAGCGCACGCGGGTTCTGCTCGCACCACAAAATCGGAATCCCCAGCAGCCTGCACCCCTGGGTCAAAATCGAAAGGTTACGGTACAACGCCTCCTTCTCGTGCATCAGCGTCGCCAGCTTGCCCTGGATATCAATCAGCACGAGGGCGCTTCGCGATGGGGTAAACATATCAAAGCCCTGCAATCGTTATCGTCAGTTTCATCTCCTGTCCGCCGCGAACCGCCGCCTTCTTCTCGGCGCTGGGCCACGCCAAAAAAGGCTTCGCCGGGATCGGAGGCTGCGAATCCGCACCCGCCTCCAGGGCCGCCGCCACCATCTCCCCGCCCGGAAGCTGACCGGCAAGCTCACGGTTGCGGTCATAGCTTCGCGTAAACGCCACTGGCTCCTGCCCGTGCCAGTTGAGCAGCATCTCGGTAATCACCTCCGGATCAACAGAGTTTATCCTGTACATCCGGTCCGCCGTCTCGCCGTGAACCACCATACTCGTATCCACAAACCGAGGCCACACCGCGCCAAGGTCCTCCATCAACGAAACCAGCGAACCTGCGTCACAGGAAATGACATACGTATTGATATTCTCCATCGGACGGCGATACGGAATCGTACAGTCCACCAGCCCGTTGCTCTGGATCGATTTTTCCACGTACGCGTTCATCGCGATCGGGTTGGTCGTCTCCAGCCGGAGGGTCGCCGAATACTGCGACATCGCCCGGGCGGCCTTTGCACGGACCATCATCGGCTCCGGCGCGGCGATTGTCTGGGTTCGTATATTTTCCTGCTCCAGCGCCAGCGTCTCGATTTCCTGTTCCGGCATCGCGTCACTTTGCGTGAGCATCACATTGCCCGCCGGCTCGGGCGCAATGATATTATGCACCACCAAACCCAGCATCCCCGCCAGGACCAGCATCGCCGCCACCGTCGTAAACTTACGAACAAACAGGTGACGCTTACCACCCCCGTCACTGGTCTCAATCTCGCTGAGCAGCACCTTCCGCTCGATTGATGCGCGGATATCATTGAGCAGACTCTCGGGCGCCGTCTCAAACGGCAAACTGCCCAAAAGCTCCTTCTGACGCTGCATGGATGAAACCTCCTGCGAGATCGAAGGGTCGTTGGCCATCAACCGGCGAAGCTCAGTCTCCTGCCGCTGGCTCAGCGTCCCATCAACGTATCCGCTGATCATCTCGTAAAGTTCAGGATGTTCTTCAAACCGATTCATTCACACGCCTTTGTCATAAGATCCTTGAGTCCTGCCCGCGCACGGCTCAGCCGGCTTTTAACCGTACCCAGCTCCAGCCCGAGCGTCTCGGCAATCTGGTCGTAATTCATACCTTCAATATCCCGCAGAACCAGAATCGTCCGCTGCTCTTCGCCAAGCTGCGAGATACACGAATACAAAAGAGCCACCAGCTCACGGTTCTGGGCAGCACCCGCCGGGTCCAGGCTCGCATCGCCCTGCAGAAAACTCCGCATCTGGCCGCGAACCTCGTCGTCATTCGATCCCGACGACTCCAGCGACTGCATCCGGATCCGCCCTGCTCGCTTGCAGTGGTTGAGTGTCATATTCACCGCGATCCGGAAAAGCCACGTATAAAAAGAACTTTCACCCTTAAAAGAGCTGATCTTCTCTATAAATTTGACAAACGCGTCCTGCGTAAGTTCCGCAGCATCTTCCTTATTTTGACAAATTTTAAGGATTGTATTGTATACACGGTCCTGGTACTTGACGATCAGCCGCTGCATCGCCATTGTATCGCCCCGCTGACACTTCTCTACGAGAACCATGTCATCAAGCGTAATATTCTCGACCGTTCTTGTCATTTTTCTCGCTGAATAATCCATTACATATCTGTTTTTCGCCCAAAATCCGCGGTTTAGCCCCCCTGCCCGAGGTACGTCAACTCATGTGTATCCGACATCCGGCCCTGCCTGGGCGTAATAAACGTCGCTTCTACGATATACTGCTGCCCTTCGCCCGGCAGAAAATCCATTTCCAGCTCAAATTTGTACGTCCGCAGAAAATCCTGCCAGTAAAGGTTGTTTTTTTCCGCCGCCACAAGGTCGATATCCGCCCACAAAAACAGCCGCTTGCCCCGCGGCTCATTCGAACGGGGGATAAAATTGTAAATCTCGAACCGGAACGTCCCCGGCGACTTGATTTTACACTCAAATGCATCCAGAAGGTCAACATAAGCCACCAAAAGCGAATGCCCCGGGTGCTCCGGGTCCGCTACGATCTCCGTCAGGCCCACCACGCGAATCTGCTGGGCTCCGTAGTTTTCGTAAATATCCGACTTGCCCTGGACTCGCAGCATCGGCAGCGCCGCGCCCTCCTCGCAGCCGCCCAGCAGCGGCAAAACCCCCGCCAAAATAAAAACGCCCGCAATCAACAAAATCCGCCGCCGAATCCAATCCATTGTTTTCGCTCGATCCATTACAGGTCCTCATCCAGTAAGTGTCCGAAACGGTTCTTTTTTGTCCGCAGATAATTCACATTATGCTGACCCGGCTGGGCCTGGATCGGCAGCTGCTTGACAATCTCGATCCCGTACAGCTCCAGCCGCGATATCTTCTTGGGGTTATTCGTCAAAATCTCGATATTCCGCAGGCCCAGGTCCCGCAGAATCTGCGCCCCGATCCCGTAATCCCGCTTGTCGGCCAGAAAGCCAAGCCGAATATTTGCGTCGTAGGTATCCACCCCTTCTTCCTGGAGCTTGTACGCGTGCAGCTTATTAGCCAGCCCGATCCCCCGCCCTTCCTGGCGAAGGTACACAAGGGCACCAATCCCGCGATCCTCGATTTTCTTCATCGCCGTAATAAGCTGAAACCCGCACTCGCACCGCTGCGAATGGAACAAATCACCCGTCAGACACTCCGAATGCACACGCACCAAAACCGGGTCCGGATGCTCGATTACCTTGCCCTCGTCATCCAAACGCCCGATCCCGCCCTTGCACAAAGCCAGGTGCGGCTCGGTCGAGCCCGGCGACTGGTACCCGATCAGGTCAAATTCCCCGTAATCCGTCGGCAGCTTGACCGACTGAATCCGCTTGATATGCGTCTCCCGCATAAGCCGATACTCGATCAGCTTGGCAATAGACGTCATCTTGATGTCATGCTCCTTGCAGAATTCCACCAGGTCCGGCACCCGTGCCATCGTGCCGTCATCCCGCATGATCTCGCAGATCACACCGCCGGGCTTTAGCCCCGCAAGTTGGGTAAGATCGACTGCACCCTCCGTCTGCCCCGCGCGAACCAGTACACCCCCAGCGCGTGCCCGAAGCGGAAAAATATGCCCCGGCCGTGCTAAATCCGACGCCTTGGCATTTTCTGCCATAGCGACTCGTATGGTATGCGCCCGGTCCGCCGCGCTGATGCCCGTGGTAATCCCCTCCCTTGCATCCACACTGACCGTAAACGCGGTTCCGAGCCGTGCCGTATTTTGCGTACACTGCGGATGAAGACCCAAACGGTCGCAATCCGCCTCTGTCATCGCCAGGCAAATCAACCCCCGGCCGTATTTCGCCATGAAATTCACCGTCTCCGCCGTGATCCCCGCACCCGCGGCCACAAGGTCGCCCTCATTTTCACGATCCTCGTCATCCACAAGGACGATCATCTTGCCCTGACGAAGGTCCTCGAGAACCTCATCGATCTCATTCATGAAAGAATGATTTGATTCAATATCCTGCAATCGCTGCCCTTCCTGATACATACCGCTAACGATTGAAAATTCCCGTTTTATCCGCGGTCAATAACCTTGAAATAATAAAACACACTTTCCCTCGCGGAAATTTATTACCCTAAAGGGTATACATACCGCTTCATATGACGGCAATTTCCGCCAAAACCGGTATTATAGCAGGTAAAAACAGAATTGCACGGTCAAAATATGCCTCTTTACTCCGATTCGACCGCCTCAACAGGCAGCAAAATCTCGTTTCGACGCAGAAAAGAAGGCGTAAAAGGCGGATCATACCGCGCAAAGACCTCTTCCCCCGTCGCCCGCAGGCCCTGCTGACCGATATATTCCTCCAGTTTAGCCAGCATCTTGTCATATTTCTCCCGGCCCCACGAGCCCGAATACCGCACCGCCGCGAATCGCCCGCCCTCCACCTCGCGAAGCTTCACCCGGCCATCCTCCGGAACCGGCAAATCGTCCATCGTATACTCTGCCGGCATCACGAAAGAAATCTCGTAAACCTCACCACTGCGGACCTGGTTGACCGGCGCGGTCATCGCGATCTTCTGCCCCCCGGTTTCGCCCGCCTGCTGATTGACCGGCGCAGTCATCGCGATCTTCTCCTGTGCTTGGTTTTTCCCCGAAATATATCCGAAAAGCCGCCCGAACGCCTGGTCGCCCGCTCCCTCAAACCCAGCATCCACCTCGGTATACGCCTCAATATACGGCCCGTATTCCCGAATCTCCAGGCTGCCGTCCTTTTGCGCCACGGTATAATCCAGCTTCTCCACGTTGCCCAGCACCCCCAAAACCGCGCACGAACCCACACCCAGGATCAGCACGATCCCGACAATCACTAAAATAACCCACATCAAAATCACCTTCTTTTTCTTTTCCATAGTGCTATTCTATACGAACCCCATCCATTGCAAGCCCAAATTTTCCCAAAAAGCAATTTCCTTGACCTTTAATACACCCAATCCTTACAATAACCCCGTATTTGGACACAAAAACACTCAAAAGGAGAAACCATGCTACGAAACGCTCTTGTGCTCATTATAGCCGTCCTTCTCACCCTCGCCATCGCAGGCTGCAGCGAAAACATCACCGGGGAGAAAAAAATCTGGCACAAGATCACCCTCGCCGTCGAAGGCCCGCAAACCGCCGAACAGGCCGACCCCAATCCCTTCCTCGATTACCGCATGAATGTCACCTTCACCGGCCCGTCCGGTCAGCAATACATCGTACCGGGCTATTTCGCCGCCGACGGCAACGCCGCCAATACCAGCGCGTCCTCAGGCAGCCAGTGGCACGCCCACCTCGCCCCCGACCAGGCCGGAACCTGGAATTACAGCGTATCCTTCCGCGCCGGCCCGGGCATCGCCGTCTCGGACGACCCTGCCGCAGGCACTCCCGTCCCCGGCTCGGACGGACAAACCGGCACCTTCGCCATCACCCCTACCGACAAAACCGGCCGCGACTTCCGCGCCAAAGGCCGCCTCGATTACGTCGGAAAACACCATCTCCGCTTTGCCGGAACCGGCGAATACTTCCTCAAATGCGGAGCCGACGCACCGGAAAATCTCCTCGCTTATGCCCACTTTGACGGCCCCTTCAAAACCGACGGCCAAAAAGACAACCTCATCAAAACCTGGGCCCCGCACATCCACGACTGGCAGCCCGGCGATCCCACCTGGTCCAGCCTCGACGGCACGCCCGGCACCTACGGCAAAGGCATCATCGGCGCAATCAACTACCTCGCCTCCGAGGGCCTAAACGCTTTCTCCTTCCTGCCGATGAACATCGAAGGCGACGACCGCAACGTCTTTCCCTATACCGACTACAACGAGCGTCTCCGCCTCGACGTCTCGCGCCTGGCCCAGTGGGAAATCCTCTTCGAACACGCCGACAAACTCGGCATGTACCTGCACTTTAAAACACAGGAAACCGAAAACGAACTCCTGCTCGACAGCGGCAACCTCGGCACCCGGCGAAAGCTCTACTACCGCGAACTGATCGCCCGCTTCGCCCACCACCTGGCCCTCAACTGGAACCTCGGCGAAGAAATCAACGACGCAACCCCCGCCCAAAAACGCGCCTGGGCCCAATACTTCCACAACCACGATCCCTATCATCACCACATCGTCATTCACAACGGCGCCAGCCACTACGAACTCATGGGCGATCCCCCCTCCGGTTCATACCTGACCGGCTTCTCCCTTCAGACCGGCCGGGTTGACTTCACCGACGTTCACGACATGACCCTCGATTATCTCAACCGCTCGGTTACCGCGGGCAGGCCCTGGGTCGTCGCCTGCGACGAACCCGGCGACGCCACTCACGCACTCGTACCCGACAGCAACACCCCCAAATGGGACCCCAACCGTAACAACGCCCGGCAAAACGCCCTCTGGGGCAACGTCATGGCCGGCGGCGCAGGCCTCGAATGGTACTTCGGCTACCAGCACGCCCACAGCGACCTGACCTGCCAGGACTTCCGCAGCCGCGACCTCTTCTGGGACCAGTGCCGGTACATGCTCGAATTCTTCGAAAAAAACGACATCCCCTTCCAGGACATGACCAACGACAACAACCTGACCTCAAATCCCAACGACTACTGCCTGAAAAAAGACGGTGAACTCTACCTCGTTTACCTCAAATCCGGCTCCACGACCAATATCTCGCTCCCGCCCGGCACATTCACCATCCATTGGTACAATCCCCGCACCGGCGGCGGCCTCCAAACCGGCAGCATTTCTGAGATCACCGGCCCGGGCAGCGTATCCATCGGCAATCCGCCCAAAGAGCCCGAAAAAGACTGGCTGGGCGTAATCCGATTCCGCCGGTGATACTGAATTCGCCCAAAACAGGATTATCAGCTTGAATCCGCCCGCCATGCCGCTATAATAAGCCTTTTACAGTAGCGGAACCCGGAAACAGCGGAAATATGACCACAAAACTCAGTGTAAATCTTAATAAAATCGCCCTGCTGCGAAACCAGCGGGATATCGGCATCCCCAGCGTCACCGATGCCGCACGCACCGCCATTGCCGCCGGGGCCCACGGAATCACCGTCCACCCCCGCCCGGACGAGCGGCATATCCGCTACGACGACGTCTACGAGCTCGCAGAGATGCTCACCGTCGAGTTCAACATCGAGGGCAACCCGCTGACCGGAAAATGGATGGACATCGTCAAAGAGGTCCGCCCCGCGCAGGCCACCCTCGTGCCCGACACCCACGATGCTAAAACGTCCGACCACGGCTGGGACCTGGCCGCCGACGGCGGCAAAATCGTCGATATCATCAACCAGCTAAAGGCCTTTAATATCCGCGTGAGCCTGTTCATGGACCCCGAGCCCGCCGGCATCATTCAGGCCGCCAAACTCGGCGCAGACCGCATCGAGCTCTACACCGAGCCTTACGCTACCGCCTGCCGCG
>CAYVUI010000022.1:0-43514 GCA_964454745.1 uncultured Pirellulales bacterium | reverse complement strand
GCGGTTTGACCTGGCGGTGGAGGCGTTTTCGCAGGGCGGGGATTCGCGGCGGTTGGTGGTGGTCGGCAACGGGCCGGAGCTGGAGCGGCTAAAGGCAATGGCCGGGGCCAATGTGGAGTTTGTAAGCAACGCCAGCGATGAAGAAGTGACGGGGTATCTGCGTGGGTGCAGGGCATTGCTGTTTCCGGGTGAGGAGGATTTCGGGATTGTGCCGCTCGAGGCGCAGGCCAGCGGCAAGTGCGTAATTGCTTACGGCCGCGGCGGTGCGCTGGAGACGGTGGTGGAAAAGGAACACGCGGGGCAGTCGACGGGAGTGTTTTTTCATGAGCAGAGTGCGGGGGCCTTGCGGGATGCGGTGGAGCGATTCGAGGCCAGGCTGGGGGAGTATGATCCGCAGGTATGCCGGGCGAATGCCGAGCGGTTTGATAAGCCGGTGTATGTTGAGAATATGCGGGCGCAGGTGGACCGGGCGGTGGAGCGGTTTCGGGAAGGATTGGAGCCGGAGCGGTTGTAGACTGCTTTATCGGTTGCTATCCCTGTTTTTAAACGCTGATTTGTTTCTCCATCCGCGACTCGCTAATGCTCGCTTGGATGGAGGCCTCAGTTGTCTCGTTCGACAAGCTCACTCGACAAGTGGTTGCTGTCTTTGGCAGCGGGCGATTTTTATTAATATTCTCGCGCAAAGACGCTAAGGCACTAAGGATTTTTAAAATATTATGGGACACAGATGGAACAAATTTTCACAGATTTTGAAATTAATTACTGGTTCGGTTGATAGATTCGGCGTGATTTGCGATACAGGGCTCTGTGGTTTTGACATGAGGGTTTATCGAGTCTATGACTCGACGATGTTGTGCGGTATGCACAACATCAAGGAATCGGCCTGCGGCCATGCTGTTTTTATCAGCATGCGTTTCTTCTAATGCCTGCGCATTAGAAATCAACGTCATCCTACGGAATCAATAGGTGGCTGTCCCTATTTTATGAGGGCATCTGGGGTGTAGATGACGACGTGGGTGTTGTACTTGTACGGCCAGGAGGCAAGCAGGGTGTTCTGGAGTTTGTGGTCGGCATCGGGGGTGATGCGGTCGATGATGTAGTCCGTGGTTGGCGGGATTTTGGTTTTTTCGCAATCGAAGGTTTTCCTCTGTGCGTAGAAGCCGATACGGCCGTCGAGATCCGGACAGAGGGCGATGGAATCGGAGGGGGTAGTATTTTCAATGAGCCAATCCGATGCGCTTCGGAGGGCCTGCTTGTCGTTGTGAATAGGAGTATAAAGGTTGGGCAGGTAGATGCAGAAACCGACGACCAAAAGCAGGAAAAACCAGAAGTGGCCGCGGTTCTCTTTCTTCATGAGGTGAGCGTTGGGGGTGAAGATTTTTTCGAAGCTGTGGGCCCACATCTCGATACCGAGGGGTACGAGGATCGCGCCGAGGACTGCGAGGATGATGGTGTGGCGGCGGTCCATATAATGGTAGGAATTGTAGAGCCATGAGAGCAACGCGATGTTGAGCAGGATCATCAGCAGGAGGATGACGCGCTTGGGGTCGTATTTCTCCGGGTAGATGAAGTATTTAAAGAGTGCGAAAATCAGCGGGAAGGCGTAGAACCAAAGGAGGGTCTGGCAGATGTTCTCGGCAATTTTCCACGAGGTATTACCGATTGCGGCGAAGTTGATGCCGGCTTTGTAAGCTTGCATGGAAACGCAGCCGGGTGCAGCCGCAAGATTTTGGGGTTGGTCGGGTGTGGTTTGGGTGGACTCAAACTGGAGGACTTTTTTCTTGGGGAAGATGGCACCTTTAAAGTGCATGTAGGGTATGGCGCAGGCGAAGAAAAAGACCAGGACGAGCAGCCCGGCGGCGATGGTTTTTAAAAAGCCGATGGACCAGGTCTTCCATACGAACGAGAGGGCGAGAAAAAGGCCGGCGTAAATGATGATCTGGGCGCATTCCGGGCGGATGAGGTAGCCCAGGCCGGTCAGGAGGCCGACCAGGGGCCAGGGCCAGAGTTTTTTCTTCTGGGCGGCGTAGATCATGGCCAGCAGCGCGGACGAGAGAAAAAACAGGTGCGGCCAGTCGCTCAGGCCGTCGCTTCCGTATTTGGTCAGGTCCGGCGAGAGGAGCAGGACGAACATGGACCAGAAGCACAATTTCGGCCCAACGAGCATGCGGGCGAGAAAGTAGAGCGGGATAATCGACAACAGGCGGAAGACAAGAGCGGTAATTTGCGCGGAGTAGAGCCAGGACCAGACAGGATCGGTGCTGAATGTTTTGACGGCCTGGTGGGTGAGGAAGATCATCGCGGGGAAGCCGGGGTGCTGGTCGTTGGAGCGGATGGTCGGGGCCGGATTTTCGGTGAAGGTTTTGGCGTAGGTGACGAAATTGATGGTATCCTTCGAAACGAGGACAGCCGAGACGATGTGGTAGACGCCGAGGATCAGGACGATGACCGCGAGGATGGCGATGTTTTTGGCATAAGGATGGGGCTGGGCAGCTGGCTGGGGGGCGATTTTTGCTTTGATTGCGTCGTCAGTGGGCATTTTTCCCCCGGATCAGGTGGATGGGTGTGAGAATCAGGATGCGTATGTCGAGCCAGAGGGACCAGTGGCGGATGTAGTAGAGGTCGTACTGGAGGCGTTTTCGCAGGGAGGTATCGCCGCGGAAGCCGCAGACCTGTGCCCAGCCGGTCATGCCGGCCTTGAGCTTGTGGCGGAGCATGTACTTTTTGTATTCCTCGGAAAACTGGCGGACAAAGTGGGGCCTTTCGGGGCGGGGGCCGACCAGGCTCATTTCGCCTTTTAGGACATTGATAAGCTGTGGAAGTTCATCGATACTGGTGCGGCGGAGGAAACTGCCGATCTTTGTAGTCCGCTTTTCGTCATGTGTGGACCATACGGGTCCGGTTTCTTTTTCGGCGTCAGTGGGCATGGTGCGGAATTTGAGGATGCTGAACTCCTTCTGGTCCATTCCGACGCGGACCTGCTTGTAGAAAACAGGACCGTTGCTGGATAGTTTCACGAGAATGGCGACAATAAGCATCGGCAAAGCGAGGACAAGCAGGAGGAAAAAGGCAACGGTACGGTCGAAAAGCTCCTTAATAATGATATTGACGCCGGAAAGCGGCGGATTCTCCGCGGAAAAGAGGATTTGATCGCCAATTTTGACGGCGGAAGCGGCACTAACGGTGACGAGGTTACCCCAGTCAGGGATGATGCGGATGGTAACGCCGGCGGCCTGGAGCTGTTCGAGTATGGGGTATACGGCCTGGGCCTGGGGGCCGGAGAGGGCGAGGTAGATTTCATCGACTCGTTTGTTTTTGACGATTTCCGGCAGGCGGGAGACGGGCCCGTGGACGCCGATGCCCATGATGACTTTTCCGATGCGTTCAGGGTTGTCATCGACGAAAAAGGCGCATTTTAGGCCCAAATAGTTGTTTTTCTGGATGTCGCGGACGAGTTTCTGGCCTGATTTGCCGGCACCGATGACGGCAAAATACCGGATATTGTAGCCCTTTTTTCTTAGTCTTCTCAGCAGCCAGATCGTCAGGATGTGCGAGAGGATGAGGCCTACGAAAACAATGACGACAAATATGACCAGCAATAGCCTGGAATAGGGCCACGCCTGGAGATAATAAAGGAAGGCGAGGACAAAGAGGCCTGAGATAATGGAGGCTTTGGTGACCTCGATTATCTGCTTTGCGATGCCCTGGATGCGCTTGGTTTTGTAGAGGCCGCAGAGGATGCAAGAGCCGTAGCAGAGGATGACGACGGGCAGGATGAGTGCGGCATGCTTGGAGAACGGCGGGGTTCCCTTGGGCACGCTGAACAGGCCGGAGTGAAATCGGATAAGATAGGCAATCATCCACCCAATGGCGAAGAGGATGATGTCGAGTATGGACCGAAAGAGTGAAAAAAATGCTGAGTATCGTTTTAACATAACTATTCGCCTGATCACGCAGGTTCTGATGCCCGGCAGCCGTGCCGGGTTTAAGACGTTTTCACTCTCCAAATTTGGATATTACGTTACCGTTTCTATCCCTAAAATAATAACTGAGTTTTGGATGCAAGTAAAGCAGCATTCGCAGAATGTGTTGTGTTTTTCGGGAATCGGGATGGGATCGAGGAGGGGGAATTTCCTGCTTTTTTGCTTGATAGGGGTGCTTGGGCATCTATAATAGTACTTTTGGAATGGGCAGGCATAATCGTGTTTCCTTACGAAACCCAATCGGCTTGTTCCGGATGTTCACAAACGGTTCGCAAATGCAGGGTTTTTGCTTTTTCATGTGCAACCGACAGGGACGGAGTCTGAATTGACATCAAATGGAATTTCATTTCCCCGCATTTTACTCCTCTGCAATCCTTTTTCCGACTCTTCGCATCGCATTTCTGCTTTTCTATCCGGCGTTTTTCTTTGGAGAATATCCAGATGATTCCCTTTGCTGATCCCGGGAGACATTACAGTGAGTACAGGCGGCAGGCCCTCGATGCGGTTGGCCGGGTGCTGGACAGCGGGTGGTATGTCCTTGGTCAGCAGGTTGCAGATTTTGAGAGGGAATTTGCCGCATACTGCGATGGAGGGTATGGAGTCGGTGTCGGCAATGGAACGGATGCGATTACGATCTCGCTTCGCAGTTTCGGGATTGGCGCGGGCGATGAGGTGATTGTTCCTTCGCATACGGCAGTGGCAACGGCGGCTGGCGTGGAAGCATGCGGGTCAAGGGCGGTATTTGCGGATGTAGAAGAGAGGTATTACACACTCGACCCGGTGGCAGTTGAGAAAGCGATTACGCCGAAGACACGGGCGATTGTTGCTGTGCATTTGTACGGGAATCCAGCGGACCTGGATGCTCTGGCCGCGATTTGCCGGGAGCATGACCTGAGGTTGATCGAAGATTGTGCCCAGGCGCATGGAGCCTTGTATCATGGACAAAGAGTCGGTTCAATCGGGGATGCGGGGTGCTTTAGTTTTTATCCGACTAAAAACCTTGGGACGCCGGGTGACGGGGGGATGATTGTTTTTTCGGATGAAGGTGCATCCGAGCGGGCAAGGCAACTTAGGCAATATGGTTGGGATGATAAGCGGCAGTCGCAATTTGCCGGGGTTAACAGTCGGCTGGACGAGCTGCATGCGGCAATATTGCGGGAGCAATTGACACACCTGGGTGGATGGAACCGGCGGCGAAGAGATATCGCGGGGATGTATGATAAGGGGCTAAAGGCACTGGATTTGGTTCTGCCGGAGGTTCGGCAAGGATGCGAGGGGGTGTATCATTTGTACGTAATTCGGGTAAAGAATCGCGATGCGATACGGCAAAAGCTCCGGGAGAAAGGGATCGGGGCGTCAATCCATTACCCGCAGGCTGTGCATCAACAGCAGGCGTACCTGCGGGAAGGGCTTTGTTTGCCGGTGACGGAAAAAATTGTGGATGAGATTTTGACGCTGCCGATGTTTCCGCAACTGCGGGATGATGAAGTGCATTTGGTCTGTCAAAGCCTTGATGAAGTGATAAGCGAGGGATTATGAGCGAGTTGATTGAAGGGATTGCGTTTAAGGAGCTGGTGACACACACGGACCGTCGGGGCTTTTTCCGGGAGCTGATCCGGGAGACGGATGCTTTTTTTGCCGAGGGTTTCGGGCAGTGGAGCCATTCTCTGATGCTGGCCGGTGCGACAAAGGCGTGGCACCTGCACAAAATTCAGACGGACTGGTGGTATGTATGCGGCGGGATTCTTCGGGTGGGTCTTTGCGATATGCGTGAGGATTCGGGTACATATAAACAAACGATGGAACTGCTGCTCGGGGACCACCAGGTGCCGCGAATTTTGAAGATTCCGCCGGGTGTGGCCCATGGATGCCAGACGGTACAGGGACCGGTGAACCTGCTGTATATGACTTCGCATGTGTACAACCCCGACGATGAGCTGCGGATCGCGTATGATTCGGATGAAATTGATTTTGACTGGCTGGCGGGTCCGGAGATTCGCTGAGATATGAAGCTAAGCGATCAGCAAAAATCCTGGTTTGAAGGCAAGACGATACTGGTTACCGGCGCGGGGGGTTTTATCGGGACCAATCTTGTCCGGGCACTGTGCGAGAGCCGATGCAGGATACTCCGTATGAGCCGTCGGGGCTGTGAGCCTGTGGAGACCGGGGCGGCGACGGTAACGGACCGGCCATGCGACCTTCGAGAGGAGGATCCGTTTGCGGATTTGGTCGGGCAAGTTGATCTTGTGTATCATCTCGCGGCGCAGACGAGTGTGCCGGTCGCGGAGAAAGATATCGAGGCGGATTTTTCGATCAATGTCCAGCCGATGCTGAACCTGCTGGCGGCCTGTAAGAAAAGCGACAGGAAGGTTTCGATTGTCCTGGCGGGTACGGCAACCGAGGTGGGCATGACCGGGTGTGGCTGCATCGATGAAAACACGAGCGATCAGCCGATCACGACCTACGATGTACATAAACTTATGGCCGAGAAGTATCTTTTGTGCGCGGCGTATCAGGGGCATGTGCAGGGCACATGCCTTCGTCTGCCAAATGTATACGGGCCGGGGCCGAGGAGTTCGGCGTCAGACCGGGGGATTGTGAACATGATGGTTTCCCGGGCTCTTTCGGGACAGGATTTGACACTGTACGGCAGCGGGGAATACCTGCGGAACTTTATTTACATCGATGACGTTGTCCGTGCGTTTGTCCAGGCGGGTGTGTGCATCGACCGGGCCAACATGCGCTATTACAACATCGGCACGGCGCAATCTTTAACGATCCGGGAGGCTTTTGAAGTGATCTGCCGGGTAGTCTCTGCACGGACCGGCCAGGAGATTTCTGTCGTTGAAGTTGAGCCGCCCAACGGTTTGGCGGAAATTGAGAAAAGGCAGTATGTTGTCAACACCCAAAGGTTTTGCGAGGACTGCCAATGGAGTGCCGGACACTCTTTTGCTGAGGGGATTGATGCAACGTTGTCTATTTTATTGAAACGTGAAAGCGACGACCCTTCGATAGCACAGGCCGTCGCAAAACATGGAGAGACCAAGAGGTAGATATGATTCGACCCTGTGATATTCGAAAGGCCATTGAGCCGTATACCCCGCCGGTGCTATGGAAGCTTTATGACCGCGTTCGCCACCCGGCCAAAATGCCGGGGGATTTTCGTCACTGGTGGGAAACGTATCCGGACCGCGGCAAGCTGCCGGAGGGGCTGACAGCGATGCTGGATACTTTTGTCACGACGGACACCTGCCGGGAAAGTTCGGCGTACTGGCTGTGGCTTAACCAGCAGAATATCTGCCAGATCGCAGCGAGCGGGTATGCGAATTTTCGACAGACGGTCTCGAAGAATTATTATACGTGGGTGGGAATGGACGAGGCCATGCTGGCCAGGCTGTTCGCAGAGCCGGACACGGTGTATTCCGGGCTGGACCTGGGGCAGATCATCATGCGGCATGAGAGCCTTACGAATGTGGAATCGGTGAATCACAACCTGATTACGGCCATGCTTTTGAATTACTGCATGCAGCACGACTTTGGGTCTGTGCTGGAAAAAATCGAGGAACCGAGGGTGGGCAATCCTCCGGGGATTCATTACTCGGATCGTTTTTACACGCAGGATACGCTTAATTCGGTGCTGGAGTTTGCATCGATTCGCGAGGGCTGCGACCCTGATTCAGTCACTTCGGTACTGGAGATCGGGGCCGGGTCGGGGCGTACGGCCCATGTGCTGATGCAGTTGATGCCGAAGGCGAAGTATATGATCGTGGATATTCCGCCGGCGCTGTATCTCTCGCAGACATCGCTTTCGGAGTTTTTTGCGGATCGCAAGGTATTTAGGTTCCGGCCGTTCACGTCTTTTGAAGAGGTTCGCGAGGAGTTTGAAGCGGCGGATATCGCCTTTTTGATGCCGGACCAACTGAAGCTTTTGCCGGATCGTTCGGTGGACCTGTTTTTGGCGATTGACTGCCTGCACGAGATGGCACGTGATCATATCGGGTTTTATTTTGACGCAGTGGACCGGCTGGCAAAGCGGTTTTTCTTTAAGTGCTGGCGCGAGGCCAAGGTGCCGTTTGATAAAATTCAATACACGCAAAAGGATTACCCGGTTCAGGCGCACTGGCGGGAAGTGTACGTGCAGGAAGAAGTGTTTCCGGCAAATTATTTTAAAGCGTTTTATTCGATTGCGGACTGAACCGCGTACGGGAAGATCGGCACGATGAATATGACCGGCAAGAAAATACTGATTACGGGCGGGCTGGGATTTATCGGCTCGAACCTTGCGCATCGGTGCGTGCAGGAAGGCGCGGAGGTTACGATCTACGATTCGCTGGACCCTAACGGCGGGGGCAACCGGTACAATATCAAAGGGATCGAGAACAAGGTTACGCTTTGCTATCATGACATCCTGAATTTTGACGAGATTTCGCAGAGGGTGGTCGAGCAGGATTTGATCGTGAACTGCGCGGCATCGACCTCGCATCCATTTTCGATGCGGGAGCCGCTGATTGACCTGGATGTCAACAGTAAAGGGGTCATTAACCTGCTCGAAGCCGTGCGGCGGTTTCATCCGAAGGTTCGACTGATTCATCTGGGCACAAGCACACAGCTTGGGCCCTTGCAGTATCGGCCCGCTGATGAGCGGCACCCGGAATTCCCGACGGATATTTACTCGGCGAACAAGTGTGTTTCGGAGAAGTATGTGCTGATCTATGCAAAGGCGCATCAACTTCGTGCGAGTGTCGTGCGGCTGGCCAATGTGGTCGGCCCGCGTGCGGCGATCCACAGCCCGGAGTTCACGTTTAATAATTATTTTGTCGGGCTGGCCCTGCAGGACAAGGAGATCACGGTTTTCGGGGAGGGCAAGCAAAAGCGAAATGTCCTGTACGTGGAAGATGCGATTGCGGCAATTTTGGCGGTGGCGGGCTGTGATGAGCTGATCGGCAAGACATGCTTTGCCGTGTCAAAAGAGCACTTGAGCGTGGCCGAGATTGCGACGACCATTACGGAAGTACTGGGCAGCGGACGTGTAAAATTTGTGCCGTGGCCGGGGCAAAGGGCGGCGATAGAGATTGGAGACGCGATCCTTTCCAGTGAGCGGATTGAGAAGGCGACCGGCTGGCAGGCGAAGTACGATTTTCGCCAGGCCCTGAAAGAGACGCACGCGTATTACAAAGACTGCGTGGAACAATATATACCGGGAGAATCACAGGCATGAAGATTGCAATTGCAGGAGCACTTGGACATATCGGCTCGAAGCTGATCCGGGTTTTGCCCGGAGCCCTGGATGGGGCGGAGGTCCGAATGATCGACAATATGATGACGCAGCGATACTGTTCGCTTTTTGATCTGCCCCGGGAGGGACAATACCGTTTTTATGAAGGGGATGTGCTGGAGCTGGAGCTGGAGGAGATCTTTTCCGGCTGTGACGCGGTGATCCAGCTTGCGGCGATTACCGATGCGGCGGGAAGCTTCGCCAACAAGGAGAAGGTTGAACAGAATAACTATTACACGACCGAACGGATCGCGAAGGCGTGCCGAAAAACGGGAGCGGCGATGATCCATCTTTCTTCGACGAGTGTGTACGGAACGCAAAGTGATGTCGTGGATGAAACATGCGGACGCAACGAGCTAAAGCCCCAGAGCCCCTACGCGGAGACCAAGCTGCGGGAGGAAGAGCTGCTGGCGGCGCTGGCTGCAAAAGGGGAATTCAGGTTTATTACCTGTCGATTCGGTACGATTGCGGGGACCTCTCCGGGGATGCGGTTTCATACGGCGGTCAATAAATTCTGCTGGCAGGCTGTGCTTGGCCAACCGCTGACGGTGTGGCAAACGGCACTGCACCAAAAACGACCGTACCTGGACCTCGATGACGCGGCCCGAGCGATTGCGTTTATTATCCAAAACGAGATTTTTGATAACCGCGTGTACAATGTTTTGACCGAGAACCTGACGGTTCATGATATTGTCGAATACATCCGCAAGCGTGTTTCGGACCTTTCGATCAACTTTGTGGAGACGGAGATCATGAACCAGCTCAGTTATCATGTGGCCAATGATCGGTTTTGCAGCAAGGGCTTTGCATTCGAAGGGAGCATCGAGAAATGTGTTGAAGACACCCTTGCATTGCTGGCCGGAGCTAACGGGGTGTAATCTTTTTGGATGCTATGGACTGGGCAAACCAACCGCTGATCTCAATCGGGATTACGACGTACCGAAGGCCGGATATGCTCAGGGAGTGCCTGAGGTCTATCGCGAAGCAGGGAAATGTGAACATCGAGGTGCTGGTAGGAAATGATTATCCGCCTGAACCGGTCTCGAAGGAGAGCCTGGGGATTGACGATGCAAGGGTTCGGATCATCAACCGGACCGAGAACCTGGGTGAACTGAGCAATATGAACGCCCTGCTGGACGAAAGCCGGGGGGAGTATTTTACGTGGCTGGCGGATGATGACCTGTACCTGCCGGGGGCACTGGCGAAAATCTCGGCCTTGATCGAGAAGTATGATCGGCCGCCGTGCATTTATTCCTCGTTTCACAAGGGAACGGAGATTGACGATGCTGATACAACCTCGCGTGAAGAAGTTATTATTGACGGGTGTGATTTTTTAAGGAATTTTTTTGAAGGTGAAATCAGTGTTCTCGGCTGCTATGGCTTTTTTCGCAGGGATTTTATCCAGAAGATTGGCGGGATGCGAAAATTCGGCAGCGGATTTTCGCCGTACTCGGAGCATTTCATCCTTTTTAACGCTGCACTGCTTGAAAGCATTGTTTACCTGCCGGAACATTTGGTTATGCTTCGCACGCACGCGGATTCTTTGTCGGTAAAGAGTGGGGACTTTGCGTCTTATTTCAGTGCGCAAAAAGAAATGATCGGATCGACAGAGGCTCTTTTTGCAGGGCAAACGCTTCGGCAACATTACCAGAAAAACCTGAAGGCTTTTCTTGAACTTTTTATACGCGATTTTCGGACAGTTACCCTGCGGGCAGGAAAGATTCGCTGGGGACTGCTGGTTCGTTTTTACTTTTTCATCCGAAATTTTGCGCGGCAAAAGGGTTTACAGGCGGATATCTGCCCATATCTGAATCATACGGTTTATGAGCTGATAAGACGGCTGTCCTTTTTGCGGATTGTTGCGGATATTTTGGTGAGAGTTAAACACAAGTTTAGTAAGTGACAGCTCTTCATTTCTGAACCATTGGGCAAACAATGATGAGTAACTTCATGAAAAAAGGGGTATTGAATTTTGTTTCCGTGTTTCTGTGCGGGCTCGGGCCGGCGCTGTTCTTTGGCCTGAAGTGGCGTAACTGCCTTCCGTTTTCGGGGTGGATGCCTTTGGCACCGGATTACGATAATATCGGATATTACGGACGATACCTGATCTTTGCACAGGAGCCGCTTTCGTGGCCGCTGGGGCAGATTCACAACCTGGCGTTTCCTTTTGAGGCCGGGAATATCGCGCGGGGGTCGATTCCATTCTGGGCGATCCCGCTGAAGATGCTTTCGAAAATTTTTCCCGGGCTGGCGGAGTTTTATTATTACCCGCTGGCGGAGATCCTGGCGGTGTTTTTTACCGGTGTGTTCGCAGCCGGGCTATTGCGGAGCTTTGGGCAGAAGAATTTCTGGATTTGTCTGTTTGCAGGGCTGGTTCTCGGGCTTAGCCACCCGGTACTATACAAGAGCATGGGGTATAACGGGCATTCGTACCACATGTATTATTTTCCGCTGTACCTGTCATTTGCGTACTTTTTTGTGCGGCTTTACCGGAGGCCGTCGTGGATTCGGATTGTGCCGATTGCGATGGTGGTCACGCTGGCCGCGTTGACGGGATATTATGTTTTGATGGGAATTTTGATTCTATTCCTGTGCCTGATTGGTTTTCTGTTCTTTGAACAGATTCGGATTCAAAGCGACCTGGTGAAGCGGCAGTTCGGTCGGACAGTAGCGGCGTTTGTTTTGTCGCTGGTTCTTTCACAGGTCGCGGCGGCGGCGGTAGGTAATCAGTCCAATCTTCGCGTGGATGCCGGCGCAAGCCCCTACCGATACCGGTTTGAGACGGGTTGGGGTTACGGGGGCGGACACGGCGGTGGATTTCATGTGGCGGATTTACTGGCGTTTTTTGTTCCGCCGGAAACGGGACCGGACATACCGCTTTACAGGCGGGGAGGCCCATCGGCGATTCCGACAAAGCTGGGATTCCCGCTGACAACGGCAAAATTACAGGACGGGCAGACCACGCCTGCGGTGCTATACCTTGGAACGATACCGCTGGTTTTGCTTGGGTTTGTGATTGGATACGAGATTAGAGAACGGGCGCGAAAGCGGGGGTTGTATTGGGCAAAAGGCCGATTGAGGAACTATGCGAAGCATTACGCAGGAAAACGGTGGTTTTCCCTGCCGGGGCTTTTGGGATTGTCGTGTGCTGCGCTTTTTGTGGTTTCACTTGGGTATATCCTGCATGTCGGCGGGTACCGGATGAACCTGCTGCCGACGCCTTCTTTGCTGGTTGCGACCTTTTGGACGAAGTTTATGTTCGCGCGGTCGCTGACGCGGCTGGGGATTCCACTGGCGCTGTTTTTGATTTTGATTGCCATTTACCTGTTTGCAAAACGGTACCTGACGGATCGGGAAAATCCGCTGAAACTGCGGTCCGGCCTGGTGGTCGGGCTGTTGATTGTACTTTTTGGAATTCATCTGTACGAAGTGTGGGGATACCTGTATACACTGCCGGTAACCAAGGGCAATGAAATCGCCAACGCCATTCCGGAAGAATCGCAGGCGAAACTTAAAGAACTGGCCCAGGGCAAGAACGCGGTCATGATTTATCCGCGGTATATCAATTCGCTGGACTGGTCACGAATTGCGTATTCACTCGCTTTTCACAGTGAGCTGCCTCTTAGCGGGGCGACACTTGGACCTCCGGGGGAACGGGCGGACCACCTGGCACATTTTGAGAGAGATCGGGAGACGATCTATGCGGGGAATATACAGGAAATTCTGGACCAATACGGACCGGTACTAATCGCCACCAAGGGCCCGGAGGCATCTCATATTCTCTCGGTGAGCAATGTACCGCTCGAAAAACACGTATTAATTGAAAATGATCTGGTGATACTCGTTGCAGACTGAAAACAGGAGAAACCAAGTGAACCAGCAAAAAATGGACACTTTTACGGGTCTTGATTATACGGTTTTGACCTATCAGCGTGATGGGAAGTTTTATCTCTATATTGCAGAGCTTTCGCTGATCGCTGAGGATGAGCGGCTGGAGGGTGCATGGGAAAAACTCGAAGCGGCCAAGCGGAATTATTTTGAGAATGTATGCCGGCTGGGGCTTGAGGAATCGGTTGCGCTGCCGGAGCCGACGCAAACAAAGCGGTTTTTAAAGAGGGAGATGGTCTCTTTTCTGTTAAAATCTTGTATTTTGTCGGGTTTACTGCTTGGTGTTCTGGTGATTTTCCTATCCATCGTGGATATTTTTGCAGAAAAAGGGTTTTCGCGCATGCCTGAACGGCTCAAACGTTCGATGAAAGAGAATATTGAAGCTCTGCCGGGCGATTTGATTGAGGCGGTCAATTCAGCGGGGGCAATGCTCGAGCAGATGCCCGAGGAGGAAAGAGAAGAATTTTACCGAAACGCGGAGGCTTTGCGAGAGATTGTAAATACAATCTTTTTTCCCGCATATTCGGACCCAAATCAACTGCTTTCCCCAGAGAAAGCCGCTCTTTTGCCTGAGGCCAAAGAAGAGACAAAACCGCTGGAAACAGACCCATAATGGCCCCTTAAATCCTTTTTGCAGAGTGATTTGCCCCTCAAAATAAGGCTTGAAAGGGCAGGAAGAGGCGAGTATACTTTCCTCTTGGTAATCTAACGAAAGACGGAGGTTTTGAGCTTATCCGTCTTTTTTTCATAAACTATTAAATAAAATAGATTTATGGAGGCAAAGGGATTGCATCGGTATCTCCAGGGATGAATGATACTTCATTTCGATTCCCAGTTACCCCTGCACCCGACGGGGACGGAGTTTGTCCTGATCGGGTTCGATTCATTTTTTCCTCATTTTCATGGCTGAAAACACCAATATTTCTGCGAATTCCCGTGAACAGTGGAGCCGAATCCTCACCCCAAAGCGGAGTTGGTTTGATTTATCGCTGGGTGAGTTATGGCGATATCGTGAGCTGATCTGGCTTTTTGTAAAGCGTGATTTTGTAACGTTTTACAAGCAGACGATTCTTGGCCCGCTTTGGTACGTGATCCAGCCGGTTTTGACGACTGTGGTCTTTACGTTCATTTTCGGGAAAGTTGCGCAAATCTCGACGGATGATACGCCGGCGTTTTTGTTTTATCTGTCCGGGACGGTCTGCTGGACGTATTTTTCGAGCTGTTTGATTAAGACGTCGAATACGTTTATCAAGAACGCGGGCATTTTCGGAAAGGTTTATTTTCCGCGGCTTTCGGTTCCGATCTCGATTGTGATTATCAACCTGGTTCAATTTATGATCCAGTTCGTACTGTTCCTGGGGGTTTATGCCTTTTACTATTTCCGCGGGGCGATTCTTGTTCCGAATACGATTGCACTTCTACTTCCGCTTTTGATCCTGCAAATGGCACTGCTGGGACTTGGCAGCGGGATTTTTGTTTCTTCGCTGACGACGAAGTATCGGGACCTGTCGTTCGCAATGAATTTCGCGGTGCAGTTGTGGATGTATGCCACGCCGATTGTGTACCCGCTTTCAATTGTATCGGAGAAATACCGCTGGGTGTACCTGCTGAACCCGATGACGTCGGTGATCGAGGTGTTTCGCTACGGTTTTCTGGGGGCGGGCGTCGTAAAGCTGCCGTATATCCTGACAAGCTGGGGGATTACGCTTGGAATCTTGCTGGTAAGCCTGCTTTTGTTTACGCGAATTGAAAAAGACTTTATGGATACTGTTTGATCATGAGCAGCGTTGTTTTATCGGTTGAACATTTGTGGAAGCAGTATCGGTACGGGGTGATCAGTCACGGTTCGCTTTATAAAGACCTGCAAAGCTGGTGGGCACGCAAGCGCGGGAAAGAGGATCCGAATTTGCGGATCACGCAGGATTTTGAGCCGGGGCGCGAGGGGGAGCGGTTCTGGGCGCTGGAGGATATCGATTTTGCGGTCGAACAGGGGGAAGTGCTGGGAATCATTGGAAAGAACGGCGCGGGCAAATCGACGCTGCTGAAGATTCTTTCACAGGTGACGACACCTTCGAAGGGATTTGTGAAGATGAAGGGGCGCGTGGCCTCGCTTTTGGAAGTGGGGACGGGGTTTCACCCGGAGCTGACCGGGCGGGAAAATGTGTATTTAAACGGAACGATCCTGGGCATGACCCGGGGGGAGATCGATACAAAATTTGACGAAATCGTGGATTTTTCCGGGGTAGAGCGTTTTATTGATACGCCCGTGAAGCGGTATTCGTCGGGGATGTATGTTCGGCTGGCCTTTGCGGTGGCAGCGCATTTGGAACCGGAGATCATGCTGGTGGATGAGGTGCTGGCTGTGGGGGATGCAGAGTTTCAGAAGAAGTGTTTGGGCAAAATGAAGGGGATTTCCAAGAAGGGGCGGACGGTTCTTTTCGTAAGCCATAATATGAACGCGGTGAAGAACCTGTGTCCGCGGAGTATCCTGCTGGACGGGGGCAAACTGGTGTACGAGGGGGCGTCGGAGCGTGTGATCTCGACGTACCTGGACCGGAACCTGATTGAGGGGTCGGTTGCGGAAAAGGGACAGATCGAAGAGAGGATGGAGGGACAGATCAATCGCCGGAACCCGAGTGTTCGATATCACCGGGTTCAGATCCTGGATGCGAATGAGAATTGCCGCAATTTTTTTGATTCGGATGAGGAAATTTTCGTGGATATTGAATTTGAGTGCCTGCGGAGTTTGCAGAATCTCAACGTGCTTGTCAGCGTGGTGGATGAATTTAACTCGCCGGTTTTTACTTCGTATAACATTGACGATACGTCGATCACGGAAAACTTTTATGAACTGGAGCCGGGGACGTACAGCATTCGCTGTGGTTTTCCGAGGGATACTTTTACCACCCGCAATTACTACTTGACGACCTGCCTGATCAGCCTGAAAAATGAACATTTGACCCTGAAGAAAATCCTTGAATTTGATGTGAAGTTCAAGGGATATAATGAAAATTATTCGAGCTGCTCGGAGGGGCTGATCCGTCCGCGGCTGCGGTGGAGTATGGAACGCAAGGGCCTGGCTGGAAAGTAAGGCTGGCTGCGTGTAAGTTTTTATGAGTCAATACAAACGTACCGTAATTGTTCAGGCAAGGATGAGCTCGAGCCGGCTGCCCGGCAAGGTGCTGATGCCGATTGCGGGCAAACCCATGCTGGGATATCTGACCGAGCGTTTGAGTCGCGTTTTTTCCCGCGAGGAGATCGTGATCGCCACGTCCGATGATGCGAGTGATGATCCGATTGGAGAGTTTTGTGCAACGGCAGGGCTTGGTATTCTTCGCGGGCCGCTGGAAGATGTGGCCGGGCGATTTGTTGAATGCATTGGCAATTTTGAACCGGATTATTTCGCGCGGATCTGCGGTGACAGCCCCCTGCTGGATACCGGGCTAATTGAAAAGGCTTTCGATCTTATTGCGACAACGAATGCGGATATTGTAACGAATGTACATCCCCGGACGTATCCAAAGGGGCAATCGGTGGAAGTGCTCAAGTCGAAGATGTTCCTGGAGGCCTACGGCTCTTTTTGCGAGCCGGAAGATTTTGAGCATGTAACCGCTTATTTTTATCGCAATGCAGAGCGATTCTCAATTGAGGCATTCGAGGCCGAAGAGGATTGTTCATCTCTTAGCCTGGTGGTGGATACGCACGAAGATTTTGACCGTATTTCGGGAGTTATCGGTTCGATGGAGCGACCGCACTGGAGTTACGGCTGGCAGGAGTGCGTGGAGTTGCTGAATTGTCTTGACGGCACCGGGGGGACAGGCTGATGGGTACGCTCAGGGCAGGTGTGATCGGCCTGGGAGTTGGGCGGCATCATGTCCGGGCGTTTGATGCGCATCCGGGCTGCGAGGTGAGGCGGGTCTGTGATATTGACGAGGGAAAACTCACGGAGATTGGTGAGCAATATCCGGCGATAGATACCTGCACCAAGGCGGAGGGAATCCTGGAGGATGATGAAATTGATATTGTTTCCGTCGCATCGTACGATGATGTGCATTTTGAACAGGTGATGGGTGCCCTTGAGCGAGGCAAACATGTGTTCGTGGAGAAGCCGCTTTGTCTTTATCCGCAACAGGCCAGGGAGATATGGGAAATGCTTGGCCAAAAGAAGGGCTTGCGTCTTTCCTGCAATCTGAATTTGCGGACGTGCCCGCTGTTCCGGAAAGTTCGTGAGGAAATCCAGGGCGGGGCATTTGGCCGAATAATTTCGATTGAGGGCGATTACCTTTGGGGGCGGGCCTTCAAGCTGACGGACGGCTGGCGCGGCAGGATGGATTTCTATTCGATTATTTACGGGGCCGCCATTCATATCGTGGATTTGATCGTATGGATGACCGGGAAAAAGCCGACCCGAGTGAGCTGTATGGGCAACCAGGTCGGCACGCAGGGAAGCGGCTTTGGATTTCGGGATTTCGCGGCCATGATCCTGCAATTTGAAAATGACATGGTCTCGGTGGTCACGGCCAATGCCGGCTGCCGACATCCGCACTTTCATAAAATCAGTGTTTATGGTACGGAGAAATCTTTTTTCCATGACCTGGAATCGACTTATGAAGTTCGCGGAGATGACCGGGAACATGTGATTGATGCTATTGATGCAGAATATCCGGGCCGTGAGAAAGATGGAATGATTCATAATTTTATCGAAACCATCCTGGACCCGAGGACAGAAGCCATGGTGGATGTGCAGGACATTTTCGATGTGATGCAGATCTGCTTTGCCGCTGAGCGAGCCGCGGACAGCCGGGAGAGTGTAACCATTGATTATTTTTAAGAGAGTACTGCTTTGAAAACAATTCCTTTTGCCAGACCAATTATTGACGAGGCGGAGAAACAGGCGGTGTCCGAGATTCTTTCGGGACATATCCTGGTTCACGGGCCGAAAACGACGGAGTTTGAAAAAGCGTTTTGCGACTGGACGGGCGCGAAGTACGGCACGAGCGTTGCTTCGTGCACGGCTGGGCTGCACCTGGCGTACTTTTCCAGGGGTATTGGCCCAGGAGATGAGGTGATCGTACCGGCGATGACGCATGTCGCCACCGGGCACGCGGTGGAGCTGGTTGGCGCTACGCCGGTGTTTGTAGACGCGGAAATACGAACAGGGAACATCGACCTGGACCGTATCGAAGATGCGATCACGGAGCGGACGCGAGCGATCTCACTTGTGCATTACCTGGGTATGCCGGTGGACATGGACCGAATCAACGCGATTGCGAAAAAGCATGACCTGTATGTCGTTGAGGACTGTGCACTGGCGATTGGCACGTATTATAAGGGCGTGCATGCCGGGCTGCTGGGGGATATCGGTTGTTTTTCATTTTACCCGGTCAAGCACATGACAACGGCAGAAGGGGGAATGGTGCTGTCGAAACATGAGGGCCTGGTCGGAGACGTTGCTCTGCAAAAGGCATTTGGCGTGGATCGGTCTCATGGGCAGCGGAAAGTGCCGGGGCAGTATGATGTGCCGATGCTTGGATTTAACTACCGCATGAACGAAATTGAGGCCGCACTGGGGATCGAGCAGGTTGAACGGCTGGATGCTTTTCTTTCCGCACGAAAAGCAAATTACGAGGCTTTAAGCCGTGGGTTGGCGGAAATTGGTGAAGTGGACCTGCTGGAATCGTCTTCGGGGGATTTTGTCAGCAGTCATTATTGCCATTGCATCATTTTAAAGGAGCCGCTGGCCGGCCGGCGTGTGGACGTGATCGAAGGGCTCAAGGCCCGCGGAGTGGGCACGAGCATTTATTACCCCAAACCGGTACCGATGCTGACATACTATTGTAAAAAATACGGGTTTAAGGAAAAGCAGTTTCCTGTCGCGGAACGGCTGGCGTATCATTCGATCGCCCTGCCGGTAGGTCCGCACCTTGAACCGGGAGATACAGAAATGATTGTTGACAATCTTAAAGACGTGATACAGGAGGTTTCTTCATGATTGAGTTAAAAGACAGGCGAATCGTGCTGATCGGCGGCGCGGGATTTATCGGCCACAACCTGGCCCTGGTGCTGAAAAAGCTTGGCGCGGATGTTCATATCATCGACGGGCTGGAAGTGAATAACGTGCTGGCCTTTGAATCGGCGGATTACAATCACGAAAATCGTGATTTTTACAAGAAGATGCTGTATGACCGGCTGGACCTTTTGCGAGAGAATGACATCCCGCTGCATGTTCAGGATGTCCGGGATTACCACATGACCAACGGGATTTTGAACCGGATCAAACCCCAGACGATTGTTCACCTGGCGGCCGTCGCTCATGCAGGTAAATCCAATAAGGATCCGCACAGCACGTTTGGGCACAGCCTGCGAACCCTGGAGAACGCCCTGGACTTTTCCCGGGGCAATATTGATCACTTTATTTACTTTTCTTCGAGTATGATCTACGGGCACTTCCAGACCGGGGAAGTGTACGAGGACACACCGTGTGAACCGATTGGTATCTACGGGGCATTGAAGCTGGCCGGAGAGAAGATCGTACACGCCTATCACCAGGTGTTTGACCTGCCGTATACGATTATTCGTCCGTCTGCACTGTATGGCGAACGGTGCGTGAGCCGTCGGGTGGCGCAGATTTTCATTGAAAACGCCCTGCAGGAAAAAGAGATTACGATTACCGGTGACGGCAATGACCGGCTGGACTTTACGTATATCGAGGACCTGGTGGACGGAATTATCAAGGTCATACAAAATGAAAAGTCCCGCAACGAGACGTTTAACCTTACCTATGGGGCGTCGCGGTCGCTCAATGATATCCGTGCGATTATCGCGGAGCATTTTCCCAAGGCGGAAATTCGCTATGTGCCCAAGGACAAACTGACCCCTGACCGGGGCACGCTTTCTATCGAGAAAGCGAAAAAGATGATCGATTACAACCCGCAGAACCCGGTCGAGGTTGGATATGTGAAATATATTAAATGGTACAAGAAGACCTGGGAAGAATATCAAAAGCGGGTATAGGTTTCGTAAACGAAAGACAGGACGGCATGACCGAGGGATTGCTTCATCGTGATGCGTGGCTCAGTGAGCTGTTTGACAGGCCGGTGTATTTTATCCGGGCAGATGAAGGCTGCTGCAAGCTGCTCGAACAGGAGCCGGGCGGTCTGCATGAGGCCATTGGCCATGCGGAAGATGCGGGGCCTGTGTTCGTGTTCACAAAGGTACCTACACATCGAACGCGCACGACAGCCGTACTGGAACGAACGGGATTTTGCCTGACGGATACGAGTTTGGTTTTTGACCGTCCGGGAGACTTGGCGATTCGACCGCGGGGGAAGGTGAAGGTACGAGAAACCCGAAAAGAAGAGCAGGATGCTGTTCGCAAGATCGCGCGGGAGAATTTTGTGTTTTCCCGGTTCCATCTTGACCCTGCGATTGACAATAACCTGGCCAACCGGATTAAGGAAGAATGGGCGGGCAATTTCTTTACAGGCAGCCGCGGAGACCGGATGATCGTTGGGGAAATCGATGGGCAAGTCGCCGGATTTATCCAGGCGATTGAAAAGCCGGGCACAAATGCCGTGATTGACCTGATCGGTGTGGACCAGCGTTTTCGCAGGCAGTCTGTCGGGTATGACATGATCGCATACCTGGCGGATACGACGGAAAGTGCGGGTATTTCGGTCGGCACACAGGCGTGCAATATTGGCGCGGTGCGGCTGTATGAGCGGGCAGGATTTTCGCTGGCAAAATCGATTTATATTTTTCATTACCATAGTAAGAACCAATCACATGATTATTGCTGAACATGATACCGATAAAAAAGTGCTGATCATTGCGGAGATCGGCAATAACCATGAAGGCAGCCTGGACACGGCGAAAAAGATGATCGCCGCAGCGGCCCGGGCCGGAGCGGATGCGGTCAAATTTCAGAAGATTGAACCGACGAAACTGGTGGGACCGGACCAGACCCAGCGTATCGAGCAGCTCAACCGGTTCCGGCTGGATGATGACAGTTTTTTGCGGCTTCACGAAACCGCTCAGAATGAAGGGGTGATGTTTTTAACCACTCCCTTTGACATTGAGGGGGCGAGGTTTCTCAATGATCTTGTTCCGGCTTTTAAGATTGCATCGGGTGATAATAATTTTTATCCGCTGCTGGAGTATGTCGTCTCGACAGGCAAGCCGATTCTGCTTTCTACGGGCATGACCGAGATGGCAGAGATCGAGGAGATCATTGCTTTTGTCTGCAGTGCAGGGGCGCAAGAGCCCAAAGGGCCGGAGATTGCCGTTTTGCACTGTGTATCCAATTATCCGGTGGCGGCTGAAAATGCGAACCTCGGTGCAATTGAGTCTTTGAAGCTGCGCGGACTGACCGTTGGGTATTCGGATCATACTCTCGGCATCGAGGCGGCGGTGCTTTCGACGGCCCTGGGGGCTCGTATCATTGAAAAGCATTTTACGCTGGACAAGAATTATTCAACGTTCCGTGACCACAGCCTGTCGGCGGATCCGGGGGAGATGGCCCAGTTGGTTCGGCGGATCCGCGAAGCGGAAGTATTGCTGGGCAGTTCGAAAAAGACATTTTTGAGTTGTGAACAGCCGATTCATGAGGCAGCACGGCGCAGCCTGACCGCGACTTGCAAGATTGCGAAAGATGAAGCGATTGGACCGGAAAATACGGACTGGCTGCGGCCGGGAGGGCCGATTGCCCCGAGTGAATACCGGATCCTGAAGGGGAAAAAGGCAGTACGGACTATCGCAGCGGGCGAGAAGATCGGTCCGGAAGATTTGAAAACATAAAGGGCACCTCTAACAATTCATTTTGGCGGTCAAGCGAATCTTTTTGCCTCCGGTCGGCGTCAGGAAAAAGTCGATTTAGCTTCGGCTAAGACTCATTTCCCTTCCTTGCCGGAAGCCAGAAATCTTCTACTTGCCGCTCAAAAGCAATTATTAGAACTACCCTAAAGGATACGTATCGACGTTACAGTATGTGCGGAATTGCAGGATTTATTGGTAACAGCTCGGTTTCAGAGCATCGGATTGCACAGACACTGGACCGGATGCAGAACAGGGGCCCTGATTTTCGGGCTCATGAACGGATTCAGATCGGAGATGTGGAATGTGTATTCCTGCACTCACGGTTGAGCATATTGGATTTGGACAGCCGGTCCAACCAGCCGTTTACCATTGGCGAATGCACACTGATTTTTAACGGGGAGATTTACAATTATCTCGAACTGCGTGAGAATCTTGAACAGCGCGGTGTTGCATTACGTACGACTTCGGATACGGAGGTTCTTTTGCAGTATTACCTGCTTTACGGCACACAGTGCGTGGAGCATTTCGAGGGAATGTGGAGCTTTGCGATTGCGGACCGCAGGAAGGGAATTGTTTTTCTTTCGCGGGATCGTTTTGCCGAGAAGCCTTTTTACCTGTACCGGAGCAGGGATGGGCTTTATTTCGGCTCGGAAGTGAAGTTTATCGAGGGGCTGCTGGGAAGGAAGCTTTCGGTCAATCGCAGGCATTTGCAACGGTACCTGGCGCTTGGATATAAATCGCTGTACAAGACCGGGGAGACCTTTTTTGAGGGAGTACGTGAGCTGCCGTTTGCCGGAAATCTTGTCATTAACGACACGCTCAACGAACAGCAGAGCTGTTACTGGAAGCCGGCACATGCACCGACGGCAATGCGCCTGGAAGAGGCGATCGAGGGTTTCCGGGAGCGTTTGATCGAGAGCATGCGTATCCGGCTTCGGGCAGATGTGCCGGTGGCGTTTTGCCTTAGCGGCGGGGTGGATTCGGCCTCGCTGGTGTCCATTGCCGCGAAATGTCTCGGTTATGACCTGATGACATTTTCAATTATTGATTCAGATCCGCGGTATGACGAGAGTGAGAATATCCAGGCGACGGTAAATGACCTGGGCTGCCGCAATGAGCAGATCCGGATTTCGTATGATTCTTTTTTTGAACAGTTGGACGAGCTGGTGTCTTATCATGATGCGCCGGTGTATACGATCTCGTATTATATTCACTCGCTGCTTTCACGTTCGATCTCGCAGAAAGGGTACCGTGTGGTTTGCTCCGGCACGGGTGCCGATGAGATGGTAACGGGATATTACGATCATTTTAACCTGTTTTTGTACGAAATGAGAAACGATCCTTCTTATACAAAGCTGGAGCAGGAGTGGCAGGAGAACACGGGCAGGTTCGTACGCAATCCGTATCTAAAGCAGCCAAGGCTGTATTTTGAGCAGCCGGATTTCCGCGGGCATATCTATCTGAACCGAGAGGTGTTTTGCGATCTTCTGCGGGACGAGTTCCGGGAGGATTTTGTCGAAGAGCATTATTGCAACGCCCTGCTGCAAAATCGCATGATGAACGAGATGTTCCATGAGGGGACCCGCGTCATATTACATGAAGATGACCTGAACAGTATGAAATACTCGATTGAAAACCGCAGCCCGTACCTGGATCGGCGGCTCTTTGAATTTGCTTATACGATACCCACGCAGTATTTGATTCAAGACGGATACGGCAAGTTTATCCTCCGCGAGGCCATGAAGGGAATTTTAAATGACACCGTTCGGCTGGACCGGCAGAAAAAGGGATTTAATGCCTCCATTCACTCGCTGGTTGATTTTGAGGACCGGCAAACCCGCGAACGACTGCTGGATGACAGCGAGGTGTTTGAATTGATCGACAAGGACAAGCTGGAAAAGATATATCCTGATTCCACTTTGCCGAACAGTTTCAGTAAATTCTGGTTTAATTTTATCAATACGAAGCTGTTTCTTGAGCAGCATTCATCTAAGTAAGGAACATATATGACGACCCGTGATTTTTTACATGAGTATGAGAAACAGCTCGACGTGTTTGTAAAATTATGCGATCAGTGTGTCGATGAGGGAATGGCATATTTCACGGTTTTACTCTGCCATGAACTCTATCGCTTTCTGTACCCTATCGAGCCTTTTGCAGACTTTGAACATTCGGATCGGCCGGCGGAGTTTGCGGTGGATCATATTGGGCGGCTGATTGAACTGGGACAGGCTTTTCGCAAAACCATCACACCGTATCCAATCAACCTGAAAGAGACACAGGAAGGCGAGGGCACGCTGGAAAAGGCAACTTCCGGATTGTATTCGACCCTGTGGAAGGGTTTTACGACCGAGGAGCTGACGAATGAAAGTTATCGGCTTATGACAAATCGACTCGGGGAGGAGATTGTTGAAGAGTCGATCCGGGGCAAGGAAGTGCTGGACATGGGCTGCGGTTCAGGAAGATACTCGCTGGCTTTGGCGCAAGTGGGAGCAGCAAAGGTTTCGGCGATCGACCTGGAGGAGAAATCCTTCTGTGTATCGAGAGACTACGCCAGGGAACATCAGCTTGACGTGACGTTTTATGAAGGTAATTTTCTTACGCTGCCGTTTGAGGACAATCAGTTTGATTTCGTATTCTGCAACGGGGTGCTGCATCACAGCGCGTCTACTGAAAAGGGATTGTCGGAAATTGCACGGGTACTGAAGGATTCCGGCAAGGCATTTCTGTATCTCTACGGAGCGGGGGGCATTTTCTGGACGACACGGCGGAAGCTTCGGCCTCTTTTCAAGAAAATCCCGCTGGGGTATACCCAGTCGGTGCTGGGGACAATCGGGATGCCGTCCAAGCGGTTTGTCTTTTGTGACACCTGGTATGTGCCCAAGGAGGATCATATCGAGACAGACGACCTGTACCGAATGCTCGATGAGGCCGGGTTTTCTTACCGGAAAATCTACGGCAAGGGATCGTTTGACCTGGATGAACGGCTGGCCAGGTCCGGCCCGCAGGGTGAGGCGATGTGGGGCAACGGTGAACATCGATATCTTCTTGAATTGAAATGAAAATTGTCTGTACAATTGAAGCACGGATGGCCTCGACACGGCTACCGGGCAAAGTGCTCAGGCCGATCCTGGGCCGCCCAATGCTTGAGCGACTCATCGAGCGGCTCAAAGGAGCCAAACGGATCGATGAGATCGTCATCGCGACGACGACAAATCCGGCATGTGACGCCATTGCAGCTTTCGCGAAGGAAAAGGGGATCTGCTTCTATCGGGGCAGTGAAGAGGACGTGATGGGTCGTGTTTTGCAGGCGGCAAGGTCGGTGGACGGGGATGTAATCGTCGAGATGACCGGCGACAACCCGCTGGCGGACCCGGAGACGATTGATCGGGTGATTGAAGCCTATCTTGCCCACAAGCCGGATTACTGTTGCAATTTCCTGGAGAACACATACCCGGACGGGATGGCTGTGCAGGTCTTTGGGGTTGATGTGCTGGCCAGGGCGGCGGAGTTGACCTCGGACCCGGCAGACCGGGAGCATGTTTCGCTGTATCTCTATCGGCATCCGGAGGTCTTTTCGCTGTATAATGTTCGAAATCCCAACCCGGACAGCGATACATCGCTTCGGCTGACAGTGGATACAAGGGAGGATTTTGAGTTGGCGGAGAAACTGTATGGAAATCTCTACCGGGAGGATCATCATTTTACGCTGGGTGAAATCGAGGTATTTCTCAATCAGCATCCTGAACTGAAAGACATCAATCGTCATATCGTTCAAAAAAAGGTGTAATGGCAAAACAGTATACAGCAGCAGTGATCGGCTGCGGGGTGATTGGAACGGGACAGGCAAATCGTAAGGACGACTGCCCGGCCAGTCACGCCGGGATGTACTTTTCGCATCCGCAAACACAGCTTGCCGCGGTGATGGACCTTGATCCAGACCGGGCCAAACAAGCGGCTGGGCAGTGGCAATGTGATGCCTACAGTGAGACAAAACGGCTGCTGGAAGAGGTCAAACCGGATTTGGTCAGTATTTGTGTACCGGATGCGGCTCATTATGAATGTTTGAAACTTGTCGCGGATTGTGAGCCAAAGGCGGTGATCTGCGAGAAACCCCTGACACTTGGGGCGAAACTTTCCCGCGAAATCGTGGAATTGTACGGGGACAGGGGCATCCCGCTGGCTGTAAATTATTCAAGACGCTATTCGAGGGATATTATCGGCGTGAAAGAGTGCATTGACCGGGGAGAGATGGGCCGGCTGCTGGGCGCGAGTTTTCGTTATACGCGGGGACTTGGACACAACGGCACGCACGCGGTCAACCTGGCGTGCTATACTCTCGGGCGGCTGGAAGAGTACCGGATTTTGTCCGCGGTGACCGATACCCATCGGAATGATCCTTCCGTCACATTCTGGGGCCGGTTTGAGAAATGCGATAATGTTTTTTTCCAGGCCGGGGATGCGCGGGAGTACTCGCTGTTTGAATGGGACCTGCTGGGATCAGAACGTCGGTTTTTTTTCGATGAATTCGGCTTTCGCGGGACTCGATATCGCAAGATGGATGCGCCCGGGTTTCCTGGGTATTCACAGATGGGTATCGAAAAGGTTTTCAGGACGGACCTGCATGAAAGCATGCGAACCTTGCTGGAAAATGTAATGGGTCACCTCAATGAGAATGAGCCCCTGCTTTGCAGCGGAGAAGACTGTCTTGCAGGTGAAGCGGTTTGTGAAGAGATTTGCGGCAAAGTAAGCGAGGTTTCGAGTGCTTGAAGCCGTTAAACAAATGCTCGATGAGATTGGCGGCTGCCATCCGGTCTTTTTTTACGCCGTGGACCCGGGGGCGTACCGCGTACTGTCGCCGGTGTATCGTGACAGGGGCAACGTGGAAATTCGCTGGGTACTCGAGGGCTGGGCACGAGATAACGGAGGCATCGAGAATGCGCTTAGAGAGAGTGAATTCTGCACGCTGATTTCTAACGGAAACTTCGTAAATGCCTGTTTGGTCATGGGGCCGCAGAGCGATTTTTCCAAAACACAGGATATGATTGATTTTGCAAAACAGCACGGAGTTCGGTGCATCTTTGCCTTCGACCACTGGTGCAACTATTCGGCTCATTTTTATGATCCGCAGGAATCGAAGATTAATTGGCCGGATCGCGTGTGCGTGATGGATGAGCATGCAGCCCAGGCCCTGCGAAATACCATGTCCGGGCTGGTTGCGGAAACCACGCTGACCGAAAGCATCCGCATTACCGGGCATGCCGGTATGGAAGAAAGCGTTCAGAAAATCCAAGCCGTTCCGGAGCAAACGCTTGCGAGGCTTCGAGATAAATTCGGCTGCGGCGGGAAGAAAGTGTACCTGTTCCTGATGGAACCGATTGAGCAGGCTTACGGCTTTGACAAAAACGGCAGGCCGAAATACGGTTACTCGGAGTATTCCATTCTTGAGTATTTCTTTGGCCACATTGATCTTAAAGGCGTGCATGTGGTGGTAAAGCCCCACCCCCGCCATGAACTATCCAAAATAACAAGCTATGTCGACACGGAAATCCGCCCGAGCTTTCCCGATGTTTCCGTGGAAAATGATGAAGCGTTTGAGGATTTGATAGCCCTGGCGGATCATGTCTTTGGTGTGACCACGGTTGCACTGATTATCGCCTCATGTGCCGGCAAGCCAATCTCAAGTATCCAGGCGGGCCGCAATTACGAAACCTGCATGGTCAGTCATCCTTTACTGGAAGAAAATCTGATTGTCTGATATGAAAAACAAACTTGCCATTCACGGTGGAACAAAAGTACGGACCGAACCGTTCCCCGCCAATGAAGTCATCGGTACCGAAGAAAAAGAGGCGGTAGAAAAAGTCCTGGACCGGGGGATTCTCTCCCAATTTCTTGGTTCGGACCATGAACTTTTTTATGGCGGCGAGCAGGTTCAGCTTCTTGAAAAAGAGTGGGCCGACTATTTCGGCGTCAAGCATGCCATCGCGGTGAACTCCTGTACTTCAGGCCTGTACTGCGCGGTGGGGGCGACGGGCGTGGAACCGGGCGAAGAAATCATCGTTTCGCCGTATACGATGTGCGCATCGGCTACCGCACCGATCATTTTCAATGCCGTTCCGATTTTTGCCGATATTGAAGACGATTTTTACTGCCTGAGCGCGGAGCGAATCCGAGAAAAAATTACCCCGCAAACGCGGGCGATCATTATCGTGGACCTGTTCGGCCAGCCGTATGATGCCGAAAAGGTCAATGCCGTTGCACGCCAGCATGAACTGGTTGTCATCGAAGACTGTGCGCAGGCGCCGGGCGGCGCACTGAACGGAAAGCCTACCGGATCGCTGGGTGATATCGGGGTGTTTTCACTGAATTACCACAAGCATATCCACAGCGGTGAGGGCGGAGTCGTCACCACCAATAATGACCTGTACGCAGACCGGATTCGTAAGATCCGCAATCACGCAGAAGCAGTGGCCAGTGCGGATAGCCCGGCTGGGCTGGTCAATATGATCGGGTTTAATTTCCGTATGACAGAAATCGAAGCGGCGATTGCCCGATGCCAGCTGAAGAAGCTGGACAATCTGCTCAATCAACGTATCAAACACTGCCGGCTGCTTCAAAAACGGCTGACGGAGATTCCCGCGATTACCGCAGGGCCATCGCGTCCAGGGGCCAAACATGTCTATTATGTCCTGCCGATGCAGTTTGATGAAGCCGCTGCGGGTATTTCGAGGGACGTATTTATTGACGCTGTCAAGGCGGAACTGCCCTGTACGCACCTGCGTGAGAAAGAGGGAGTCAAAATTGGTTCCGGGTACGTCAAACCGCTGTATCTGCTGGATATGTTCCAAAATCAGACCGCGTACGGCTCAAAAGGTTGCCCTTTTCAGTGTTCGCGTTATAATAAGAAGCTTGTATATACAAAAGGGCTGTGCCCGGTCACAGAAAGAAAACATGAGAAAGAGCTGTTTATTATCGACCTGATTCATCCGGCAATGAAGGAGTCAGATCTTCGTGATGTCATCGAGGCGTTCCAAAAGGTTTGGGACCGTCGTGACCAGTTAAAGTAGCAAAGGATCAATATGATTGAGTCCACGATCAATAAGTTTTTTAACCTGCTGCGCGTGATACGGGACACGCTGATCCCGATGCGGCTGCTGGAGACACAAAAGGATTTCATACAGGAGAATAAAAAATTCTGGGCCAGCCTGCCTCAGACGGGTCCTTCGGATGAGTATGTCCTGGTCGAGAACCGCAAGCATCCTGTGATTTATCTGAGCAATGCCGCTTTTTCGACGATTGTATCGAGGGCCGGCAATCTGAAAATCCTGTTCCTGACGACCACCAGCATGCAAACGGACCAGAAGCAGATTCTCCGTTCTTATCCCAATGCCGAGTTTGTCAACATCAACGGCCCGCGATACTTTTTTGCCCGCATCCGCGCGTGGTTCCAGGCGAAAAAGGCCCTGCGGGACATCCACACGCCCGAACAGCTTTTGCACTGGCAGATTGACGGCCTGCCGTTTGGATCGACGGTGTATGATACGGTTCTTTCCTTTGGTTATGCCACGATTGATTCGATCGATGAGAACGTTTTTATCGCGATGTATAATTTCATGAAGATGCGGTTGATCATCAAGGACATCCTCAAGCGATATAATATCAAGCTGGCCGTGGCGAGTCAACTGATGGGCTACCAGGGCGGCACGCTGGCGAAGTACCTGCTCAAAAACAATATTGTCATCTTCAACCGGGCGGGTTCGCATCAGATCGTGATTAAGAAATATCGCTCCGTGGATGAAATCGGAGTGGATATCCGTGCCCCTCTTCCGGAGATTTTTAATCATTTTGTCGAGACCGATGATGGCACGATTGAACAGCTCGCCGAGGATTATATTCAAAAGCGTTTTGGTGGTTCGCTCAAGCGGATTGACGCGGTGGCAGCATTCGGCAAGCATAAAAAGACATATACGACCCGGGAGGAATTCGGGAAAGACTTTGACCTGGACCCGTCGAAGCCAAATGTATTTATCATGCTGCATGCCTTCAATGACTGTCCGCACTGGAATTACCCGCGAAAGATGCTCTATGTAGACTACTACCATTGGTTCATGGAAACGATCAAGATCGCCCAGAAAGCCAAACAGGTCAACTGGATATTCAAGGAACATCCCACGCAGCGGTATTACCCGACCAAAGATCTGGATATCAACGAGGTAATGCGGTCGGTGGAAAATGATCATATCCGTTTTCTGGATGCCAATGCTCCGTTCAATACCCAGTCACTTCGTTTTATCGCTCATGCCCTGGTGACAGGTACGGGCACGGCAGGGCTCGAATTTGCGACCTGCGGCGTGCCGTGCATCCTGGTCGGGGAAGGCTCGTACAGCGGGTTTGAGTTTACCAACGAACCGCAGACAATCGAGGAATATGAGGAACTGATGTTGACAATCGATCAGCTAAGCAAACTGACCGACCGACAGATTCGTCATGCCAAGATCATGGCCTATTTCTACTTCCACATGATTCACAGTGAGGACTTTTATTTCTGTCCCCGGTTTGAAAATGACCAGATCCTTGAATGGAAGCCCGAGCTTTCTGATACGCTCTGGGGCAAAGGGGCGGAGAATTTCCGGAATGAAGAACTGTGTGAAAAAATGAAGAAACAGATTGAATACCTGTCAGAATTTATCTGTGACGACACAAAAGATCAAAACATCGATATACGACACCTGGTGGAAGAGACCATCGACTCGTATAAACACCAGCAGGAAACCCAGGTGAAATCATGAGTGCATCTTCTTTGGGAAAACCAATCGCTCCCGGGCCGGAAAATCAAAAGGCAATGTCCGGCCTGATGGAAGAACTCTTTCCGGTCTACCGCAGCCTCGCGGGGCCGGGATATGAAGCGTCTTTGAAAATCATACAGAAATCCCTGCCGCTGGAGATCAATAAATTTGCTTCGGGCACCCAGGTGTTTGACTGGACGATCCCAAAAGAATTTAAGGTCAACCACAGCTATGTGACAGGGCCCGACGGCAGGAAATACTTTGACTATGATCAGTGCAGCTACCATGTATTTGTCTACAGCCAGCCGTTCGAGGGAGAGATGGATCGTGAGGAACTGGTCAAACATATTCGCACGCATCATCAGCTTGATGACGCGGTTCCCATCGGGGTAACGTACTACCGTCCCAAGTGGGGATTGTGCGGCTCGAAGAAGCAGGTGGATGCCCTGCCGCCGGGACAATACAAGGTCTCGATTGACACCGAGCATTTTGACGGGCATCTTCGGATCGGAGAATACTATCTGCCGGGGAAAACGGAAGAAGAGATTCTCATTTCCAGCTATTTATGTCATCCGCTGGGGGCCAATGACAATCTTAGCGGTGTAGTGGTTGCAACAGAACTGTTCAAACTTCTCTCCACATTGCCTGAGCGGCATTATTCCTATCGGCTGGCGATCTGGCCGGAAACCATCGGGGCCATTACGTATATTTACCATTATCCCGAGCGGATTAAAAAAACCGTTGGCGGCTATGTGCTTCTTTGCCTTGGAGATGAGGAAGGCGGAGGGTATCATTACAACTGCAGCTTTAAGCGGGGCGACGCTCTTGTGGACCGGGCAATGATCCATGCCCTCAAGCGAAGCGGACATGAGCACGTGGTCATGAAAAACGACCTGATGCATTCCGACGAACGGCAGTTTAATTCCATCGGTGTACGGGTGCCTTTTGGTGCATTGACGACCAGTCCGCCGGCGGAATACAGCACCTACCATACTTCGCTGGATAATCTTGACTATGTCAAACCGAGGGCCTTGCAGCAATCGCTGGAAATCTATTGGAAAGCCCTGATGACGCTGGAACTGAATCGGACCTACAAGGGCAACTTTACCTGTGAGCCGTTTTTGAGCCGCTACGGAATTTATCCGTACGACCTGGGTGTCGGAGAGGGGACCATGCTGGCAAAAAGTGAGGAAGCCCGCGACCGGGCGTGCGCCTTCTATTATTTCATGTGGAACGCAGACGGAACGAAAGATTTGCTGGAGATCGCGGAAGATGCCAGCTACGACATTGAATATTTTGAGCGGCCGGCGAAAGATTTTTTACAGGCGGGGCTCGTGGAAGAAATCACTCCACCCAGTGCCGACCCCTCATCGGATCGATAACTGGCCATTTACCGGGAAGGATCTATGGAGACTCCATTATTTGACATTTGTCACCAGGAACTGAAAAAGGAAATGTTCATTATCAAGGGGATTGACCGACTCGCTGAAATCGGCGGAGAGGAGTATCTATCCTTTTGTGAAGATCATTTGAATAAATTATACCTTTACCATGAGCAGGATCCGGAGAAGTTGAAAAAAGCCTGCAAGAGTTTTGCGCTGCTTACATTCGACGTTCTGAAAATGTACGGCAAGTACCAAAAGAGCGGGCAGTTTTCTCCGTATGTCTCCGAACAGCATGCCCAGGCGGTGTATGAAAACCAGGAACTCATGGAAGGGCAATATCTCTCGGGATTGTTTTTGTCGTATATTTTCTGGCCGAATCATTATCACCTGATCCGGTTTTACCTCCATGATTTTTTCCCGCTGATTGAGTCGGCCCGATCTTTCCTGGACCTGGGTACGGGGCCGGGTATCAATACCGTTTATGCACGGTCAGTGTACCCTGAGCTGAAAATGACGGGAATCGATATCAGCCCGTTTGCCATTGAAATGACCCGTAAGATGCACGACCGAAATGACCCTGCCCATGAGCCGGAAAAGCTTGTTCTTCATCAAAATGATGTCATCGAGTGGCTCCAGAAGCCTGCGGAGCCTTTTGACGCGGTTGTGATGGCGGGCCTTCTTGAACATTTGGATGAACCCGAATTACTGTTTAAGCGGTTGCGGGGGGTATTGCATCCCGGGGCACGTGTCTTCCTGACGACGGCAACACACTCGGCGTTTTATGACCATTCGACCGTTTTTGAATCCGTGGACGAGATCGAAGCCCTGTTTAAGAATTCCGGCTGGAAAATCCTGAACACCAGGACGGTACCCACCTACGGCACAGAACCGGATACCCAAAGTGACGTTGTAAACTATTTTGCCATCGTGGAGATGGAGTAACCTGTTGACGACTGGAGAAAAAGATGGCTGATGCCCTGATCGAATTATTTTCTGAGGTATTGAACGTGCCTGCCGGGCAGCTCGAAGAAAGCAGCTCGCCTGAGAGTGTGAAACAGTGGGACAGTGTCGCTGCCATGCACCTGGTGGCCTCGCTGGAAGAGGAGTTTGATATTGAGCTGGCTACCGTAGAGATCATGGAGATGCGATCGATCGGCGGTGTCCGAAAGATTCTTCGCGAAAAAGGAATTGACGTTTAGGCATTCTTTATACCCAATGTCGGCAAATCCGCGTAAAGAACAAAAAGCAAAGTGGCGCGACTATCTCAAAAACCCCCCGGCTGCGCCGCAGATGCGTATCGGCCTGGCCGGAACGTTTACGCTCGATCCGCTTGAACCGCTGCTGGGCGGGGCCCTGCTGGACAAGGGGATTTTCCCGGCGTTTTCGATGGGACCGTTTAACCAGCTCCACCAGATGTGTATGGACCCTGACGGATTCTTTTCCGCGCAACAGCCCCTGGATGCGATCATTGTGTACTGGCGTATGGAGGAGCTGCTTGAACCCGAGCTGCTTGGCCTGGAACAGGGAGTGTCAGCGGAGGCTGCCGCCGGCAAGGCCCAAATCAAGATCGCTGAATTTGCCAACGCACTTGCGATGCTTCGCGACCGATTTGCCGGAATTTTGATCGTAAATGATCCACCGCTTCCGGAAACAGTATCCATCAAGCTGGACGACCTGCATTACGGACCGGTCATCGGGAATTTTTACAGGCAGACGTCTGCTTGCTGGCAGGAAAGCAAAACGCAGATCAAAGACCTGATTTGCCTTGATTCGGCCGGACTGGAAGCTCGTGTCGGGGTGGATAATGCAAAAGACCTGCGAAAGTGGTATTTATACAAGCAGCCGTACACGGAATTGTTTTTTGATGAAGCGGCCCGGGTTCTGGCCCGGATTTTGGTTGCGAAGACCGGAACGCCGAAAAAGTGTATTGCACTGGATTGTGACGGAACCCTGTGGGGCGGGATTATCGGAGAGGATGGACTCGGCGGCATTGCGCTTGGGGATGAATTTCCCGGCAAGGCCTACCGGGACCTGCAAAGACTGATCGTGTCATTGTATCACCAGGGAATTTTCATCACACTGCTAAGCAAGAACAATGAGCCGGATGCCTGGGAGGTTTTTGATCGGCACGACTCGATGATCCTTGAACGAAAACATATCGCGGCCTGGAAGATCGACTGGAACCCCAAGGCGAAAAATATCGTGTCTTTAGCCGATACGTTGAATATCGGCCTGGACAGTTTTGTCTTTGTTGATGACAACCCGTTCGAAATTGAGCAAATGAAGGCGGCGCACCCGGAAGTGGAGTGTGTTCTTTTGCCGGATGAACCGGCTTATCTTGTGCAAACCATTGAGCAGAAGCATCTGTTTGACCGTCTTGAAATTACCCGGGAAGACCAGAAACGAACACAGATGATCCAGCAGGAGCAACAACGTTCTGAGCTCAAAGAGACGATGACGCCGGAAGAATTTTTGTCCTCGCTGGACTTGAAGGTTGACTTTTTTACCGCTGGAAGCGAACACCTAAGCCGTGTAACACAACTGATCAACAAAACCAACCAATTCAACCTGACAACGATCCGCAGAACCTCTGAGCAAATAGAGGCCCTGGGGGATTCTTATGAGGTTTTCGCGGGCAAAGTGTATGACAAATTCGGTGAATACGGCCTTACCTGCGTGGCGATCGTAAAAAAAGAAACGAAGCACTGGGAGATTGATACCTTTTTGCTTAGCTGCCGGGTGCTGGGGCGAAAAGTGGAAACGGCCGTACTGGCTGGAATCGCCCGCCGGGCCGCGGCGGCAGGACTGGAAACGATTCGCGCAAAGTTTCTTCCTACAGAAAAGAACAGGCCCGCGGCCGAGTTTCTGCCATCGCATGGTTTTATCCAGAACAATGATCAATATTATTATGCGAACATAGAATCCATTATCAATATTCCTGAGCACATTCAACTGATTGAACTTTGATGAGAATCGTACTGATTAACTATTATCCCGAAGGGACCATGGCCCGCTACCTGCTCTCTTCCTATACCCTTAAGGCCTACCTGGCCCAATACCTTTCCTTTGATCCCGAGATCGAGGTACTCAATTTCAGCCCGAGGCAAAAGCCGGAAAAAGCGGCCGTTAAAATTCTTAAATCCGGGCCGGACCTGGTTTGTTTTAGCTGTTATCTCTGGAATATCCACCAGGTTCTCGATACCGCGGCGGAGGTCCGCAGGCAAAGCGACTGCAAGCTTCTGCTGGGCGGGCCGGAAATTTCCTATGAGTCCGTGAAAGCTTTTCCTGATCCTGAATTGATCGATTACTACATCCTTGGAGAGGGGGAGCGGCCGCTGAAGGAAATGCTTGAGCTGCTTGCAAAGGGCAGTCCCATCGCCCCGTCCGATCTTCCGGACAATGTCACCGTCTGGGAACAAGACCAACTGCGAAAATGTACAATCCGGGAACCGATCCAGGATCTGGATGAGATTCCTTCGGTGTACTTAACCGGGACGCTGGATGACCGCTTTTTTGCCAACGACCAGGCCTTTTTTGAGACCCAGCGAGGCTGTTTGTATCGCTGCGGGTACTGCCTGTATCACAAGCAGCGGGGAAAGGTGGCCCATTTTTCAACGAAACGCATCTGCGAAGAACTTCGCTACCTGATTGTTGAAAAGAAAATCAAAGCACTTCGATTCCTGGATGCTGTTTTTACCTCCGACATTCAGCGATGTAAAGAAATCCTCCAATACCTGCTGAAATTGAGAGACGAGGAAGGTGCTGATTTGCCGTGGCTTTTCTGGGAATTGACGTACCAGAATATCGACGACGAATTCATGGAGCTTTCCGGGCAGTTCAAGACCCGGCAGAAGATTCACAATTACGCTTCCGTGGAGCCTCGTGATACACCGCAGATGTACAGTGACCTGGCCGCGGGCTATACGGCAATCAACGCCATTGGCTTGCAGTCGTTTCAAGATGATGCATTGCGAAAAGTGAACCGGGCACCTGTACGCAGGGAGAAACTGCAGGCGTTCCTGGAAAAAATTAATGCGTACAACCTGATCCTTAAAATTGACATGATGTTCGGCCTGCCCGAAGAAACCGCGGAAAGTTTTTTTGACGGAATTGAATGGCTGTTTCCTTATCTCGAAAAAGCCGATCATGTCCTGAATATCCACCGCGTGGCTATTTTGCCCGGCACCCGGCTTGAGGAAAAGGCGGATGAATTCGGCCTGACCTACCAGCCGGACGCACCGCACACGGTCCTTGCCACGGATCGGATTTCAGCGGAGGATTTTGAATATCACTGCCGTCTTTTGGCCGTGCTTTTCCGGATCGTAAACAGTCCGCTTCGAGGTGATTTTTTCCGGGAGTACCGACAAAGCCGGAAAACCCTTTTGGATTATCTCGGTGAACTGCTTGATAAGATTGAAAAACAGTATACACCGGATCAATGCCAACTGACAGGTGACGGCCCCATTGATGATGAATACTGGAATACCAATATCTATAAAGAATTGCCGACCGAATGGCTTATCCGTATTCTAAACCGTAACCGTTAATGGATTTTAATGCTATGTGGCAGCAATGCAAGTCATTCTGGAAGGATACACGAAATCACTTTCGGCTGATGCTGAAAAGTCCGCGGATCGGTCCGGATATGCATTGGACGCACTGGCTGTTGTATTTCAAGCCGACGCGATTGTGGTTTCAGAAAAAAAAGCTTGGCAAAATCGGGGAAGGTTCCGAGATTCGACCTTTTGTAACGATTTACGGAACCCAAAATGTTCAAATCGGGACCAACGTGATCGTGCGGCCCGGAACTATTCTCTGCGCCGGGATGCAAAAGGATGCTCCTAACATTATTATTGAGGACAACGCCCTGCTGGCATCGAATGTATCGATCTATGCGATTAGCCATCATTATGAGGATATCAGCAGGCCCGTTTCACAGCAGGGGCATTATTGCCGCGAAACCGTCATTCGCAGCGGTGCATGGATCGGGACCAACAGTGTCATCCTGCCGGGGGTGACTGTGGGACGCAATGCCGTTGTCGGAGCCAATTCTGTTGTAACCAAGGATGTGCCGGATTATACGGTCGTCGGCGGAGTACCTGCGAAACACCTGAAAAATTTAGCGGAACCAAATGCGAATGAAAATCACGCGTGATACAATCATACAGGGGCTGGGCGAAATCATCCGCCCGGAGGACGAGGTAGTCGTCATACACTCGGGTCTGTGGAGCTTTGGAGCCAAAATGGACGTTCCGCCCGACCAGGTCGCCCAGGTGGTCCTGGAAGCAGTCCGCAGTGCAGTCGGCCCGAATCGCACGCTGTTTATGCCGACGTTTACGTTTTCGTTCTGCCGGACCGGCCTCTTCGATCTCGACGATACCCCTTCCGAAACCGGGGCGCTTACCCAGGCATTTCTTGATGCACCGGATACGATCCGAACGGCATCCGCCATTAACAGCTTCGCGGCATCGGGACCGATGGCAGAGCAGGCGGCTGGGATGCAGGCACAAACACTGTGGGGTGAAAACACTCTCTGGCACTGGTTCGAACAAAAAAACGTCTGTATCTGTTCGCTGGGGCTGCCGATCCTTCGGGCCATCTCAATCGCACACCGTGCCGAAGAAGCGGCCCAGGTGCCCTACCGCTACTTTAAAACATTTACAGGCACCTGGAAAAACGGCGATAAAGTCATCGAGCCGTGGGAAGAGACGATGTACGTCCGAGCTCTTTGTGCCCGTTTTGATTACCAGAAAGTCTGTGACGCTCTTTACAGAGAGCAGGCCGTGCTCCAGGCTGATGGGCCGGTACTGCTGGAATCCACGCATGCCCGGGACATCATGCAGGCGACCCTTTCGTGTCTTGATGCAGACCCGTATGCATTTGTACTGAACCGGTGTGAAGTCAAAAAAGCGATGCAGGAACTCGAAGAGACGAGTCCATAAGGAACGAAATGAAGCTGAAAAAATACCTGTATCAATATCTAAATCCCACGCTATGGCTGCTCTGTCATCCCGGTGATCTGCGCAAAGGAATCCACATTTGCAAACATGCGAAAGAAACCGGGCGATATCTTTCGACGCTCCCGCGGTCCGGCACGGTTTACCTGACAAGTATACTGATCGTAGCTGTCGATTTGCGGGAAGGTGGAAAGGGAGACTACACCTTTCAGGATGATGTATGGATTTACAACCGGGATCTGCTCTGGTCATCGGTATATCACAACTTCGTCGCCCAGTTAAAAATCAATCGCCCGTTTGATCCGGACCTGATCATGATCGCCCATCACCCGGTTCAGAAGACGAATATTCTCAACATCAAAAAGATGAAATGTGTTTTCACCGTCCGCAACCCGCTGGACCAGCTTGAATCATGGGTCATGCATACTTTCCATAAAGCCGACCAGCAGGATCGTTTCATCGAAGAGGGATATGTCGAAAGAACGATCGATTATTTCAATTACTGGGGCCGCCTGGTCGAAGAACAGAAATCTGATTCATCACAATCTTTCCTTTGTGTTCGCTACGAGCAACTGGTTCAAAAGCCTGCGGATATCGTGGAACAGATTGCCGGCTTCTGGAACCTGGACATCGAACGGAAGTATATCGATCGGGCGGTGTTTCTCTGCAGCCGAGAGGAAATGAAAAAGAAGATTCCCGCAGACCGGCTTGGGGACAATAAACGGGTGTCCGTCCGTGACAACCGGGGCAGGCTTTTCACCGACAAGAACATGGACTATATCCAAAATGCCTTATGCAGCAAACTGAAATACGATTTCGGCTACGACCTGCCTGGAAAAGGAAAGGAAGACGAATGATGAAATCGACGGAATTTCTAAACGGAAAACAAATTTACCTTCGTCCTCTAAATGAACAGGATTGCGAGGGCCCTTATCCGGACTGGCTCAATGACCCGGAGGTTTGCGCGGGCAATCGCCATCACGTCTATCCGTACGACGCCTCACAGGCACTGGAATATATCCGGGGAATTCGAGGCGATACGACCTGCCTGGTCCTGGCGATCTGCCTGCAGGAAAATGATGTCCACGTAGGCAACATCTCTCTTTCCGCGATCCATCCGGTTTATCGAAGTGGGGACCTTTCCATCCTGATCGGTGACCGGTCGGCCTGGAACCGCGGAGTGGGACGTGAAGCGGCTGCCCTGCTGATCGGACATGGATTTGGCACACTAAACCTGAATCGAATCTCGTGCGGAACCTTTGAGAGCAATGAGGGCATGATCAAACTGGCCCAATCGCTGAATATGAAACAGGAGGGCCGGCTGCGGCAGGCCGCGTTTAAAAACAATCAATATCTGGATGTTCTGCTTTTCTCCATTCTGAGGGAAGAATATGAGTAATCCCGGATCTTATCTTTCTCCCGCTTTTGAAGTTCGCAGTGAAGAGGAAATGGATCTCCTCAAGGCCGTCGACGGCCGAACCGGCACCCGGCTGTACTGGCTGGACTTTACACGGCCGCTTCTTACTGCGTTTGAGGCGAAAAATATCGTGGAAGTCGGTCCGGACACGGGAGATCATTCGATCCTCCTGGCCGATTACTGCACCCAAATGAGAGGCGAACTTACTCTCATCGAACCGGTAGTTCAGGACATCCTGCTTGAACGGATTGACCCATTCAGCAACATCCGACTGGTCCGGTCAAAAAGTTATGAACACCTGGATCATATCGATATGGACATCGATGCATTTATCCTCGATGGCGACATCAATTATTACAGCATGAAGGCGGACCTGGAGAAAATCAGGTTACAGGTTCAAAATCGCAACAGCCGTTTTCCCCTGATTTTCTTTCGCAGCGCGTCATGGCCTTATGCCTGCCGGGATATGTACTATGCCCCGGAAGTCATCCCTGAAAACAGCAAAAAGCCCTCAGAAAAATCCGGCATGACTCCCTGGTCGAGTTCACTTGTGCCGATGGGATTTAATTTTCCTTTTGAAAACGCATGCGAGGAAGGCGGAGGCAAAAACGGTGTGATGCCGGCAATCCGGGATTTTATTGAGTCCGGCCGGGAAAAACTTTCGCATTTTTGCCTTCCGTTTCATCACGGCTTTGGTGTGATCTATGACACGGCCACACCAATCTCACAATATATTGAGCGAAACCTGTCTGTCTATCCACAAATGCGGAAATTTCTCGAAACGGTTGAAATCGCCAGAATCAATGAAGCCCTTCGGCAAATCCAGGAACGCAGACGGTTTCGGGAAATCATCAACCATCTCCAGCAGCCCGCATGGAAACGGCTTATCCGGAAAATTATCAATCGAAAATAACGTGGAGAAAATATGACACAGTGCAGAATCTGTCAGTCGGACATAACGCCCTTTCTGGACCTTGGGCGTCAGCCTATCGCCAATCGTTTCCTTACAGAACAGGAAACCAGGCAGGAGGAATATTTCTTCCAGCTTCAGGTGGCGTATTGCCCGCAATGCCACATGGTTCAGTTGGTAGACCAGCCGGACCGGGAGATGATGTTCCATGAAAACTATGCCTACTTTTCCTCGATTTCAACGCGGATGCAGTTGCATTTTGCGGACTTTGCGAGAGAGATCATGGATAAGTATCTTGGAGACGCACCGTTTGTAGTGGAGATCGGCTCCAATGACGGCATTATGCTCAAAAATTTTAAAGAGAAGAATATCCCTCATCTTGGCGTCGAGCCTTCAGCGAATGTCGCCCAGGCAGCGAAAGACCAGGGAATTGAAACGATCTGCCGGTTTTTTGACGAGGAGCTGGGTAAAGAGCTTGCCGACAAATACAGCAAGGCGGATGTGATTTCCTGTGCCAATGTATTCTGCCATATTCCGTACCTGGATTCGATCATTCGCGGCGTGGATCAACTGTTAAAGCCCGAGGGAGTGTTTATCTTCCAGGATCCCTATCTCGGGGACATTATCGAGAAAACCTCTTATGACCAGATTTACGACGAACACGTGTTTTTCTTCAGTGTTTCTTCTGTGCAGAACTGCTTTGAACGGTTTGGAATGGAAGTCGTGGATATTTCGCATCATGAAGTACACGGCGGTTCGATGCGGTATACCATTGCACGCAAGGGAAGCCGGAGCGTCCAGGACATCGTCGCGAAACAGCTCGAAAAGGAAAGGCAGCTCGGCCTGACCCAACTGGCCGGTTTCCAGGCTTATCAGCAGAAGGTGGATCAATCGAAAACAAAGCTCGTGGAGATTTTAAAGCAGCTGAAAAACGAGGGCAAGCGTGTCGTCGGATACGGAGCGACATCGAAGAGTACAACCGTGACCAATTACTGCGGAATCGGGCCGGACCTGGTTGAGTTTATCTCAGACACCACACCGACCAAGATCGACAAATACAACCCGGGAACGCATATTCCCATTAAGACATACCGCAGCTTCAGTGAAAACCATCCGGATGTTGCCCTTTTATTCGCATGGAACCATGGCGAGGAGATCATGGAGAAGGAACAAGCTTTCAGCCAAAGCGGCGGCAAATGGCTGGTATATGTTCCGGAAGTTGAACTTCGTTAAATTCACTGCAGGGATGAGAAAACCGCAGTTTGCAGTCGTTGCAAATGAATGTATTGATTGACGGCATTATTTTTACAAGACAGGCACGGGGTGGGATTTCCCGGATTTATCATGAGATCCTGCCGCGAATTTGTGAAATACGGCCGGACTGCCAGATGACGATTTTCGTGCAGGGAGACGCCAAGCAGCAGATCCCGTCACATCATAATATCGAACGCCTTGACCTGCCCGGCCGACAGGTCAGGGGCTATGTTCGTTCCGTGAAAGATCGGGTTTTCACGCGGCTTTGGGAAGCAAGGAACAACCGAGTACTTCGGCCTTTTCGGGACTGGATCTGGCATTCAACATATTATTCCATGCCGACCCAATGGAAAGGGCCGAAGGTGTTAACGATTCATGACCTGGCGTATGAGAAATACCCGGAGATTTACAAGGGGAAACCGTTCGATGCATTTCGTTCCCATATTCACAGGTGTATTGAGGCGGCGGATGTATTGATTTGTGTTTCCCGTGCAACAGAGGATGAGTTGCGAAATTATTATGACCTGAATCAGAAGCGCATTGAAGTGGTTCACAATGGATACAGTTCTATATTTCACAAAATAGATAATAGTCAAGCCGATATTGAGAAGCCATTTATTCTTTATCTTGGCAAAAGAGGCAATTACAAGAATTTTCAAACCCTGGCAAGAGCTTTCGGGGGATGGAAAAACCGGTTTGATGTGGACCTTTTATGCGTAGGACCGACGTGGAATCAGCAGGAAAAATGCTTTATGGAAGATATGGGAATTGCTGAAAATGTCCGGCTGGAAAGCAATGTTACAGATGAACAACTTTGTGAATTATACAATCGGGCACATTTCTTTGTGTACCCATCGCTGCATGAGGGATTTGGCATTCCGCTGCTTGAAGCAATGGCCTGCGGATGCCCGGTCGCGGCTTCGGACATCCCCGTATTTCGTGAAGTGGGACAGGATGGACCGCTGTATTTTGACCCGCAGTCTGAGGAGCATATGAGAACGGTGTTTGACAGCTTGTGGGGGGAAGGGCGCAGCACACAACGATGCAGCCGGGGTATGGAAATCTCCAAACAGTACAGTTGGGATCATACTGCAAAGAAAATTACAACAATCTACGAATCACTATCCTGAACATCCTCTTTTATGTAACTTGAGATTTAATACATCCCAAAATACCCCGTTGAACTACAGGATCTTCTATGAAAAAACTATTAAAGAAGTGCATTAATCTTCCGCTTCGAAAAGCAGGATTTGAAATTTGCAGATATGTCCCCGAACCCAAAGGTGTTTTGCTTCCGTGGAACACAGACCCGGAATTTACCGCAATCAATCAGGAAATCCAGGCTCAATCCCTGATGAACCCCCTGAAGCTCTATCAATTGTATGAATTCGCCAGGTCCGCACTTTCTGTTCCGGGAGAGATGGCCGAGATCGGGGTGTACAAAGGCGGCTCGGCCAAAATGCTGAACTTCCTGATCCAGGATACTCAAAAATCTCTTCACCTGTTCGATACGTTTGAGGGCATGCCGGAAACAGACCCGGAGAAAGACCTGCATCAAAAAGGAGATTTTGCTGACACCTCACTGGATAGAGTGAAAGCCTTTGTTGGAAAGTCCCAATGGATTCATTACTACCCGGGATTCTTTCCGGAAACCTTTGATCTGCCTGATAAACAATTTTGTCTTGTTCATATCGATGTCGACATTTATCAATCTGTTTTGGATTGCTGCAGCATTTTCTATCCGCAAATGAGTCCGGGTGGTCTTATGGTATTTGACGATTATGGTTTTCTACTGCTTCCGATTGAAAATGCCCGTTTTTAAAGCCGGAAGCTCAACGAGTCCGA
>CAYVUI010000021.1:36449-43579 GCA_964454745.1 uncultured Pirellulales bacterium | reverse complement strand
TTTAGGGTTTTAGAACTATTTTTTCCTATCAAACTACGCTTGTTTAAGGGCTAGTGCTTGTTTTATAACTGCTTTGCGAGTTCTAAAAGAACAGCCCTGCGCCGGTATTTTCCGAACCGTCCACGGCGTGATGGGCCTGCGGTTTGGCCTCTGACTCCGCTGAAGATTCAGCCTTTACTTCCTGCGGGGCTTCCTGTGCCTCTTGATTTTCTTCTGGGTCTGACTCTTCATTTACAGCCTCTTCTTCCTGTGCCTGGGGCCCTTCACTGTCTTCCGCCAAATTCTCTTGCTCGGCATCTGCGTCCTCTACAGGGGGAGTTTCTTCCCCATCCGATTCCTCGGTTTCCGCGGATTCTTCGCTTTCCTCTTCCTCTACCGGGGCGAAGTCTTCCGGCACTGTCGCCTCGTCTTCACTGTCCGATTCTTCGGTTTCCTCTGTTTCCGCAGTCTCTTCCGAGTCCGCTTCTTCTTCGGATTCTTCGGTTATGTCTTCGGCAAGGTCTTGCTCGCCGGCTTCTTCGTCACTTTTTTTTTTACTTCTTCTGCGGGTGCTTCCACCTGTGCTTCTTCCGCGGGAGCCTGTGTCTCGGCCTCGGGCTCTTCGGTTTCGACCTGCGCCTCTTCTTCTAAAGCCGCTTCGGCGGTTTCTTGAGCAGGTGCTTCTACCGCAGCTTCTTCTGCCGCTTCGGTTTCATCTTCCACCTGCGACTCGGTTTCAATCACGGCTTCGGGCTCAGTTTCCTCTTTCACGGTCGCCTCAGGCTGTTGCTTGGTCTCTTCTTCGGCTTCCACGACAGCATCTTCCGGCTCGCTCGCTTCGGTTTCCGCCTCGGCAGCGGCCTCTTCTGCCGCTTGCTCAGGGGCTTCAACGGCTGCTTCCGCGATTTCCACAGTTCCCGCTTCAGCGGTTTCTTCCACCTCGGTCTCATCCACCGGGCCCGATTCAATGATCTCCTCGGTCAGGTTGGGAACTTCGTTTTTCTCTTCTACAGGGGGCTGCTCTTCTTCTACCGCGGTATCTGTCGAATCTTCCGGCTCGGGATCGGTCAGGCTGTTTACCTGGTTTTCAAGCTGTTCAAGCAGGGCTTGGTCTTCTTCGAGGCTCTGCCGCAGGGAATTGACTCGCTCCTGCAGGGCGGCTTTGAGCTGGTTTTTCGCTTCGTCAAGATGTTGTTTTGCGGACTGAACTTTTTCTTCAACTTGTGCCAGATTCGACATATTCTGCTCCTGGGCTTCTAACTTCTAACAAGATTCACTTTGCCGTATTCATTTACATTTTCACAGGACCGGCCTTAATCTGCCCGATCAGTACTGAAATCGGCGAACGGTTCCCCGGCCTTGACGATACCGCGGGAATGTTTATGCAAAAGTGGGAAAAACACTCGTTGTCTGCAAGGGGTGTAGGTTCTGTATGTGCAAGTTCGATAATGTTCAGTCTCCCTGTGGATAAACGCCCCGGTTTGGCTTTGGACAAAATCAGATTCTCTCCGGGGCAAATGGTGCAGGTGCAATTGTTCGACGTTATCGGTCAAAGATGTCCCCAATCCGCTCCGGCCCTGTCAAAAATGCAGATTCAAACCACAGTTGCAGGTTACTCTGCCATATCTGCACTGGGTATCGATAAGGCCGGATTTTGTAACCTTTTGTACCTCATTACCTTATGATTTGTCCGTTTTACGGGCATACTTTTTGCACAATTCCTAGCAAGGTTTTGTCAGGGCCGGTGTATAGGGACTTGACGCGAGGGAAAATTTGGTATAGAAAGGGCAAACACACAGCCAAATGGCTGGTAAGCAGTATAAAAATACCGTTTTTTGTACGAAATGGGAGAAGCGAATGATTAAAGTACAAAACCTTCGGCGAAGTTTCGGTTCAATCGTCGCCGTCGACGGCGTCAGTTTCGAGGTCGAAAAGGGCCAGGTGCTCGGTTTTCTCGGCCCCAACGGGGCGGGCAAGAGTACCGTCATGAAAATGCTGGCCTGTTTCCTGCGGCCAGACAGCGGCACCGCCAGTGTCTGCGGCCACGACATCCTCACAGAGCCCATCCAGGTACGTCAATCCATCGGCTACGTCGCGGAAAACGCACCGATGTACGCAGAGATGACCGTCTCGGGCTTCCTCGATTTTGTCTGTGACGCCCGCGACATTGACAAGGCCAAACGCAAAGAGGCCCTCGACCGCGTGGTGCCGACCTGCTCGATCGAGTCGGTCTATCACCAGACCATCGAGACGCTGTCCAAGGGCTATCGCCGCCGTGTCGGGCTGGCACAGGCACTGATCCACGATCCGCCCGTGCTGATCCTCGACGAACCGACCGACGGGCTCGACCCCAATCAGAAGCACGAGGTTCGCCAGCTCATCACCGATATGGCACAGGAAAAATGCATCATCGTGTCAACGCACATCCTTGAAGAGGTCGAGGCGGTCTGCTCAAGGGCGATTATCATCTCGCAGGGCAGTATCCAGGTCGATTCCACGCCCCAGGCCCTCAAGGAAGAGCACGGATGCGGCCTCGAAGAGGTCTTCCGTAAGATCACCGTACGTAAAAGCGCATAATTGCAACTTTCATGGAAATGGAAATAAAAATGTCAGATGCAGACTTGAAACAGAAAAGCAGCAACATGAAAGGCTTTACATCCGTATTCCGGCGGGAATTCAAAGCATACTTCACCACGCCGGTCGCCTATGTATTTTTAGTCATTTTCCTGTTCTTTTCAGGATATCTCACGTTCAAACAGGGCTTTTTCGAGGCAGGGCAGGCGGATATGAACGCCTTTTTCACCAATTTGCCCCTGCTGTTCGTATTTATGGTGCCCTCAACAGCCATGCGGCTCTGGGCCGAAGAACGCCGCTCGGGCTCGATCGAGCTGCTCTTTACCCTGCCGGTAACCGTTACCGGTGCGGTCCTGGGCAAGTTCTTCGCGGCCTGGGCCTTTTTGGGGATCGCTCTATTATTGACCTTTCCCATGCCCGTTACCGTCGGTTATCTCGGCAACCCGGACTGGGGCCCGATCTTTACCGGCTACCTCGGCAGCTTCTTCCTTGCCGGCGGGTTTCTTGCAATCGGGGCTTTCTTCTCGGCGCTCAGCAAGAACCAGGTCATCAGCTTTATCCTCTCGGTCGTGGCCTGTGCGGTACTGGTCTTTGCCGGTCTGCCGACCACGCTCAATTATTTCGCCAGCTTCCTGCCAGACGGAATGATCGGCATCATCGAGCAGCTCAGCTTCCAGGAGCATTTCCGCTCCATCCGCCAGGGCGTATTGCTGCTTAGTGATATCACGTATTTCCTGATCCTGATTGCCGGATGGGTCGCAGCAAGTATTGTACTGTTGAATGAAAGGAGGGCAAGCTGATGAAAAACAGCGTTCGTGCACTTCTGGGTATCTTTTTGATTCTGGTCATCACCTTCTCGGCGATTACGGTCTTCCAGAATATCGGCAGCCCGATCAAGATCGACATCACTGAACAGGGCCTGTATACACTTTCCGACGGATCAAAGTCGATCCTCGGCAAGCTTAATCAGCCCATCACGCTCAAGCTCTACTACGCCAAAACCGCGGCGATGAAGGGCCGTGATCAGATCAAGTTTTTCGATAACTATTATGAATACGTAAAATCCCTGCTGGGCGAATATGTGGACAACGGTGACGGAATGGTCCGACTCGAGATCATCGACCCCCGGCCTTTCTCAGAAGAAGAGGTCGAGGCCCTGCGTTTCGGTCTCAAACGCTTCCCCATCACCGAGGAAGAGACCTTCTTCTTCGGCCTGGTTGCCCAGACGCAGTTCGGCGTGGAAAAGGCCATTCCCTTCTTCTCGCCGGACCGACAGAACTTTGTCGAGTACGACATCAGCGAACTGATCGACTCGATCATCACCCGCGAAAAATCGCGTATCGGCGTCATCAGTTCCCTGCCGGTCATGGGTGACGATATGAGCCCCTATATGATCCAGATGATGCAGATGCAGGGCCAGCGGCCAAAGCCTGCCTGGGGGATCATCGACCATCTCAAGGAAAAGTACGAAGTGGTCACCGTCGATACCGACAGCGAAAAGATCGAGAACATTGACATCCTGATGGTCATCCATCCCAAAGACTTGAGCGAGAAGACGCTTTTTGCGATTGACCAGTTTGTCCTCAGCGGTGGACGGACCATGATTTTCGTCGATCCGTTCTGCCTGGTTGAAAATCCCCAGCCCAACCAGATGCAGATGCAGGCGCCGCCCGAGCAGAATTCCAACCTGCCCGAGCTGTTCAAACAGTGGGGCCTCGAGATGCCGGATAATACCTTCGCCGGTGATTTTTCACTGGCCCAGAGCGCAACGATACGAGCCGGTCAGCGCCCGGAAAAAATCCTCGGTTTCCTCGACCTGAGCCTCGGCAAAGACGCCGGCTGCTACAATCCAGACAGCGTCATTACCGCGAACTTAAACGATGTTCGCCTGCTGTACCCCGGTGCCCTTCGCACCCTCACCGGCCAGGAGCCAGAGGGCGTGGAGTATCGCCCCCTGATCCAGACGACCGAGCGAGGAAACACCTGGAAGGTCGGCTCCACCCGTGAGCTTTCCATGACCGATCCGGCCATGTTCCTCGAACGTTTTATCCCGGGCGACAAGCCCGTCGTCATGGGCTATCAGATCATCGGTCCGCTCAAAAGTGCCTTCCCCGAGGGGATCGAGGTCACCGTCGAGCCCGAAGAGAATATGGACGAAGAGGGCGAGCAGGAAAAATCCGAAAAAGAGCCCGAAACACGCCGCATTACCGGCCTGACCGAATCCACGCAGGACAGCGTTGTGCTGGTCTTCTCTGACGTGGACTTCATCAGCAACATTGTAGCGTATAATGCCAATACCATTTTCGGAACCATGGTCGTCGGCGATAACGCAGCCCTCGTGCTCAACTGTGTCGATGAACTCGGCGGCTCCGAGGACCTGATCTCCATTCGTTCCCGCGGCAATTACCGCCGGGAATTTTCCGTCGTCAAGGCCATCGAGCAGCAGGCCGAGGAAGAGACCCGCGAAGAAGAGGAAAAGCTAAACGCCGAGATCAAGGGCTTTGAGCAGGAACTCAACAAGATCCTCTCCCAGGCCAAAGAAGGCGAAGAAGAGGTCATCGGCAGCAGTATCCTCACCAAGAAAAATGAACTCCAGGTCAAGATCCGTCAGGCCCAGAGCGACCTGCGCGATGTCAAAATGAAACGCCGCGAACGGATCGAGCAGCTTCAAAACCGCCTGCGGAACTGGAACATGCTCGCCGCACCCGCGGTGATCCTTATTATCGCAATCGCCCTCGGGGCCTACCGATCCATGCGGAAGCGATACTACGTCAGCCACCGCACCGGCGAGGGATAAACCATTTGTTGCAATCAATATAAATTAGGATTGAAAGCTTTCTGTCAAACGGAGATAGATTCATGAGCAACCGGAATCTGATGATATTAGCAGTTACCGCCGCGGCGATGGTTCTACTGGCCATGGTCACGACGAAAATGGCACAGCGAACCCGCACCACCGTCAAGGGCCCCAGCCCGCTGATCCAGGGTTTCGAACCGGACCAGGTGACAAAGATCGTGATTAATTCCCAGTCGGACGGCACGGTCACGCTCGAACGCCGAGGCAGCGGATTTGTCCTTGCCGACAAGTACGGCTACCCGGCAAAAACCTCGGACATCAACGAATTGATCACCACCTGCCTGGACATCCAGACCTCTAAGCCCTACACCAGCTCCGCGCAAAACCACGATGACCTAGGTGTCAGTGAGGAAAAGGCCGACAAGAGCGTCATGTTTTATCGGGAGGGCGATGAGTTGATGACCGGCCTGTACCTCGGCCAGCAGCGCGACCAGGACCGCGGAAAGTACGTCCGCCTGGCCGGTCAGGATGCTGTGTACATTACCTACCAGGTCGGCTGGATTCCCAGCCGGGCCAAGGATTACATGGAAACCGATCTCGGTGAGTATCCCAAGGACAAAATCGAGTCGGTCACCGTCAAATTCCCGGACAAAAGCTACACCCTCGTAAAAGACGAGAACGGAAAGGTCATCCCCCAGACCGGCTACCCCGAAGCCCTCGAACCCAAACAGTACGAAATGGACGCCGTCTTCCAGGCACTGGACCGCGCCTCCTTCGAGGATGCCATCCGCGGTGATACCCGCACCGATCTCGTATTTGATCACGTCTATACCTGCACCATGGAAACCTCCGCCCAGTACACCGTCGAAATTGCGATGGACGGCGAAGAGAGCTACATCCGCTGCGGTGCGATTTTCAAAGACCAGACCCCGATCACCAAGGAACGCGGCGTGGAAAGCGAAGAGCAGCTCAGGGAAAAGGAAGCCAAACTTCTCGCGATGGATGCGGTGGAAGAGTTTAATACCCGCCATAACGGCTGGGTGTACAAGATCGTCAACTGGCAAAAGGAGAATTTTGTCAAGGATTTCGATGCCCTCTTTGAGGTCAAGGAAGAACCCGAGGCCCAGGAAGCCGAATCCCCCGAACCGGCACCGGCGCAGTAGGTCCGTAAAAAAAAATATCCACGATATGCCCAAAAATTGCGAACCCGGCCGCTGATTCAAGCATATTAATATGTGAAGCAGTTGGAAATAAAAAGTGGGCTAAGCAACTTTAGAGCAGGAAATGACAAGTGGATATCGCGGTAAGACGGATACCGCGACGAGATGAGTAGATTTGGGATAGGCCCCCGCAAATGGAGCGGGGGCTTTTTTTGTGACATTTTTGTAATTCCGCCTTTTGTATGGGGGCCGATCTTCAATATCCGCGTTGAAAAGTCCGGAATCTTTTAAATCCTCTTGACAGGATGCCGATATAGCTTAGACTTCAATGTGATTTTTTAAGGCTAAAAAATGGATTTTTCGACCTACGATACCGAAAATTTCTACGATGAACTCTTCGAGAGCCCCGGCAAGCCGCGCGAGTATTCCGCACCGCTGATCGACCGGATCAACGCAATGGGATTTCCCGAGCTGCTGCGTCGCAAAAAAGCAGCCGAGGCGGCACTGCTCCAGATGGGCATTACTTTCACCGTTTACGGCACCGACGAGGGGACCGACCGCATCTTCCCGTTTGACATTATCCCGCGGATTATCGGAACCAAAGACTGGTGCATCATCCG
>CAYVUI010000021.1:0-36439 GCA_964454745.1 uncultured Pirellulales bacterium | reverse complement strand
CCGCGACGGCCTCAAGCAGAGGATTTGTGCCCTCAATCTCTTCGTAGACGACATCTACCACGACCAGAAAATTCTCAAAGACAAGGTCATTCCGGCGGAACTGATCCACAGCGGCAAATCCTTCCGCAAGCAGTGCATCGGCCTCGATCCGCCCAAGGGCATCTGGTGCCATATCACCGGCAGCGACCTCGTTCGCGATGACGACGGAACCTTTTACGTGCTCGAAGACAACATGCGGTGCCCTTCAGGCGTATCCTACGTTCTCGAGAACCGCCAGGTTCTAAAACGCACTTTCCCCCAGGTTTTCGACGTCCTCGATATCGCCCCGGTGGACGATTACCCCAACCGTCTGCTCGAAACACTGGAGTACCTTACCCCCGTTCACAACGGCAATACCGTCGTGATGACGCCGGGCATTTATAATTCCGCCTATTTCGAGCATTCCTTTCTCGCCCAGCAGATGGGTGTCCTGCTCGTCGAAGGCCGCGACATGGTCGTCCAGGACGGTTTCGTCTACATGCGGACCACCCGCGGGTTTGAACGCGTCGATGTCATCTATCGCCGAATCGACGACGACTTCCTCGATCCGGTCGCCTTTAACAGCGATTCCGCTCTCGGCGTCCCCGGCATCCTCGATGTCTACCAGCAGGGCCGCGTCGCCATGGCCAATGCCCCCGGTACCGGCATCGCGGACGACAAGGCCGTGTACGCCTACGTGCCCGATATCATCAAGTATTACCTCAACGAGGACTGCAAGCTGAGCAACGTGCCGACCTATATCTGCTCCGAGCAGAAGCAGCGCGACCACGTCATCGAGAATATCGAGAACATGGTCGTCAAAAGCGTCAATGAATCCGGCGGATACGGTATGCTTGTCGGCCCGCATTCGACCAAAGAAGAACAGGAAAACTTCATCCAGCGGATTCAGGACCAGCCGCGAAATTACATCGGCCAGCCGGTGCTTTCGCTCTCACGGGTGCCGACGCTGGTCGACGATCATTACGAGGGCCGGCACGTGGACCTTCGCCCCTATATTCTCTACGGAGAGGATATTTACGTCCAGCCCGGCGGCCTGACCCGCGTTGCCCTTCGCAAGGGCTCACTGGTCGTCAATTCCTCGCAGGGCGGCGGCAGCAAGGATACCTGGGTCGTCAAAGACGGCCAGCCCGAGCAAACCTATGACATGAACGAACTGTTCAGCCCGGGCCGATTTTCAAGGGAGGGCAGCTAATGTTAAGCCGAGTCGCAGAATCACTCTACTGGATGAGCCGCTATATCGAGCGGGCCGAGAACATTGCCCGTTTCATCGATGTAAACCTCCATCTCATGCTCGACATTCCCATCTACGGCAAGGAGCAGTGGGAGCCGCTGGTGACGGTTACAGGCGACCACGAATTCTTCGAGCAGCGCTACGGCGAACCCACGCAGGAAAACGTGCTCGAGTTCCTCGCTTTCGATCCCACGTACCCCAATTCAGTCCTTTCGTGCCTGACCGCGGCCCGCGAAAACGCCCGCAGCGTCCGCGAGGTCATCAGCTCCGAGATGTGGCAGCAGGTCAACAGCTTTTACCTCTCGATGAAAGGCCAGCCCGCCCGCGACCAGGCAAATGAAAATCCCCACGATTTCTTCAACAATGTCAAACTCAACAGCCAGCTCTACATCGGCATCAGCGAAGGGACACTCTCGCACGGTGAAGGCTGGCATTTCCTCAATCTCGGCAGGCTCCTCGAACGGGCCGACAAAACCTCCCGGATCCTCGATGTCAAATACTTCATGCTCCTGCCGCGTCTCGATTACGTCGGAAGCCCCTACGACAACATCCTCTGGGCCGCGCTGCTCAAATCCGCCAGTGCCTTCGAGATGTATAAGAAAACCCATCACCGCATTACCCCCATGGAAGTTGCCGACTTCCTGTTGTTCCACAAGGACTTTCCACGCTCGATTACCTATTGCCTCGAATCCGCGGAAACCTCCCTCCAGGACATCATCGGCACGCCCTCGCGGCAGTATCGCAACCAGGCCCAGCGAAACCTAGGAAAGCTCGCCTCCGAGCTCAACTACACCGAAATCGACGAAGTGATTGATTCCGGCCTGCACGAATTTCTTGACGGATTCCAGGGAAAACTCAACCGCATCGGAAGCGACATTCACCAGGCGTTCTTTGCCATGACGCCTGCCCATTCGCCCATGCCGATGCAAACACAGGAATAACATATGACGTTTTGTATCGCTATGAAGGTCGAAGAAGGCCTCGTCGGGATCGCCGATACCCGCATTACCAGCGGGGTCGAATATATCTCTTCCAAGAAAGTCTCCGTCCACCAGCACGGAAAACATGCCATGTTCATCATGACCAGCGGCCTGCGCTCCGCAAGGGACAAGGCGGTCACCTACTTTGAGGAAGTCCTCGAAGAAAAAGATGAACATTTCGACAAGCTCTACAAGGCCGTAAACGCCTTCGCCACCCAGGTCCGCCGCGTCCAGTCTGAAGACAAAGCCGCCCTCAAGGAGGCCTCGCTGCCGTTCAACCTCTTTTCCATCATCGGTGGCCAGCTCGAAAATGACAAGGAGCACAAACTCTACCTGCTCTATCCCCAGGCCAACTGGGTCGAGGTCACCCAGGGAACCCCGTACTACATGATCGGCGAGTCCAGCTACGGCAAGCCCATCCTCAGCCGCGCGATGAATTACGAAGTGTCCATTCCCTATGCCCTAAAGCTCGGCTTCCTGGCCTTCGAGGCAACCCGCATGTCCGCGACCGATGTCGATTATCCCATTGACGTGGTGCTCTACAAGAAGGATTCCTTCGAGATCGCCGAGCACCGCTATGAACACGACCAGGTCCGCCATGTCGCCAGGTGGTGGAAGGATCGCCTCAATCAGTCCGTGCAGGAACTGCCCGAAGACTGGCTCGCAAACGCCATGAAAAAAATGCCGAAATAAAGGTGTCTCATGATCTTCACCGTCGAACACACCATCGAATATCGCTACAGCAAAAAGGTCTTCATCGAACCGATGACCCTTCGCCTGCGCCCGCGGGAGAATGGTTCCCAGTCTCTCGATCACTATCAGCTCAGCCTTACGCCCAATCCCGCCGGCCGCAGCCAGTGTCTCGATCTCGAAGGCAACCCCGCCCATTATGCCTGGTTTAGCGGTATGTACGACGCCCTGACCATCCAAAGCAGCTTCACCGCACGAACACACCTGAAAAATCCATTCGATTTCATCATCACCCAGTCGCGATATCAATCCGTTCCCGTCCAGCACGACCGCCTCGAGGGCTGCCCGGCATGTTACCTCCGCCGCATCGAGCCGCTCGGTACTGTCGCCGTATTTGCCGACGAACTGCATCGCCAGCACGGTTCCGATACCTTTACCTTTCTCACCGCCCTGAATAACGCGATCCATGAACGATGCCGGAAAATTATCCGCCTCGAAGGCGAACCCCACAGCCCGTCAGAAACCCTGGCCAAAGGGCAGGGGGCCTGCCGCGATCTGGCCGTTCTCTTCGTCGAGGCCTGTCGTTATATGGGCATTCCCTCCCGTTTCGTCAGTGGATACGTCACAGGCGATGAACCTGAGCGGGACATGCACGCCTGGGCCGAAATCTACCTGCCCGGCGGCGGCTGGCGCGGATACGACCCGACCAATGGTGTCGCCGCGGCCGATCATCATCTTGCCGTCGCGGCCAGTGCCTACCCCAAAGGCGCAGCCCCGTCGGATGGCTCCTTTCGCGGAGATGATGCCTCCTCAGAAATATCCTACACAGTGAAAATTCAAACCCGTGAGCAATAAAAAAGCCTCATTCCCCTGATTCGAACGGTCGATCCCCGGCTCCGGCTTCGAGTCCCTTCGTGATGAGAAGATGGCTTGGTTATGTCCATTTTAATTTTGTTCTTCTAAATACTATTCAATTTTTGCAATTGCTTGAGAAACAGTTCCTTGCTCCAGAGGTCAAGCGATGGCTGCTCATTCGCTTTAACAAATGGCCTGACATCTTCAGCGGCCTGCTTCCAGTCGAGTGATTTAATTTTATCCTCTAACTGTCCAAGTAACCATGATTTGTCAGTTTTAAGTTGTTGTTCTTTCCATGGACCATGCTGATTCATGGCTGACGAGAGGAAGGTATAATTAATGCCGATGCCATAGCTTGTATACCAGATAAAATCATACCAGTCGCGTCCTTTAAGGTATTCCCGGCAAAGCAGCCCGTGGATCTTACCGGCAAAAAGGCTTGGCTTGTCCTGAACAGCCACTGCGGAAACGAATGGGAAATCAAGATATTCCAGGCTTTTTCCGCTTCCGGCCGGAGGATGGGTGTCGACTTCAAGTTTGATGCGAATCTTTGGCATTGGACCCGTCTGATTGCAATGGTGCAGGTTAATGACCTTACCGAGTGAATTGTCTTTCAAGAAAGCTTTTTTGACTGCAACATCCGCCTTGCTGCGGTCAGTGATTTCAATCTCATAGCCAAAGGCAGCTAGCTCATCAAAGAGATGCCGTAAGTGATCCTGCAGTTCAAAATGACTGTCAGGTTCAAGGAGGATGAAATCCAGGTCCTCAGAGAAGCGATTCAGTCCGTAGAAAATCCTAAGGCATGTTCCGCCCTGGAATAATGCATGTTTAAAGAAATCACCTCTGCCCAATGCCGCCAAAACGACTTCCTGGGTAATCTCGCGGATCGCCTGCTGCTCTTCAAGTTCCGATTTGCAGTCGTATGATTGCAATCGCTTTTGGATCATTTGTACACTCATTGCTTCAGGGCCTCCTGCCAGCCGGTAAGGAATCGCTTCACCCGGCCATTATTATAATTCGCTTTCAACTCCGAGAGTTCGTTAATTGTGACAGATTCTAAATCCTCAGGTTCAATACGCAAACTTGCTGATGCATCTGTAATGCCGGCCCAGTTTAGTTTGTGGATATAAACATAATCCGCAAGAGCTTTTGCAGGGGATGCCATGAAGAAAGGATTGCCGTTGTCATCAGTGCATCGCTCTACTGAAGTGAAGAATGTTTTCTGTGGGACACGCTTATAGCTGAAAATACCAAGCGGTGTTTTGAACTCCTTAGAGTTATGGTAACTTACGCATGTGCAGCCATAGACCGCCTCAGGAATCCAGTCATGATACCTTAAAGATGTCTCCAGGCTGACATAACTTGGCCCGTAGACTAACTGTGACAGGCTGTAAATGCTGACAGGCTTTTTCTGGTACTCCGGCGTGAGACAATACAGCCCGCGACGAATAACCTGGATCTCTCCGTTGGCCATAGCACGTTTGATCAGGCCATGACGACTGAAGTCCGACCCGTCAATCGAGACGGTCACTTCAGGCAAAGCGAATACGGCCTTGCCGGTCTTAAAGAAATGTTCTGTCAGTCTATTCATGGCTATTATTACAAAATATCGTCATAAAGTGACTACTTCTATTAAATATACACGTTATTTTGGGTGAAATCCAGATAAATATATGAGAAATAGTCATATATTGACTATTTGTATGGTTTTTAAGGGGATTTTCTGTGTCTTGCTCAGTAATACATCCGGGTGATTGAGAATAGAAAATTCGACATTATTTGCTCTGTGAAATTGTGAGACAACATGGCAGGTTATTATCCGTACAAAACCGGGCCGAATACGGTCGATCCGACAGCTCACCCCTCAAACAGCATCCCCGATGCGACCTGCTCTGCCATATCCTCACCTGCGAGTATCTCGACCAGTTTGATCGCGAATTCCATCGCCGTGCCCGGTCCCTGGCTCGTAATACACGGAAGGTCCACGACCACCCTCTCGTCCACGGCATTTTCCAGTTGATCGAGCATCGAAGGGTAACAAGTCGCCCGGAGCCCGTTTAACAGCCCATGCGTCTGGAGAACCACTGCCGGCGAAGCACAAATCGCCCCATAATATCGGTTTTCATTCCGCTGACGCTGGAGCATTTCAATCAACGTAGGATGATCCCGCAAATGCTCGGCCCCCGGCATCCCGCCCGGCAGCACAATCATATCCCATAATACGTCCAGGCACTGGTTCAAAAGCTTATCCGCCAGCAGTTTCACCCCGCGAGAGGCTGTCACCGCCTGCTGACCGACCGAAGCGACCGTAACCCCCACATTTCCGCGGCGCAGGGTATCGATGATCGTAATCGCCTCGATTTCTTCAATCCCGTCTGCGATGGGTACCAGAACTTTTGCTGTCATACTTTCCCTTTCCTCTGTGAAAATGCGGGCGACCAGAATCGAACTGGCATCTCGAGCTTGGGAAGCTAGCGTGTTACCACTACACTACGCCCGCAGGCCAAAAAAACACTATAAAAACCCTTATCGGTCCTGTCAAGTCCAAAATCTGCCTCTCTACTACCAAAAATCTGGGCCGGGAAATTACATTTTTGTCTTATACCGGGTAGGAATTTTGACGATACGCGCATGGTTATAAACCGAATCGGTTTAACAAACCGGGGCAAAGGGCATGAAAAGAGCAACAGCAACTGTAGAATTGGGTATCCACTAAACGATACTTTGTAAAACGAGATCCGTAGGGAGTTGTTACATGAAGAATATTACCATTCTTATCGTAGAGGACGAGGATAAGATCCGCAGGGCACTGGAACTTTGCCTGACGTTTGCGGGGTACAAACTCTGGCTGGCGGCAGACGGCTTTAAAGGGCTGGAAATGGCGATTAATAAAAAACCCAGCCTGATCCTCCTGGACTGGATGATGCCCGAAATGAACGGAATCGAAGTCCTCCAGAAACTCAAGGAAAACAAGAAAACCGCCAATATCCCCGTTTTCATGCTTACCGCCAAGAGCATGGTCGGAGATATGGACGAAGCATTTGAAGCGGGTGCTGACGACTATATCACCAAACCTTTTGAGCCGGACCGACTTGGAACCATCATCTCAGATAAGCTTGAAAGATTCAAGGAAAGCCACAAAGCCCATTCGTTCTTCGGCTAAGATACGATAAAGGCCGGTCAAATGGACTCATCCAATACAAACAGCAAATCCTTTTCACCGGGGGACATTTTCTGGGGTGTTCTCGCAATTCTTTTTACGGCATGTTTTGCAGGGTTCGGAGCCTGGATTGCCGTAAAGGATCATCATTATTCCGTCATGCAGCGCCAGGCAAACCGGTATGTCATTGAGGAAAAAGCACAAATCGAAACGACGTTGTCCTTGATTAAGCGTGACATTCGATACCTCGTGAACAGCGTCCCACTGGCCGACTTCTTTACCAAAACGGCGTTAGACAATCATTATCTGGACCTGGCCGAACAGGAGCTCAAACGCTTCTGCGAATACCAGAAGTTTTACCGCCAGATACGAATTCTCGATCTCGAAGGAAAAGAATCGATCCGGATCAATTACAGCGATGGAAATTGCTTTATCACTCGACAGGATGCACTCCAGGATAAATCTGAGCGTTATTACTTCAAAGAGGGAATCAAGCTCAATCCCGGAGAGATCTATATTTCTCATTTTGACCTCAACGTCGAAAATGGAACGCTTACCTATCCCCTGGTTCCATTGATTCGCTTCGTAACGCCCCTGGTCGACCAAAATAACAATAAAAAAGCCCTTCTCATCTTAAACTACGATGGCCAGGAGTTGCTCTCCGCTCTGGGCAAAATCGAAGGAGGTACTTCGTGTAAAACGCTTTTGCTCGATAATGAAGGGTATTATCTAAAGGGGCTAAGCTCCGAAGATGAATGGGGGTTCATGATCCCCGCACGGGAAAACAAACGTATCTCCCGGTTAAGTCAAACGGCAAAAGAGGCCATCTATTCCAGCCTGCAGGGCAAAATACTCGACCCCGCGGGGATCTTTTGCTTTGAGACACTCAACGCCTACGATTCCTTTCTCGATGAAAAGTCCGATCCGACTGCCGGCACGGCGACTCCTCTCGAACATGCGTCATGGAAAATCGTTGCCTATGTTCCTGATTCGATCCTTTCACTGCAGTTGGCCGAACTGATGTATAGCACAGTTGCCGCAGTGGCTGGAGTAACGCTGCTGGTACTGGGCCTGTATTTTGCATGGGTCTTACGAGTCAACCGAAGATGCCGCCGGGAACAAAAACTGATTCGTGACCACAAAAAATTCCAGACAATTTTTGACATCACCCCGGTAGGCATGCTGCTCGTGGACGAAAATTCCGTCGTTCTCCAGGCCAACCGGCTGGTAAAAGACCTCCTCGGAAAGCGCATCGACGAGATCGTCCAGCAAATGCCCGGCCAGGTTCTCAATTGCCCTCACTATTCAGAAAACCAGGGCTGCGGATATGCAAAACAGTGTCTCGATTGTCCTTTCCATGCGGTACGAAACGGCAGCGAAACTCAGAAAAAAATCGGGAAAAATGAAACCGTCCCGCTCAGTTATTTCCACAAAGAACAAAATGCAGACAGTCCCGGATGGGTCTCGATCTCCTCGGAACCGATCACACTTGACGGCAAGCCCCATGCGATTGTCGCAATCCATGACGTAACCGACCGAAAAGTCGCTCAGGATGAAGCCACCCGGCTCGCTGCGATTGTGGAATCCTCGGACGATCCCATTATTGGGCTCAATCTCGATGGGATCATTACAAGCTGGAACCAGGGGGCGGAAAAGCTCTATGGTTACACCGCCGCAGAAGCGGTCGGCCAATATTCAACGCTGATTATTCCTGACGACCGGCAGCTCGAAGAGAGCAACCTGCTGGTAAGTATCCAGACCGGCAAGCAAATCCGACTCTTCGAAACCATGCGAAAAGCAAAAAACGGCCAGGAGCTGGAAGTCTCCCTGACCATGTCGCCGATCAAGAACAGCGCAGGCAATATCATCGGCGCCTCCACTATTGCCCGTGATATTACCTCCAGGCGTGTAGTTGCCAACCAGCTCGAACAGGAACGAACCCTGCTCGCCGCGGAAAAAGAACTGCTTCGCGTCATCCTCTCCAGCATCGGCGTTGGACTCGTCGCGGCCAATTACCACAAGAATATCATCCTCATGAACAAAACCGCCGAGGAGATGACGGGATACGAGCCCGAAGAAGTCCGCGAGCTCGAATTCGATGAAATCATTCGGATCGTCGATGAGAGAACCATGATCCCCGAGACGGCTATGTTCACTGAAGTCCTCGAAACCGGCAACGCGAAATTCATACAGGACAATCTCGTCCTCCTGTCCAAGTATCATACCAAAATTCCCGTCGAGGTTTCCATTTCCCCGCTGCATGACGAACAGAACCACAATAACGGTTTTGTGATGGTCATGCGGGACGTCACGCAGAAACGCGAAGTCGACCAGATGAAAAAAGACTTCGTTTCCTCCGTCTCACACGAACTGAGAACACCGCTGACTTCTATCAAGGCCTTTTCCGCCATGATGGTGCAAAACCCTAATGTCGTGGAAGAACTGCGAACCGAGTGCATGACAAATATCAGTGAAGAGTCTGACCGCCTGGCCACCCTGATTGAAGACCTGCTCGAAATCTCCCGTATTGAATCCGGAACCTATACCGGCAATATGAAAGAAATTGCCATGGACGATATCTTCGAGCATGTCATCCGCTCTTTGAGTCCGCTCGCCGAAAAAAAAGATGTCATCCTCTTCTTCGATTACCAGAAAGAAATGAGACTGCACGGCGATGCCAGCAAGATTGAATCCCTCCTGGTCAACCTTATCAATAACGCGATCAAGTTTACGCCCGGCGATGGGAAGGTCACGGTACGGTCCTGGCCTGTCGAGAATGAACTCATGATCGAAATCGAGGATACCGGCATGGGAATCCCCAAAAAAGACCTCGACAAAATCTTCGACCGTTTCCACCGCGTCCAGCGAAAAGGCGTTGAAATACAGGGCACCGGCCTGGGCCTGGCCATCGTTCGGGAAATCGTCAATATGCATCACGGCAGGATCGAGGTCGAAAGCGAAGAGGGCGAGGGAACCACCTTCCGCGTTTATCTCTCCATGGAAATCCTCACCGATGTGATTGAGAGCCAGCAAAAGGAAACACGGCTCTTGCAGGAAAACAACATCCTCGCGGAAGAAGAAATAAACTCTGAAAGCTAAATCTTCTTGATTCATCCCCCTTTTTGCTTTTAAATACCCCTCGGTATATAATCACTGAAAATCTCTACCGAGAGGGTTCAAAAGTGAAAAAAGCAGATCGTATTCTCAAGTGTGTGTGGATTGCCGTACTTTGTATTATTTGCCGGGGCTTTGCCCAAAGCACCCCGGTCGATCCTGCCTCCAGCGACCTTTCCGTTAATCCCGATCCGCCTTTGGTTGTTTTCCAGGTCGATCCCAAACCCCACCATGCTTCGATCATCGACTGGGTCGCCGCGACAAGCTGGGGCCGTACCATCGAAGTCGGCCCATCCGCCACAAAGGACCAGGTCTGCGCCCTGCGCGAAAAGGGTTTCAACGTCATCCCCCACCTCCATGCCAACGAGGACATCCTCAAACGCCACAATGAATACATGAAACGCCCCGTCCCGGATATCGACGACGTTATCGCCCGGCACCTGCAATGTGTGGACTGTGATACCGAGCTTCTCGCCTGGCTCATGCTCATCGAGAACGACTCATCCGGCGTCGGACACCCCCAGGAGCTGCTCCGCGCAAAGCCCAAAACCCATGCCCGCGCCCGCCAACTGCTCGACGCGAACCTCGCTAAAGCCGTCACCCGCGCGAATCAATATCCCCAGTTCCAACAGTGGGGCCTGTGCGGCTATTCGCCCTCCGCCCACGCCTTCGCGCGTTCCGGCATCGACGCGGTCATCGTCGAACGCACCAATGACGACGTAGACGATGTCCAGACCGGCATCGCCTTTACCCGCGGCGCCGCCCGCCAGTTCGGCTGCGACTGGGGCGTCGACTTCTCCCTCTGGTGGGGCCCCATCTACGGCTGCATCCAGAACCTGCCCGACTCCTACCACAAACGCAGCATGTTCATCAGCTATTACGCAGGCGCCCAAATCTTCCGCATCGAGGGCGGAGACCTCTTCTGGGACCATTCCAAACAAAAACTCCAGTCGCTGGCCTATACCCTCGACCAATGGGCAAACTTTATGCAAAAATACCCTCCCGGCACGTGTGAAGTTCCCGTTGCCGTTGTCCTCGATCCCGACCACGGCTGGATGACCCCGCCATACTGGCGTACCACCCGCACCGCATGGAACTACGCCAAAATCCCGTACCGCATGGGCCAAAAGGGCATCGACGGCTTCTTCCACGCCGCCTTCCCAGCCAGCCGATTCGCCATGCAGCCCTATCCATTCGGCACCTACACCCAAAACGATCCCCCCGCAAGCCCGTTCGCGCTCTCGTGCATTACCCCCGAATTCGCGCCCCATCCATCGGACATCTACTTCGCCGAGCCGCCGATCCCGTTTGGCCGGTACAACTCCCGCGACGATGCCCGCAATTACCTTGTCCAAAACCAGCTCGAAACCGCGCCGTACCGCCCGCTCGCCTCTTCCCGCTGGGGCGACATCTTCGATGTACTCACCTCCGCCGCCAAACCGGACGTCCTGAGCGAATACAAAGTCCTGATCCTCCTCGGGCAGGTCAAAATCGACCCCGAAATGGAACAAAAGCTGATCCGGTATGTCAAGCAGGGCGGCACCCTTGTCGCTGCGGCCGGCGTCATTACACCCGATCATCAAGCCCTGACGGGCCTCGATCTCACCGGCGAGCTGCACCCGGCCTATTCATGGCAATTTGGGGACCATTGTCCTGTTTCTGAGCCTTTGCTCTACGTGCCGGCCAGGGCGGTCTCTTCCTCCGCACAGGCCCTTGCACACAGCGGCGACTCAATTCCGCTGCTGTTCGAGAACACACTCGGCAAAGGAAAAGTCTACACCTGCCTCGCCCCCTGGTTCGAGGGCCACGGAACCGATATGTCACTCCTCGCCCAGCGCCTTTTCGATCACGTCCTGGCCCCGGTAAGCCCGGTCAAAGTCACCCCCGCCGGCGGAATCCCAGCTCCCGGGCCTCTCCAGTGGCTAACGACCACCTCCGGCGATTTCCGCACCGTTGTCATTGCCAACCATCAAAAAACACGCGTTTGGGCGGATATCAGTATCGATTCTGCCGCTTCCAGCTTTAAAAACTGCACCGAGCTGCTCACCGGCCAAATCATATCCTTAAAAAAATCCGCCGATTTGACCCGCATGGCCGTGCAGATCCCCGGCTGGGACCTGGTCATCCTGCGGTTAACGCCATAAATCCACGGATTTCATTGGAAATCCCGCTCAAATTCCGACATAATGCCCGTTTCGTATTCAAATCCGGCGGCATGCGTCAACTCCGCCGGACCGGAAACAGAAACCAGCAGTAAAAATAAGTGGATTCCAATGCAGAAAAAAGGCGACTACCTCTTTCGGGAAATAGAACCCAAATGGCAGCAGTACTGGGATAAGAACAAGACCTTCCGGGTCGAGATGGACCCCCAAAAGCCCAAATACTACGTCCTCGACATGTTCCCCTATCCCAGCGGCGCCGGTCTCCACGTCGGCCACCCAGAGGGCTACACCGCCAGCGATATCGTCTCCCGCTACAAACGCATGAAGGGCTTCAACGTCCTCCATCCCATCGGCTGGGATTCCTTCGGACTGCCCGCCGAGCAGTACGCCGTAAAAACCGGCACCCACCCGCGCGATACCACCTACAAAAACATCGCCAATATGAAGCGCCAGATAAAATCGCTCGGCTTTAGCTACGACTGGGACCGCGAAATCGCGACCACTGACATCGAATACTACCGCTGGACCCAGTGGATCTTCCTCAAATTCTATAACTGCTTCTTCGATCCCGAGACCAACCGGGCCAAACCCATCGAACAGCTGCCCATTCCCGCCGGCCTTTCCGAAGAAGAAAAAAACGAATACATCGACTCCAAACGCCTGGCTTATGAATCCTACGCGCCGGTCAACTGGTGCCCCGAGCTGGGTACCGTCCTGGCCAATGAGGAAGTCATCAACGGCAAAAGCGAACGCGGCAATCACCCAGTCATCCGCAAACCCATGCGGCAGTGGATGCTGCGTATCACCCACTTTGCCCAGCGCCTGCTCGACGGCCTTGATGGTCTCGACTGGCCCGATTCGATCAAAAAGCTCCAGAAGGACTGGATCGGCAAGAGCATCGGTGCCGAGGTCGATTTCGCCGTCGATAGCACAAACGCGGTCATTCGCGTCTTTACCACCCGGCCCGATACCCTCTTTGGCGCCACCTACATGGTGATGGCCCCCGAGCATCCCCTCGTCGATGAGATCACAACCCCCGAGCACAAAGCCGCCGTGGAAGACTACCGCCAGCAGGCCGCAGCAAAAAGCGACCTCGACCGTACCGACCTGGCCAAGGACAAAACCGGCCAGTTCACCGGCGCCTATGCGGTCAATCCCGTCAATCAGCAGAAAATCCCGATCTGGATCAGCGATTATGTCCTGATCAGTTACGGTACCGGTGCGATCATGTCCGTGCCGGCCCACGACGAGCGGGACTTCGAGTTCGCCACCAAGTTTGGCCTCGAGATCATCCCCGTCGTCGAGCCCGAAGACCCCGAGCTGAAAAAACAGGTCGAATCCAGCGAGCTTTGCTTTACCGGCAACGGTATCGCCATCAATTCCGGCGACTTTACGGGCCTAAAGACCCCTGAATTCAAGAAGCAGATCACACAGTGGCTTGCCGAGCACAACCTCGGCTGCGAGGCGGTCAACTTCAAGCTCCGCGACTGGCTCTTCTCCCGCCAGAGGTACTGGGGCGAACCGTTTCCCATTATCAATACCGCCGACGGCAAAATCATCGCGCTAAGCGAAACCGACCTCCCGCTGACCCTGCCCGAGGTCGAAAGCTACGAACCCACCGGCACCGGCGAGCCGCCCCTGGCCAAAGCCGCCGACTGGGTCAACGTCACCCTCGAGGACGGTACCCCCGGCAAACGTGAAACCAACACTATGCCCCAGTGGGCCGGAAGCTGCTGGTACTACCTCCGCTACATCGATCCCAAAAACAACGATTCTCCCTTCGATATCGAGAAGGAAAAATACTGGCTGCCCGTGGACCTCTACATCGGCGGGGCGGAACACGCCGTGCTGCACCTGCTCTACGCCCGGTTCTGGCATCTGCTGCTCCACGATCTCGGCTATGCGACCACGCCCGAGCCGTTTAAAAAGCTCGTCAACCAGGGCATGATCCTCGGCCAGGACAACCAGAAGATGAGCAAAAGCCGAGGCAATGTCATCAACCCTGACCATGTCATCGAGGAATACGGCGCCGATTCCATGCGGCTCTACGAAATGTTCATGGGCCCGCTCGAAGCGACCAAGCCCTGGTCCATGAAGGGCGTCGAGGGCGTCCACCGCTTCCTCGGCAAAGTCTGGCGGATCCTTATCGATGAAGAAACCGGCCAGGTGCGCGATACCGTTGGGGACATTGAACCCGACGAGGAAACCACGCGAATCCTCCATCAGACGATAAAGAAGGTCACCGAGGACATCGAATCACTCGCCTTTAATACCGCCATCAGCCAGATGATGATCCTCTCCAATCACTGCAACAAGCTCGATACCGTTCCGCGCTTAGTGATGGAAGCCTTCGTGCAGATTCTCGCCCCCTTTGCCCCGCACATGTGCGAAGAGCTCTGGCAGCTTCTCGGGCACGAAAACACCCTCTCATACGAGCCCTGGCCGCAGTTTGACCCCGAGCTCATCAAGGAAAAGCAGCTCGAGCTTGCCGTACAGGTCAAGGGCAAGGTCCGCGACCGAATCGTCGTCTCCGCCGATGCCGACGAGCAGGCCATCCGGGAAAAGGCCCTGACCAGCGAAAAGGTCCAGGCCTCCATGGGCGGAAAAGAACCCAAAAAAATCATCGTTATCAAGAACCGGCTCGTAAATATTGTTATATGATTATTCAGCCAAAATCGGGTTACATTGGACATGTGCGAAATCCAAAGTCCGGCTCGGACGCTGCTGACCGGAGAGTCAATGACTTTCTCGAATTCCTTCACGGGGCCGGTTTTGAGGTTCGCACAGAGAAAACAAAATCCGTCGAGCATTCCATCGAGCTGACCAAATCATTTGCCAATGATCCCGATTGCAAACTCATCCTTGCCGCCGGCGGCGACGGAACCGTCCGCGTCATTCTCGACACCGTATCCCGGAGCAACCCGGACAAAAAAGTCATGATTATTCCCTGCGGTACCATGAACCTGCTCGCCCGCGAACTCGGGTACCAGGTAACCGTCGAGGACATGATCGATATCTTCAAAAATGGCATCACCCACGAGCTGGACATGGGCCGTATCGGCGAGATCGGCTTTGCCTGCGTCGCCGGTTTCGGAATCGACGGTCAGGTCGTCCGCCTTAGCGACGAACAAAGAAAAGGCCACATCACCGGCCTGCACTATTTCTGGCCCATCTGGCGCAGCTTCTGGTCACATAAGTTTCCCGCGATGCGGGTCATTGCCGACGGCCAAACTATATTCGAAGGCTCCGGCCAGGTCCTGGTCGGAAACATCACGCGGTACGGCATTGCCCTGCAAATCCTCGAAAACGCAGATTACAGCGATGGAAAACTTGACGTGTGCATATTTAAAAGCAAAAACAGGTGGCAGCTTCTTTCCCTCGCAGCCCGTACTCTTCTAAAGCTCCACAGGAAAAGCCACGACGTCCTCTATCATAAAGCCCGAAAAGTCCGTGTCGAACCCCTCGAAAAACCCGTATACACAGAAATCGACGGCGATCCCGGACCCCAGCCGCCGCTCGATATCGAGGTAAAACCCGCCGCGGTCAAGGTCGTAGGCCCCCGTCACAGCCGAATCAAGACCGTTGTGACACAAATCCTCGACAAACTCGACAATCTCGGCTAATCTCCCAAAATCAACTCTTTCGCTGAAAACCGGCATTTCTCAAATTGGAAAATCACCTCAAACCGGGTATAATAAAGGAAGAAACTGGTATTTATCAAGGAATGCAGATTTGAACAACCAAAGCGGTTACATCGCGTTTATTGTCAACCCCAGTGCCGGCGACGGCCGCGACAGCATGGTCATCCGCGGCTTCAAAGACCGCCTGCGCGATCAGGGCTATACCGTCAGAAACCTTACGACACAAGCCCCCGGCCATGGCCGCCAGCTTGCCCATTCTGCCGCGCAGGATACCGCTTGCTCGCTGGTCATCGCAGCCGGCGGCGACGGCACTATCCGCGAAGTCGTCGAAGGCCTGGCCGAAAAAAATAAACCCCTGATGATCGTACCCTGCGGCAATGAGAACCTCCTGGCCAATGAACTGGGCTTGTGTGCCGATCCGGATAAACTCTTCACCATTTTCAAGCAAAATCGGACCGCCAAACTCGACATGGGCAATGCCAACGGTAAAAAATTCCTCTGCATCGCCGGCGTCGGCTTTGATGCCGAAGTCATCCAGCGGGTTACGCAAAAACGCACCGGCCATATCTCGCACCGCGATTACGTGGTCCCGATCTGGAATACCTTCTGGTTCCACCGTTTTCCGACCCTTGAGATTACTATCGATGGCGAACAGGCCTTTAACGGACGCGGTTTCTGCGTGGTCGGAAATATCTCGAAATACGCCGCCGGCATCGCCATGCACTGCCGGGCCGACTGCTCGGACGGCCTGCTCGATGTCGTTATCTATAAATGCCGCTCCTGGCCCCGGATGCTAAAGCACTCGATCAATACCATCATTGGCCGCCATGCCCAAAGGGGCGACGTCATCTACCGACAGGGCAGGTCCATCGAGATTACCAGCCCGGACAACAGCGTCGCTACCGAAATTGACGGCGACCCCGGCCCGCAATTACCCATGCATATTGAGGTAACCCCCGCCGCAGTCAACGTGATCACCAATCCCAGTGCCCAACCGGCCGGAATGATGACAAGATTCCTCCGCAGCCTCGGATCGTAAAAAATCGACACCTTAACGGAGAATAATACATGACAATTAAGATCGCCAATGTAACCACCGACCGCGATGCCGGCCTGTTCCTCATTGCCGGCCCATGCGTCATCGAAAACGAGAAGCTTTGCCTGGATATCGCCGAAAAACTAAAAGCTGTCACCGAAAAACTTGGTATCGGCTACATCTTCAAAGCCAGCTTCGATAAGGCAAACCGTTCCAGCATAAGCAGTTACCGCGGACCGGGTCTGGACGAGGGCCTCAAAGTCCTCGAAAAAGTAAAAACCCAAATGGCACTGCCGGTCCTGACCGACATCCACGAACCCAACCAGGCCGACGCAATTGCCCAGGTCGCCGATGCTGTCCAGATTCCCGCGTTTCTGTGTCGCCAAACCGACCTGCTCGTCGCCTCCGCCAAAACCAAAAAGCCCGTAAACGTCAAAAAAGGCCAGTTCGTCTCCCCGCAGGAGATGACCAACGCCGTCGGAAAGATCCGCGCATCAGGCAACGAACAGGTCCTGCTCACCGAACGCGGCACCTTTTTTGGCTATCAGCGGCTGGTAAACGACATGACCGCCATCCCCGCGATGCAGAATCTCGGCTGTCCGGTCATTTTTGACGCCACACACAGCACCCAGCAGCCCGGCGGGCTCGGCTCAGCCAGCGGTGGCATGCGCGAAATGGCACCGTTATTGGCAAAATCCGCCATCGCAGCCGGGACAGACGGCCTGTTCCTCGAAGTCCATCCCGACCCGCAAAACGCAAAATGCGACGCCGCCAGCATGATCCCCCTCGACTGGGTCGAGGATCTGCTCAAAAAGTGTAAAGACATCTACACCCTGATTCGGTCATAATATTGAAGGGCACTTTGGGATATGAGAGTAGAAGGTAATTCATTTCTTTTTGGACCCGTATCGTCGAGAAGGCTCGGCATGAGCCTCGGTGTCGATATCGTCCCCATGAAAACCTGCACCCAGAACTGCATTTACTGCGAACTGGGCCTCGATGCTCCCACGACTGCCGAGCGAAAGAGCTATATCGACATCAATATGCTGTACCAGGCCCTCGAAGAGTTCCTAACCCACGGCCGGCACCTCGATTACATTACCATTACAGGCTCCGGCGAACCGACGCTCAATGCAGACCTGGGCAAAATTATTCGCAAAATCCGCGAAATGACTCATTTTCCCGTCGCGATCCTGACGAATGGTTCGATGCTTTGGGACCCGCAGGTCCGCCGCGACTGCATGCAGGCCGATGTCGTCCTGCCCTCGCTCGATGCCCCGGATGCGGAAACCTATGCGAAGATCAACCGGCCCGACAGCAAGATAAGCTTCGAGAAGCTGACAAGCGGACTCATCGAGTTCGCAAAAGAATACAAAGGCAAAATCCTGCTCGAAGTACTGCTCATTGAAGGGGTCAATACCGACGAAAAACAGCTTGACGCCCTCGGGCAATGGATCGAGAAAATCAATCCGCACAAAATCCAGGTCAACACCGCTGTCCGTCCGGGCGTGGACAAGTCGCTTCGTCCCATCCCCGCCGACCGGCTCGAACAGATCGCCCGCCGTTTCGGCCCCCGCGCCGAGGTAATCGCCTCGTCCCCCCCGGGTCCGCATACACAATCGCCCGGGTCGGAAAAAGACCTTGCCCAACGTGTGCTTGAGCTGCTCAAACGCAGGCCATGCCCCCTCAGTGAAATCGCCGCGGCACTGGGAATCGATGCCCAAACGTCCGATAAACTCCTTACCTCCCTGCAAAGGGACAAAAAAATCTCGACCCGCACCCAAAATGGCCAAACCTTTTACATCCCCGGCCAAAAATAACTTTTTCACTCAAACGATTTCCCCAAATTCCCTTTAAAGGTCCGATACGCACCGAGACGATACATATTATAGGACCTGGTTGCAGTTATCGGACCCTGGTCTTATTTATCGGACTTTGCGCAGCGTCCGAATATATTCTTTAAAAATGTTAAGATGGCTAAAATGGGAAAAGGGGCGCAAGAATCCGCATTTTTTATGCTTATTTTTTCAAAAACCGCTTTAGAGAACCTGCCTCAGACCGATAAAAGCTGTAGATAAATCTTTCGTCAGATTGGCATTAATAAGGAAAAAACGATATGGAGCAATGCCGAAAGCAGCTGATACTGAACAAGGGACAAGAGAAGTTCATTTACCGGTACGAATCCGGTTGTGAAGGCCAGCTGCTCGACGCGATTGTGGATCAGGCAAACGACTCAGCGACGAATTTCGACTGGTTTGATGCCGCGGTCCTGAGCTTCAAACTCACGCAGACGCTGATGTATGAAGCCGATAAACTGCTCACAAAGGATATGCCCCAGGCGATGGAATCATTCGGCTTGGAAATGGAATAAAAAGTGTAGGTATGATGCCGAGACGCTGGCCGACGGTATCTGCTTCAACCGGCTTTTGGATTATGATTAAGGCAGGAAGATCATGAACGACTGCAAGCTTACTCAAGATTTTTTGAGTTATCTAAAATACGAAAGGCATTTTTCGGATCACACCGCGAAGTGCTATGGTGCGGACCTCGAGCAGTTCGGACAATACCTTGTCTTAACAAACTCAAAAGCAACCGACACACAAGCCCCCGCCGACAACCCCTGGGCACAAAACACACACGCACAGACACCTGCCACACAGACGCAGGTACAAACGGATATCTCTCAACTGCTGCTCAATGTAGACATCGACGCCATTCGCACCTACATGGCCAACCTCAACACACACGGCTACAGCAAATCCACCGTCGCAAGAAAACTCGCTACCCTGCGTAGCTTCTATAAATTCCTCGTCAAAAGAGGTCACCTGCAGGCCAATCCCGTACTGGCCATCAAGACACCCAAGCAGGACAAAAAATTACCCAAGTTCCTCGAATATGAAGACATCCAGCGGCTGCTCAACGCCCCGGATCAGGCCACATGGCTCGGAGCTCGCGACCGGGCGATTCTTGAAGTGCTCTACAGCACCGGCATGCGGGTCAGCGAACTGGTCGCCCTGAATATGGACGACGTCGACTTCCTCGGCGAAGTCATCCACATCCGCGGCAAAGGCAAAAAAGAACGCATCGCCCCGATTGGCTCCAGTGCACTCCAGGCGATTCAGCGTTACCTCGAATACCGCAACAAGAGAATGCAGCACGATCCCGATTTCGATTCTCGCGTTCTCTTCGCCAACAAGCACGGCAAACGCCTGAGCACCCGAAGCGTACGAAGGAAAATGGACAAGTACCTAAAGGCCGCCGGCCTTGATCCGGATATCAGCCCGCACACGCTGCGTCACAGCTTTGCCACGCACATGCTCAATAACGGCGCGGACCTGAGGAGCGTCCAGGAGCTGCTCGGCCACCAGAGCCTTTCGACTACACAGATCTATACCCACCTGGGCACGTCAAAGATCAAGGAAGTCTACGACAGTGCTCATCCAAGGGACAGTTTCGCACCCGGTCAAGGATGACCCGAACCGAAACAGATAATAAAAAGGCCCGCAAGACGGGCTTTTTTATTGCGCACAATTGGCGATAGGCACCAATCTTCGCTTAACCTGCGGTACGGCAGGCGGTCCACACTGCCAGGCGGATTTAATCGATGGGCTGTGAACCCTCCATTAACCATTAGGATGCGAAAATACGGTAATGGTGATCAGATAGAATTGGGGTAAGAGAAAAGAATCAGCAGGGGGCGTCAGGCGGTTTTTTCTTGCTTCTTATTGTTTCCGTATTCCCCGATAAATTCCGGGATCAGTACGCGGATCGCGGCCACAATCTGTTCGCGGTCGTCACTGTCCGCGATGGAAACGACATTCTCAATCTCCCGCCGCAGGGTTTGGCGGTCCTTGGGGATATTCTGCCAGACCGCGATCTTGGGGTGGCTGGTCGTGAGCATATCTTCACCCTCGATCGAAAGCTCCTCGAAGAGCTTCTCACCCGGCCGACAGCCCGTAAATTCAATCTCGATATCATCGCCCGGGCGAAAACCCGACAGTGTAATCAGTTCACGCGCCAGGTCTACGATCTTGACCGGTTCACCCATGTCCAGCACGAAAATTTCGCCGCCTTTGCCCATCGTCGCCGCCTGGAGGACGAGCTGGCTGGCCTCCGGAATCGTCATAAAGTACCGCGTCATCTCCGGATGCGTCACGGTTACCGGCCCGCCGTTGGCGATCTGCTTCTTGAAGATCGGCACCACCGAACCGTTCGACCCGAGGACATTGCCGAACCGAACCGTCACAAAATGTGTATTGCTCGTGGAATTGAGGTCCTGGCAGAACATCTCGGCGATCCGCTTGGACGAGCCCATAATTGACGTCGGATTGACCGCCTTGTCCGTCGAGATCATCACGAAATTGTTCACGCCGTATTCATCCGCGGCCCTGGCGATATTCATCGTCCCGCAGACATTATTCTTGATCGCCTCGCCCGGATTCTCCTCCATCAGCGGCACATGTTTGTGAGCGGCCGCGTGGATCACTACCTCCGGGCGGAAATAATCGAACAAATGCCCAACGCGCCGCCGGTCCGCGATATCACAGATAATCGATTTCATCGGGATATCCGGGTGCTCATTGCGAAGCTCGCGTTCAATAAAGAACAGTGGGTTCTCCGCCTGCTCGACGAGAATCAACAGCTTCGGGCCAAAACGCGACACCTGACGGCACATCTCCGAGCCAATCGAACCGCCCGCACCCGTGACCAGGATCACCTTGTCCTTCAAAAACCGCTCGATCAAATCCAGCTCCAGCTCCACCACGTCACGTCCGAGTAGATCGTTAATATCTACATCGCGAATCTGTGAAACCTTGAACTTTCCCGAGGCGATATCCGTAATCGAAGGCACCGTCGAGAACCGCAGCTTCGTACCCTGGCAGATCTGGATCACCCGGCGAAGCTGCTTACGCGTCGCCGACGGGATCGCGATCGAAATTTCTTCAATCTCTTCCTTCTCACAAATGTCCGGAAGCTGATCCACTTTCCCCAGCACCGGTACCCCGTGAATACTGATCCCCCGCTTGGTCGGATCATCATCCACGAACCCTACCACCTCGTACTGCTCGACTTTCATCCGCAGGATCTCACGAAGCAGCGCTTCGCCCGCGTCACCGGCCCCGACAATCAGCATCCGTTTGAGACCCGGGGAAACCTCTGAGAGGAACTCCTCGTGATACAGTCGCACCATGATCCGCAACCCGCCCATGACCATCATTGTAATGAACATGTCGAGCATAATCACGCCGTAGCCGATGGTCGTCAAATTCACCAGTCCGCGCCGAATCGTTGGCGACCACAGCATCACGTACCACAAAAACGAGATCACCAGCGTGCTCATCAGCGAGGCCTTGACGATGGAGATCAGGTCCGATATTCCCACGTAACGCCACCACCCCTGGTACTGGCGGAACAGTCCGAAAACAATCAGCTTGACCGGCAGCATGCACATCAGCAAAAGAGGATACTGATACAAGATCCACTTGGGCAGGATTTGCATGTTATGGATCAGCAGGAAAGAAAGGAACAGCGCCGCTGCAAACCCGATAATATGGCTGATAATGAGGATTAAGTGCCGGAAATAAAGAAGTTTTTCCACCGCCCAGTGCGCACGGCTCTCTTCTTCAGGCCCCTGCTCCTCGGTTAAATTGTCTGTTCGATTCTCTGTCATAACCTCGGATTTGACAATATAGGATCAGTATCGCATTATATCGGCGTTATTCTCCGTCGGGATAATCAGTTTCCGCATTCTCCCGGGTCGGTATTCGGTATTGCCCATCCAGCCAGGCCCCAAGGTCGATCATCCGGCACCGCTCACTGCAGAAAGGATAATACGCACTGTCGCAGGGCACACCCTTTTGTGCAGAACATGCAAATGATTTTCCGCAGATCGGGCAGATGGATTTCATTGTAAAACAAACACGTCTCGAAAAGATTAAAAAAGGGGAGGCAAGAACCTCCCCGGTCGGTTTACTTAGTCATCCTCGTCTTCTTCGACGTAGTCAAAATAGGCTTCGTCGTCATCATCTTCATCATCATCTTCCTCATCATCCGGAAACTCTCCGTAATGATTGTCATCGTCATCCTCGTCCTCATCTTCGCCCTCGTCTTCGAGTTCGAGGTCTTCATCATCGTCATAATCGTCTTCATCGAAGGTTTTTTCACCCTCCGCGATCAGTCCCTTCTCCACCATCTCGGCATACTGTACACAGTACCGGGCCCACGGATTTGCTTCAAGCCGGGCCACCGGAATCGCCTGGCCGGTGCCTTCACAAACTCCATATACCCCTTCATCGATTCGTGCCAGGGCATCGAGGATCTCCTTGAGCAGCTTCCGCTCCGAATCCATCAGCCCCAGGGCAAACTCCTGCTCGTAATTATCCGTCCCGATATCTGCCATGTGAATCGGCATGCTGGAAAGGTCGCCCGTGGCATCCATTCGTGAACTGCGAAGCGCCTCGATTTCCATCGAATTCACATCGCCAATCAGTTCAAGACGCTTGATCAAAAGAAGCTTGCGGAAATGCTCGATCTGCTTCTCGCTCAGTGGAGAATATCGCAGCGGCTTGGTATGCTCGAACCCCATCGGTACCGAGGACCGCAGGGAATGAGCCTTAACCGATGCCGCACGAGTGGATTTCTTGATTTTGCGGGTCGACTTCTTTGTTTTTTTAGAAGTGGTTTTCTTTGCAGCCGTTTTCGCTGTCTTTTTCTTCGTGGTTTTCTTCTTCACAGTTGCTTTCTTCTTTGTACTTTTCTTTTGGGTGCTCTTTTTCGCAGCGGATTTCTTTTCAGTGGTTTTCTTCTTTTTCGCAGTTTTTTTGGCGGCCGTTTTTTTTACAGCCTTCGTCTTTGTCTTCTTTTTTACGGTCTTTTTTTTCTTCTTTGCCACTTTACTAAGCCTTTCGATCTATAAGCCAAAAAAGCCCCGGCCCGAAAACCCTTTTTCAAGCGATCAAGGTTGCCTCGCTCATCAGTCGCATGCCTTCAATAAAGATCCGCTGCCAAACTTTTACAGAACGGAAAATATAGACCTTTCGCCGGGACAATGCAAGAGTTTTTTGTGTGAAAAAATTGTAAATCCCTTGTTAGAAGTGAATTAGAGCTTGGTTAGCCCCCCGCTCAATCGCCGATTTCAGGGTAAAAAAGGCCTCTTCCATCCACAGAACACCTCCGCATACGGACCGAAAAAACTTCCGAAAGACTCGCCTCGGTCACCACTTCGTCCGCAGTTCCCCCCCGGGCCTGCCCGTCAGCCGACAGCAAAAGCACGTGGTCACAGAACCGAAGCGCAAGGTTGATATCGTGTGAGATCACCACAATTGTCTTGCCCGCAGTCTGCATCCGCTTTAACAACTGGTAAATCCCGACCTGGTGGCGGATATCCAAATGGCTCGTCGGCTCGTCCAGAAGCAAAATCCCCGTATCCTGCGCGATCGCCCGGGCAATAAACACCCGCTGGCGCTCCCCGCCGGAAAGCTCTGTAATACTCCGCGATACAAGATCAGCCGTGTCCGTTACCTCCAGTGCATGCTCGACCCGCTCGATATCTTCCGGCGATTCAAATCCAAAAGCGTCAAAATGCCCCGTCCGTGCCATCATCACCGTCTCATACACCGAATACGCGAACGGGGGCACAAATTCCTGGCGCACCAAGGCGATCTTTTGTGCAAGTTCCCGCGTGGAATATCGCCCAATCGGCCTCTCGTCGAGGAGAATCTCACCCTCCAGCGGCTTGAGCAGCCGGGCCAGCAGATGCACCAGCGTCGTCTTGCCGGCACCGTTGGGCCCAGCAATCGCCCAGAACTGCCCCGGCTCAATCGTGACATTGAGCCCGCGAAGCACCAGGTGGTTGCGATACGCGAACGAGATTGTACAAGCCTCAAGACGATTCAATCAAAAACTCCTATTTGCCCAGCATGGACACTTTCCGTGAATAGCGAATCAGCAGCACCAGGAAAAACGGAGCCCCGATCAAAGCCGTAATGACACCCACCGGGAGCTGCGCCGGGGCCACAATCGTCCGGGCCAGCGTATCGGCCCCGATCATGAAAACCGCTCCATACAACGCGCTAAGCGGGATCAACTGCCTGTGGTCGGGTCCGAACACCAGCCGCACGCAATGCGGCACCACCAGCCCCGCAAAACCAATCAGGCCCGATAGGGCGACCGAAATCGCCGTTATCAGTGCTGCGATCACAAACGCGATCCCCTGCACCTGCCCGACGGAAATCCCCAGCGTCTGGGCGTGCCGGCGCTCAAAGCTGATCACATTCAGCGCCGGGCTGAGCACGAACAAGCCCGCCACCGCCAAAAGCACGATCCCTGAAAGCCCCGCCAAAAGCATCCCCGATTCCGGCCGAACGTTGCCCATCAGCCAGAAAATCGTCGAATAAATCTGATCCGCACGCGAAATCGACGTTACGAACATAATCACCGCCGAGAAAAACGCGTTAATCACCACACCCGAGAGCAGCAAATGCGTCGAACGCGTCTGCCCCGTCAGCCGAGCGATTCCCCACACAAGCCCCACCGTAAGCAGCGCGAATACAAACGCCATCGATCCCATCGCCGAAAACAGCCCCGTCGAGACCCCAAACCCAAACACCGACGCCAGCACCGCGCCAAGCCCGGCCCCGCTCGAAATCCCTAGGATATACGGGTCCGCCAGCGGGTTCCGCAGTAATCCCTGCAAAACCACGCCCGAACACGCCAAAGACATCCCGATCAGCCCCGCAAGGGCGATCCGGCTTAGCCGAATCCCGAAATAAATCTGCGACTCGATACCTCCCTCGCCCGAAATCAACTGTTCAAAAGCTCTGGCCGGCGAAATCGTTTCCGTCCCGGCCAGCGAGCACAAAAAGCCCGTCACCACCAATACCCCCGCGGCGATCAGCACTTGTCCAAGCAGTCCTCCCCTGGTAAGTCTGCCTTTCATTGTCCGCTCTCCCCCGGAATCTCCGGGTACAAAACCCCTGCGATTCGCCCCAGTGCCTCCACCACTCGCGGACCGGGGATACTCACCACGTTGCTGCCGATCACGTAAATCCGCCCATCCCGCACCGCTTCAAGGCTGCCGAACCGTTTTTCCCAAAAGGAGATGGCCGCCTCGCGCTGTTTCCCTGTGTCGCCGCCCGCGACCCCCGGTTCGATAATCACATCCGGGTTCATGGAGATCACCTGCTCGGCACCAATCGAAGGATACTGCGCAAGTGTCTGGCTCATAGCATTTTGCGCGCCGAGAATTTCCAGAAGCTGCGAAAGATACGTATCCTGCCCGGCGACCAGCATCGGCTCGCGCTGGACGACCCATAGCACTTTCAATCGCTTCGCCCCCGCAAAACGGCTGGCCAGCGCATTGATCGCCCCCTCAATATCCGAGACAAGCTCCTCGCCGCGTTCGGGTACATTCGCCGCTTGTGCCACCGTCTCGATCGCGCGGAAAATATCCTCCAGCGTCTCCACCTTTTCGATGACAACCTTTGCACCAATCGCCACAAAATGCGGGATCAATCGCCGGTGCTGCTCGATCTCGTACATCACCACCAAATCCGGCTTGAGCCCGATGATCCCCTCCAGGTCCGGCTCAAAACCCCCGACCATCGGCTTTTCCTTCGCGGCAGGGGGGTAATCGGTAAATTGCGAAACACCCACCACCCGTTCTCCAAGCCCCAGCGCGTACACGATCTCGGTCAGATTCGGCGTCATCGTCACGATCCGCTCAGGGATTTGCTGCGATTGCGCCGAATTGGGCCCCAAAGCCTCCGCCTCCCGCGCGGCGTCCTTCTTTTTCGCGTCCTGGGTCAGCAGCACAATCGCCAGGCCCGAAAAGAACATGATCGCCAGGAGTATATATCGGTTTTTCAGCATCAGGTTCTCTTAAACTGTTTTGCCAGTTCTGTCAATGAAAACTGTAAAGTTGTCGGCCTTCCGTGCGGGCACCGCGACGAATGCTCCGTGATCCCCTTATCCGCCAACAGCTTTGAAATCTCCTGTGCGGTCAGTTTCTGCCCCGCCTTGATCGCCGCCTTGCACGAAGCCATATCAAGGATCTCATGGACAAGCTTTTCCGGCGTCATGCTCAACTCGTCATCCATCAGCTTATCGAGCATATCGGTCACGAATTCAACCGCATCGACCTTGCCCAAAATCGTCGGAAACGCCTGCACCGCGTAACTGTCCGGCCCAAAAGAGGATACCTCAACCCCGAGCTTTTTGAGCAGCTCCTGGTTTTTCTCGATGGCCTCCTGCTGGGCGCCCGTGACCGAAAAAGATTCCGGCACCAAAAGCCTTTGCGATTCGAGCCCCTCTTTTTCCAGCCGCGACGCCATTTTTTCGTATAAAATCCGCTCATGCAGGGCGTGCTGATCGATGATCTCGACGCCCGCATCGGTCTGGTGGACGATATAGCTGTCGTGGATCTGCATAAATCCATATTCACCAAGGCTTTGCGGTGTAAACGCCGTAACATCCACCTCCCGCCGTAGCGGCGCAAAGTCCGGCCGGTATGTATCTCTGCCTGCAGGTTCCCCCCAATTGTGTTTCTTGTCCCGAATCGGCACCGCCGGGCCGCTTGATTGCGTCGGAAATTCAAACTGCCCCTGGTTGACCGGCTTTTTATTCTTGAAAAACTCCGCCATCGCCGACCGCACACGTTCCTCGCGTTCCTGCTTTTCGCTGTCCGTTTCGATCTCGCGGATCGGCTGGGCCAGGCCCCGCGCCGCGTCACCGGAGGCATCGACATTCATCCCCAGCAGTTTTTCCCGGATCGTCGCCAGGACATGCGAATACACCCAGTTGGACCGCTCAAACCGCACCTCCGCCTTGGTCGGATGCACATTCACATCATACAGCCCAGGGTCCATCGAGATATACATAAACACCGCCGGGTGCCGCCCGTGCTCCACCGTCCCGCGGTAGCCCTCGCGGATCGCGTGCTGGATGAACTTATCGCGGATGTAACGCCCGTTTAAAAACGTAAACTGGTACCGCGTCGTCGCCTTGGCCCCGCCGGGCTTGCCGATCAGTGCCCGAATCTCGATCCCCTCGTCGAGGTTCTGCGTTTCGACAAGATCCTCCGAGACCGCCTCGCCCAACAGTGCCCGAATCCGCTCGCGTACCCCCGTACCGCCGAGCAAATGATACACCTGCCGGCCGTTATGGACCAGCCGCATCTCCAACTGCGTATGCACCAGGGCCACCCGCGTAAAATGGTCCGTAATGTGCCCCATCTCCGTCTGATCGGTCCGCAAAAACTTCCGCCGGGCCGGCAGCTTATAAAAGAGATTGCGAATCGAAATATCCGTGCCCCTCGGCGCGCCGACCGGCTCAATCTGACCGCGATCACCGCAGTCAATCGACAATCCGTGCCCCTCGATCTCCTCGCCCGTCCGCGTCACGATCCGCACCTGCGCGACCGATCCAATCGAGGCCAGTGCCTCCCCGCGGAAACCCAGCGTCACAATCGAGTCCAGGTCGTCGGGCTCATGAATCTTGCTCGTCGCGTGCGGCTCAAACGCCAGGGCCAAATCCTCGGTATCCATCCCCGACCCGTTATCCGTTACCCGGATCAGCTTCTTGCCCCCGTTTTCTACCTCCACGGTTACCGAAGTCGCCCCCGCGTCAATCGCGTTTTCCAAAAGTTCCTTGACCGCGCTGGCCGGGCGCTCGATCACCTCACCCGCCGCGATCATGTTCACCATATTCTTGTCCAGCCGGGCGATCTTACCCATAACCAACTCCCATCATCCGCGCGGCACCAATTGCCGCCGCGCAGCCCCCCGAACAACCCGTCACTACAATTACCCGCGCTCGATCAGAGAACGGCCCGTCATTTCCGCAGGCTTATCGAGCTCCATCACATCCAGCAGCGTCGGAATCGCATCCGCTAGGATTCCGCCGTCCCGCATCTTGCAGCCTTTGGCCTTCTCGTCGAACACAATCAGCGGAACCGTGCCGATCGTGTGCGCCGTGTGCTCCATGTTATTCTCCGCATCCCACATCTTCTCAAAATTCCCGTGGTCGGCCAAAATGACCGCGGCCCCGCCCAGCGATTTGAGCTTGTCGAGCACCTTGCCCAGGCATTCATCCACCGCCTGCGCCGCCTGGACCGCCGCCTTCAGCGAGCCGGTATGTCCGACCATATCCGGGTTCGCGTAGTTCATGATAATCACATCATGCTGGTTCGCGGCGAGCTTTTCGAGAATCACATCCGTCACCTCGTACGCGCTCATCTCCGGCTTCAAGTCATACGTCTCCACCTTCGGCGAGGGCACAATCTTGCGGTCCTCACCCTCAAACGGCTCCTCACGCCCGCCGTTAAAGAAAAACGTCACATGCGCGTATTTTTCCGTCTCCGCGCAACGAAACTGCGTGAGACCAAGCTGCGAGAGATATTCACCGGCAATATTCTTCATCTTTGGCGGCTTGGCAAACGCCACCTTCGCCGGAATCGTCTTGTCATATTCGGTCATGCACACGTAAAATACATTCGGGCGAACCTTGCGATCAAAACCGGAAAAATCATCGTCCACAAACGCCCGCGTCAGCTCCCGGGGCCGGTCCCCGCGGAAGTTAAAGAACACCACCGCGTCGCCGTCTTCGATCAAAGCCTTCGCCTTGCCGTCGCCATCCGTAATGATCGTCGGCTTGATGAACTCGTCCGTCTCTTCGCGTGCGTAGCTCTCGGTAATCGCCGCCTCCGCGCTGCCCGCGGTCAGCCCTTCGCCCTCGGTCAGGCACCGGTATGCCTTTTCCACGCGCTCCCACCGGTTGTCCCGGTCCATCGCGTAAAACCGACCCGCGATACTGGCCACCTGCCCGGACCCGATTTCGCTCATCTTCGCCTCGATATCCGCCAGGTACCCCTTACCCGAGGTCGGCGGCGAGTCCCGCCCGTCCGTAAACGCATGCAGGTACACCTCCGCCAGTCCGTTGCGCTTGGCCATTTCCAGCAATCCATATAAATGCCCCAGCAGCGAATGCACCCCGATATCCGAGCACAGTCCCATCAAATGCAGCTTGCCGCCGCTTTTTTTCGCGTGTTCAATCGCTTCAAGCAGTACAGCGTTCTCAAAAAAGTCACCCTCGCGTATCGCCTTTGTAATCCGCACCGAGTCCTGGTAGACTACCCGCCCGGCCCCGATATTCTGATGTCCAACCTCCGAATTGCCCATCGTCCCGTCCGGCAGGCCCACCGCCTCGCCCGAGGTCTCGATCACCGTATTGGGGTACTCGCTCATGAGCATATCATCGACCGGCGTATCCGCCTGGCGAATCGCGTTGTACGTCTCGTCCCCGCTCGGATTGTACCCCCATCCGTCGCGGATAATCATCATAAAAGGCCCGCGCTCGAGCTTTACTTTCGAATCACTCATCACATTTCCCTGTTTTTACAGTTGCCATTACCTGTTTTTGCCCCAAACAGCCCGAATTTCGACGTATCCCGGGGCGCACAAAGTCCAGCCATCCTATCCCATCAACCCCCGTCCTGTCAAACATTTCCCCTTTTCACGTTTGACAGGCCCCCTTTACCCTGTTACACTTACCCCCAAACAGGCCAAAGAGCATAAATACACTTTTGCCGGATCGAAAGGGATTATACATGTGTAAAACGAAGGGATTCACCCGTCAATTCATTCTCACCCTCATTCTGTGCACCGTGGCCCTTAGCGGCTGCTGGGAATCCCGCCAGAAAAAGCAGCAAAAGGCCGTCTCCCTCTACGTGGACGCCCTCATGCTCAACGAACTCAAGGAAGAGGAGCAGGCCATCGAAAAATTGCTCGACGCACTCGATCTTGATCCCGAGTTTGCCCTGGCCTACTCGCTCAAAGGTGAAATCCACCAGCAGTCCGGTGACTACGAAATGAGCCAGGCCGCCTACAAAAAGGCCACCGAGCTCGATCCCTGGTCCTTCAAGGACTTCTTCAACCTTGGCAAAGTCTCCGAAAAGCTCGACGACTACATCGAATCGGTTAAGGCCTATTCCCGCGCCTGCGAGATCGAACCCCAGCACTTCGACGCCCATCTCGGCGCCGCCCGGGCCTATCACGAACTGAAAGACTACAACCAGGCCCGCAACTACGCGCAGGAAGCCAAGAGCATCAATCCCCTCAGTGCCGACGCCGACCTGCTCATCGGCGACATCTTCGAATCGCAGGAAAATCACGCCGATGCCGTCGCCGCCTACCGAAGGGCACTCGAGATTGAGGGCAACAAGCCCGAGATCATGGTCCCCCTCGCCGTCGCGTACCTTCGCATGGAACGCTACGAGGCTGCAAAAGAGCTGCTCGACATGACCATCTACATCGATCCCAAAAACGCCAGGGCCTTCCAATACCTCGGCTTTGCCAATCTCCGCCTGCGGGACGTAGACACCGCCGTCAGCAATTACGAAACCGCTATCCGCCTCGACCCCCGCGACTGGCAGGCATACAAGGGCCTCGGCGTCGCATTCATGATGCGTTCGCTCGCGGCAGATAATGACCGGCTCATGAAGGAAAAAGCCCTGCAAAACTGGAACCTCTCGCTCTCGATCAACGGCGACCAGCCCAAGCTCAGAGCCCTCGTCGAAAAATACGCCCGCTGAAAATGGACCTCGAAAAACAACTTCAGAAAATCACGCCCCCGCGACCGGTGGACCATCTGATCTACTGGCCCATCGTCATCCTCGGCATCGCCGCGGACCTCTGGACCAAGCATGCAGTCTTCCAGTGGCTCCAAACCAAACCGTATCATGAAGAGGTCCTGATCCCTGACATCCTCACCTTCGTCATCCGCCTCAACGACGGCGCCGCCTTTTCCCTCTTTTCCGGCCACAGGTGGCCGCTGATCGCCGTCTCCATCGCGGCGCTTCTCTTTGTTGTGGGATTATTCCTCTTTGCCGGCATCCGACACCGCCTGACACTCGTCGCCCTGTCTATGTTCACCGCGGGCATCGTCGGCAACCTCTACGACCGCATGTTCAACAACGGCCTCGTGCGTGATTTTATTGATGTGGTTTACTACCCCGGCAAGCACTGGCCCGCGTTCAACATCGCCGATTCCCTGCTGTGTATCGCGGTGGGCCTGCTGCTGATCTCAAGCTTTACATCCCCAGCTTCTCAAACACCTGCGAATCAATGTAAATCGAAGTCTCCAGGCCCGACGCAAGAGCAATAGCGTCACTGGGCCGCGCATCGATCTCGATAATTTCCTCCTCGGTCTCGATGTACAGCGTCGCGTAAAAGGTATGGTTCCGCAAATCGCTGACCACCACCCGGTCCAGCACGCCGCCCATCGCCTCGATGATGTTGCCCAGCAAATCATGCGTCATCGGGCGCGGAAAATCCATGCCCTTGAGCCGCCGGTCAATTGCGAGAATCTCGCTCATTCCGATCACCACCGGAAACGCACGATCCCCATCCACTTCCTTGAGCACGATGATCTGCTGGTCCACCGTCTCATTGATAATAATCCGTGACAATTCTGCTTCGATTTCCATAGTACAATCCAATACGGACAAAACACTAACTTAGTTCATCGAGCAGCTTGCAAACTGCCCCCAGTTGCTCCTTTAGTTCCGCCGCCTGCTGACGGGTCCGTTCAATAATCTCCGGCTTGGCACGGGACATAAAGTTTTCGTTGCCCAGCTTGCCCTCCGCACCGCGAAGGCCTTTCTCGATGTGCTCCTTTTGCTTCAAGAGTCGTTTCCGCTCTTCCTCGGGGTCTACCACGTCATGCACGAAAATACTCAGCTCGCCCACGACCGAAACCGCCGCGTTGGACGGCTTTTCATCCGAGGTCGAAACCTCAAAATCGCTCACCCCCGCCAGCGAGCAGACCAGCGGTGCGTTTTCCTCGATCATCGCCGCCAGGTCCGCCGGCCCCGAGATCGAGGCCTTCACCTTCTCGGTTGGCGCGATCGTGTACTTGTTGCGAATCTCGCGGATCGCTTTGATCGCCCCTTGCAGCGTCTCGATCTTTTCCTCCGCGTCGCCATCAATCAGTTCATTCATCGCTCCCGGCCACGCCCCGGTAACCAGCGCATCGGCCGTCTCCGCCTTTGCCAGGGTTCCGATCCCAATCTTCGGGCACATCCCGCGCAGCTTCTCATAAATGCCCTCGGTGATAAACGGAACAATCGGGTGCAAAAGCCTCAGCGACTGATCCAGCACAAACGCCAGCACATTCTGCGCCGTGCCCTTACTTTCGGCATCGTTCATCCGCGGCTTGCACCACTCAAGGTACCAGTCACACACATCGTTCCAGAAAAACCGGTACAGCTCTGTCGCCGGCTCGTTGTACTTGTACGCGTCCAGTCCTTCGCTTACCTTCTTGACCGCGCCCGCCAGCCGAGACAAAATCCACCGGTCCGAAAGGTCCATTTTTTTCTCATCAAAACTGCCTGCGTCCATGCCCTCCAGGTGCATCATCGCAAACCGCGACGCGTTCCACAGCTTATTGCAGAAATTCCGCCCGTTGTCGAACTTCGGCGACGTATTGACCTCGCGACCGTCGGGCAGCTTCATCGGCTCGACCGGCATTCGTACATCCTGCGTATCGGTCGTCATCGACGCCAGCGTAAACCGCATCGCGTCGGCACCGTGCGAATCGATTACGACCAGCGGGTCGATCCCGTTACCCAAAGACTTGGACATCTTGCGCCCCTGGCCGTCCTGGATCATCGCGTGGATATACACATCCCGAAACGGGATATCCCCCGCGCAGTACTGGCCCATCATCACCATCCGCGACACCCACAGCGTAATAATCTCCCGCGCCGTGCAAAGCACCGAGCCCGGGTAATAACGCCCCATCTCCGGCGTATCCCCCGGCCAGCCCATCGTTGAAAACGGCCACAGCGCCGAGCTGAACCATGTATCCAGTACATCCTCATCCCGCACCAATCCCTGGCTCTCGAGCTTTGTTTCCGCGTCCTCGCTGTCGGCGGGAACACAAACAAAGTACACCTTTTCCCCGTTCTCGTCCGTGCCTTCCTGCACACAGGCTTCCACGCCCGAAAGATCCGGCTCCTGCTTGCCGTTCCAAACCGGAATCTGGTGCCCCCACCAGAGCTGCCGGCTGATCGGCCAGTCCCGAAGGTTCTCCAGCCACATCCGGTAATTGCGGGCATATCGGTCCGGGTAAAACTTCAGCCTTTTATCCATCAGCGGCGCCAGTGCAAGCCCGGCAAGCGAATTGTACGGCACATCCGTATCCTCGATCATCCCCTCGCCGAATTTTTCCGCCAGGTGCGAGATCGGCTTTTTCACCGCCACGTACCACTGGTCCGACAAATACGGCTCGATCGGAACATGCGAACGGTAGCTGTGCCCGACCTCATGCTCGTAATCGCGAATCTCTTCGAGCAGCTTTTCCTTGCGGAACCATTCCACGATCGCATTCCTCGCCTCAAAGCGGTCCATCCCGAGCAGAAACTCCGCGTCCTCGCCCGCGTCCTCCCAGCCGTGCCGGTCGCTGATCGTCCCGTCCGGTGCCATCACGTTAATCACATCCAGCCCGTGCCGAATCCCGATCTCCCAGTCGTTGGTGTCATGCGCCGGGGTCACCTTCAAAAATCCCGAAGAAAACCGCGCCTTTTCGTCCTCGCTCTCCGGGTCCGGTAAGACGACGTGCTCATCGAGCACAATCGGGATCAATCGGCCCACAATCGGCAGCCGCACCTTTTTACCGCCCAGTACACCAGCCCGCGGGTCGCCCGGGTGCATCGCCACGCCCGTATCGCCCAGCATCGTCTCCGGCCGCGTCGTCGCCACTGTAACATGCCGAATCGTCTTGCCCTCAAACTCAACCGCCTCTTCCAGCGGGTACCGCATGTAATAAAAATGCCCCGCCACACGCTCGTGTTCCACCTCGTCGTCCGCCAGCACCGTCTGCGTCGCCGGGTCCCAGTTCACCAGCCGCTTGCCGCGGTAGATCAGCCCGTCCCGGAAGAGATTGAAAAAGTTCGCACGCACCGCGCGGGCGCACATATCATCCATCGTAAACCGCACCCGCTGCCAGTCGCACGAACAGCCCATGCGCTTCAGCTGGCCTAAAATCCGCGCTTCGTACTCATCCTTCCAGTCCTGTACATGCCCGACAAACTCCTCCCGCTCAAAATCCGTCCGCCGCTTGCCCTGTTCGGCCAGCAGACGTTTTTCCACCACCGTTTGCGTTGCGATCCCCGCGTGGTCCGTCCCCGGCATCCACAGCGTATCGAGCCCGCGCATCCGCTGGTAGCGAACCAGGATATCCTGCAGCGTATTATTCAGCGCATGGCCCAGGTGCAGCGCCGCCGTCACATTCGGCGGGGGGATGACAATCACGTATGTCTCGTCCACCCGCGAACCGCCCGGCACGGCATGAAAGCAATTACCCATCTCCCATACCTTCAAGGCCTGTTCTTCCGTTTCCTTCGGATTGTATACCGTCGAAAGCTGATCACTCATAACTACTCGCCCTTCGTACTCCCTCGCCCGATCTAAAATCGGTACAGATTGCCATTTTGCCTGCCCCGCGTCAGCGGGCATAAAAAAAGTCCCAGCCGGCCGAAACCGACTGGAACCTGAATTTTATCCAAAAATGCCGCTTTGTAAAGCGCCGGGGCAAAATACCCTGAAAACGCCGAAAAACAGCCAATTAATCGAGGTGCATGCTCATCAGGAATTCCGCGTTTGTGTGGCACTTGGTCAAACGGTTCTTCAAAAGCTCGATCGCCTCGATCGGGTTCATTTCGCTGAGCACCTTCCGCAGACGGTACGTAAGCTCCAGTTCCTTCGGGTCCAGCAGCAATTCCTCGCGCCGTGTGCCCGAACGGCTGATATCGATCGCCGGGAATGTCCTGCGGTCGATCAGGCGGCGGTCCAGGTGGATTTCCATATTACCGGTCGCCTTGAACTCCTCGAAAATCACCTCGTCCATCTTCGAGCCCGTATCGATCAGCGCCGTCGCCAAAATCGTCAGCGATCCGCCATGCTCGATGTTACGGGCCGCACCGAAGAATCGCTTGGGCATCTGCATCGCGTTGGCGTCCACACCACCGGTCAGGATCTTGCCCGAGTGAGGCATTTCCGTATTGTACGCACGCGCCAGGCGGGTAATCGAGTCCAGCAGGATCACAACATCCTCGCCGTATTCCACCATGCGCTTGGCCTTTTCGATCACCATCTCCGCCACCTGGCAGTGACGCGAAGTCGGTTCGTCAAACGTCGAGCTGATCACCTCAACATCTTCGTTGGTCTTGCGTTCCATGTCCGTCACTTCTTCCGGACGCTCGTCGATCAGCAGGACGATCATCTTGACTTCAGCGTAATTCGCGCTGATCGCGTTGGCCAGCTTCTGGAGCAGAATCGTCTTACCGGTTCGCGGCGGAGCCACGATCAAACCGCGCTGCCCCTTACCAATCGGGGTCACCAGGTCCATGATCCGCGTGCTCAGCTCGTTCTGCGTCGTCTCGAGGATCAATCGTTCCTCGGCGTGCAGGGGGGTCAGGTCCTTAAACAGCACCCGCTCGGCCAGCTTTTCCGGTTCGTGGAAGTTCACCGCCTCG